>DATLRS010000055.1:0-26530 GCA_035534535.1 Allostellaceae bacterium | reverse complement strand
GCGCGCTGGCGGCGCCGATGCCACTGCTGGCGCCGGTGACGATCGCCACCTTGCCCGCGAGATCCTTGCCGATCGCCATGCCGCTTCTCCCGTTTGTCGCGGGCGATGCTACAGGCTCGCCCGGGGTATTGTCACCGTCGCGCTACAGCTTCGCGAGCCCCTGCCGGACGCCCGTCCGACGCATGCCGGCCGCGCAAGCGCGCAGATTGCCGCACCCGGCGCGATGGCCTAATCTCGCGCCGTGCGATCACCGCAGGAAGCCTGGCGGGAGCCATCTGGCGCCATCTGGCGTGATGGCCGGGGCCCGACCAGCGGGGCAACGGGAGGAAAGCCATGACGTATGATCTCCTTATCAGGAACGGACGCGTCGTCGACGGCTCGGGCGAGCCGGCGTTCCAGGCCGATGTGGCGGTGCACCAGGGCAGGATTGTCGGCGTCGGCAAGTCGCTCGGCGCCGCCCGGCGCACGATCGACGCCGCGGGCCGCGTCGTCGCCCCGGGGTTTATCGACCACCACACCCATTTCGATCCGCAGGCCGTGTGGGACCCGTATTGCGGCTCCTCGGTGCATAACGGCCACACCACCGTGGTGGTTGGCCAATGCGGCCAGGTCATCGCGCCGGTGCGTCCCGGCGACGCCGAATGGTATCTGGAGTTCTTCGCCGAGGCCGAGCAGATCCCGCTGTCGGTGATGAAGGCCGGGCTCGATGTGAACTGGGAATCGGTCGGCGACTACATGGCGGCGCTCGGCAGGCGGCGCGGCATCAATGTCGGCACCCTGATCGGCCATTCCGGGGTTCGCCGCTATGTGATGGGCGAAGCCTCGGCCGAACGCCAGGCGACGCCCGAGGAACTGGCGGCGATGCAGCTTCTGATCCGCGAGGCGATGCACGCCGGCGCGCTCGGCTTCTCGACCGCCCCGAAGGACCGCGGCGATCCGGCCGGGGTCGGCAATGACGACGAGCGCTGGGCCTTGGCCGGCGTCCTCGGCGAACTCGGCACCGGCATCTTGCAGGTGGCAGGCGGCGCGCCGGGCGGCACCAAGGAGACGCGCCGGGTCGCCCACGAGCTGGCGGCGCGCACCGGCCGGCCGTCGATCTACAACCTCGTGTCGCAGCCGATCGCCAACCCCGGCGAGTGGCAGGAGCACCTGCGCTGGCTCGAACAATCGTTCAGGAGCGGCACGCGCTGCTACGGCTCGTGCACCTCGGTCGTTGCCGGCGCGATCTTCGACCTGCGGCGCGGCCTCAGTGTCCCGCAGGACGAGGACATCACCAACCCCGAGGGCATCTTCCACGGCATGCCGACCTGGGACGAGGTGATGGCACGCCCCTATGAGGAGCGCATGCGGGCCTTCCGCGATCCCGAAACCCGCCGGGCGCTGAGCGCCGAAGCGGTCGAGGGCACCGTCGCCCAGCAGGGCGGCATGACCGACCGGCGCGGCCGCACCCGCGGCTTCTTCAACCGGCGCTGGGACCTCGTCGAGGTGTTCATGACCGCGAAGGGCCAGAACCGCGGCCTCGAGGGCCGGAGCGTCGCGCAGCTCGCCCACCAGCAGGGCAAGAGCACGATCGATGCGTTCCTCGACCTGTCGCTCGACGAGGACCTGCAGACCTGCTTTATCGCGATCGACCGCAACAAGGACCCGGCGGCGCAGAAGCAGATCCTCGGCTCGGCCTACACGGTGATCGGCACCAGCGACGGCGGCGCCCGCCCGCATACCGCCGACCGCCAGGAATACAGCACGCACCTGTTGGGCCATTGGGTGCGCGACGAGCAGGCGATGCCATTGGAAGAGGCCGTCTATCGCCTGACCGGCAAGACGGCGCTGATGCACGACCTTGCCGATCGCGGCTTTATCGCGCCCGGCAAGGCGGCCGATATCACGATCTTCGACCCCGACACGATCGCCTCCAAGCCGCGCGAGCTGACCGCGACGCTGCCGGCGGGCGGCGTCGAGGTGAAGCGCGACGCGGTCGGCATCGATTATGTCGTCGTCAACGGCGCCGTGCTGCTTGACAAGGGCGAATTGACCGACGCGCTGCCCGGCCAGATCGTCCGCGGCCCGCTCTACCGGGGCGCCCGCGCCTGAGCCGCTAAGCAGAATTGCTAAACGCGATCCACATTTCCCCTCGCCGCCCTTCAGGGGGGGGAGGGAGGGGCCCACGCTGCAGGCGTGGGAAGGTGAGGTGGGTGCCCGCGAGCGCTCTGGCATCCCCCACCTCACCCCAACCCTCTCCGCCCCCGGGGGCGGAGAGGGAGTGAACGAGGAAGGCTGACGATTTGGGCGCGAATCAAGGAAAGTTTGCTTAGACCATCGCGGCTCCCGGCGCCCGGATCCGCCTCGCAGCGGGTCCGGGCAGCGGGGACGCGCGCGACTTCACCGGGCCAGCAGCGAGAGCGCGTAGAGGATGCCGCCGACCAGCCCGCCGACGATCGTCCCGTTCATCCGGATGTATTGCAGATCAGCGCCGACCGCGGTCTCGATGCGGTCGGAGAAGGCATGCGGCTCCCAGCGGCGGACGACCTCGGTGACAAAGCGGATCAGCTCGGCGCGCCACGGCAGCGCCTCGACGATGACGGCTTCGAGGGCGGCGTCGAGCCGCTGGCGCATCGCGGCGTCGGCCGCGAGCGCGTCGCCGAGCGAGGCGATGAGGCGTGTCAGTGCCCGCCGCACCCTCGAGGACGGCGCCCGCAGATCGCGCAGCAGCAGGTCGCGGCAGCTGTCCCAGGACGCCGCGATCCACGTCCTCACCTCCGGCCGGGCGAGGATCGCCCGCGGCGCGCGGTCGAGGTCCCGCAGCGCCGCAGGGTCGGCCAGCGCGGCGGCGAATTCGTCGATCTTGGCGAGCAGCGCCTGCCGCGCCGCGCCGTCCGGCCGCCGCAGATCCTCGATCAGATCGCCCGCGCCGCGCAGCCCGGCGCGGGCGATCTCGCGATTGATCGCCCGCGGCATCCAGCGGCGCCGGCGCTCGGCCACCGACTGCAGGAGCTCGGCCTCGTGCTGCGCCAGGAAATCGCGGGCGTAGTCGAGGGCGCTATCGAGCACCGCGTGGTGATAGCCGGCCGCCGTCAAGGCCCGGATCAGCCCGCCGACGAGCGGCGCCAGCTGGCCGCCCCCCGGCCGGTCGCCCCCCAGCCGGTCGCCCCCCGGCTGGTCGCCCCCCAGCTGGTCGCCCCCCGGCTGGTCGCCCCCCGGCCGGTCGCCGAGCGCGCGGCCGAGAAAGGTGGCGATCTGGCGATCGTCGACGGCACGCAGCAGGAACGGCAACGCCTTGGCGATCTCGGCGGCGAGAGCGGCCGCGTTGCGCCGTTGCGCCAGCCACAGGGCGAGCTGCTCGGCAATGGCCAGCGAGCGCAGCTCGGCCAGCAGCAGCTCGGGCGCCAGAAAATGCCGGTCGAGGAAACGCGCCAGCCCTTCGCCAATGCGCTCCTTGTTGGCCGGGAGGATCGCGGTGTGCGGGATCGGCAAGCCCAGCGGCCGGCGGAACAGCGCGGTGACCGCGAACCAGTCGGCAAGCCCGCCGACCAGCGCCGCTTCGGCGACCGCCCGCAACAGCAACAGCGGCGTGCCGTGCCGGCCGACCGTCAGCGTGCCGACAAACACCGCGCCCGATAAGGCGAGCATCCCCGCGGCGAGGGCTCGCGTGCGGCGCAGGCGCTGTCGCTGGTCGTGCTCGCGGCCGCTCGGCTCAGTCAATGCACCAGTCAATGCACCAACAGCAACGGCAGCGGCATCTGCGCCAGCGCCGCGCGCGTCGCGCCGCCGAACAATTGCTCGCGCCATGGGGCGTGCCCGTAGGCGCCCATCACCAGCAAATCGGCGCCGACATCGCGGGCGGCTTGCAGCAGGATCCTGCCGAGCCGTCGGCCCTTGGCGGCGGGCAGCAGGTGACGCTCGACATTGACGCCGTACCAGGCGAGGTATTCGGCCGCAGCGTGCATGCCGCCGGGACCCTCCTCGCCGGCGGTGATCAGCGAGACGGCATTGGCCTTCTGCAGAAACGGCAGCGCCGCGGCCAGCGCCCGCACGGCCTGCGGCGAGCCGTTCCACGCCACCGCGATGACATAGCCGATACCGGAAGGCGGCTCGACCGGCGCCAGCACCAACGGGCGCCCGGAGCGCGCCAGCGTCTCCTCGATTGTCCCGCTATGGGGCTCGTGCATGACGCGATCGGAGCGGCCCAGCACCACCAGATCGAAAAACCGGCCGCGCTCGGCGACCAGCCGCGGCGCCGTGCCGCTCTCCTCGCGCCAGCTCGCCGACGGTCCGCGGGCGAGCTGCGGCACGCCGCCATGCGCGATGCCGTGGCGGGCGATGATCTCGTCGAACAGGGCATGCGCCTCGGCGGCGCCCGCGACGGCTTGCGCCATGATGCTCTCGACCAGTGTTGAGGAGCCCGGACCGGCGATGTCGCCGGTCGCGGCAAACACCGACCGCGGGTCGGGCCGGACGTGAAACCCTTCAAGATGCGCCTCGAAGCGGCGCGCCAGCTGGCAGCCGAGATCGATCGCGCCGCTGGTGGCGGCACCGCCGCTGGCGGCAGCAAGGATGGTGCGGATGGACATGGCGCTGCCTCAATGACACATCAGGAGGGACCGGTGATGCTCGGATCATCGCCGGCCCGCTTGGTGCCGCCTTGATGCAGGTCAAGGCCGGCAAGTGGCGCATATAGGTAATTCTCCTTAGGGGATATCCCTAAGGATTATTGCGAATTTCGCCGGCATCGGCGGCCGGCCATTCTCTCCCCATGACGGCAGGATGGAGGCAGAGATGTTCGTGCAGTTCACCGGCTCCGCGCATGGCGACGTCCTCGACCATTCCGGTACGGCGGCAAACTCGGGACAGCTCGATGCCCTCGTCGCTTTCGAGGGGATTGGCAGCCGGCGCAGCTTCGCCCGCAACGAGGAGATCTTCGCCGAGGGTGACCCGGCCGATTGCTGGTTCAAGGTGGTCTCCGGCACGGTGCGCATTAGCAAGCTGCTCGCCGACGGCCGCCGGCAGATCGCCGAATTCTATTTCGCCGGCGACGGGTTCGGCCTCGACAATCGGGCGCGGCGCCTGTTTTCGGCCGAGGCGGTCGACGACGTCATTGTCATGCGGTACCCGGGGCGCGCCACCGAGCGGCTGATCGACGACGACCCGAGGCTGGCGCGCCGGCTGAGCGACATGACGCTGCGCGATCTCGCCAACGCGCAGATCCGGATGCTGATGCTGGGGCAGATGAGCGCGCCTGAACGGGTCGCGACCTTTCTGCTCGACATGTTCGAACGGCGCGAGGTGACGCGGGCACTCGACCTGCCAATGTCGCGCAACGACATTGCCGACTATCTCGGGTTGACGATCGAGACCGTGTGCCGCGTCATGTCGGCATTCAAGCGCGCCCGGGTGATCGACATTCCGACGCCGCATCGCATCGAACTGCGCGACCGCGCCGCGCTCGCCGCTCTGGGCGACGCCTGACGGCTGCCTCGAGGTGAATGCGGCGAATCCGCGGACGGCCTTGCCGGTTAGCCGGGTCGGCCGCAGGCGCCGGCGGCAGCGGCGCCGCCTGATCTCAGTTCGGGATGATGTACCCCGACATCGGTTCGACCCAGACGAGATTGTTGCGCACCGCTTTGACGCCGGGAGTGTTTTCGGCGAGGACCTGCAGCGCGTCGCGTTCGCGGTCATCGGTGACGCTGCCCGAGAGGGTGACGATGCCGGCCTCGACCGTGACGTCGATGCTGGCCCGCGGCCCCCAGGGCTGCTTCGCCGTCTCGGCCAGGATGGCGTCGCGGATCGCCGCGTCGTCGCTCGCCGCAGCGCCGGCCACGTCGGCGCCGCCCGCCGCGGCCAGCTTGTCGAGCAAGGCACGCACCAGATTGGCCCGGCTGATGATGCCGACCAGCCGCCCCGCCTCGATCACCGGCAGGCGCCGGACGCGCCGCGACTCCATCAGCTCGACCACCGTTGTCAGCGAATCCTGCGGCGTCACCGAGGCAACCTCCGGGGTCATTACCTCGCCGATCTTGCGGGCATGCGAATGCACGTATTCGCCCGCCAGGCGGCCGGGCCCGCTCAAGATCTCGAACCAGCGCGAGCGCTGACGGGCCGTGCCGGTCTCGATGCGACGCAGCAGATCGCCCTCGGTCACGATGCCGACCACCGTGCCGTCGGGATCGACGACCGGCAGGCCGCTGATGCGGTTGTCGAGCATGCGACGGGCAGCGTCGGCGATGGTCATCTGCGGTGTTACGCTGACGACCTGCCGGGTCATGATATCGGCCACGTTCATTGCCAATCTCCTGCATTTGGCGAGCGTAGGCTAGTCGCGGCGGCGGCGGTCGCATTGATCCCGATCAATTTGCCATGGCCGCCGCCGCGTCATGGTGCGCCAGCTTTATAGCACGGGGGCCAGATGGACGACGCAGCGGCCGCGCAAGCGGGCCTCAGCGAGGCCGAGGCGGCGGCCCGGTTGCGCGATGAGGGCGCCAACGAGCTGCCGGGACGAACCCGGCGGTCGGCGCTGCGGCTCCTGGCCGACGTCTTGGCGGAGCCGATGTTCGCGCTGCTGCTCGGCGCCGCCCTGGTCTATCTGGCGCTCGGCGACCTCAAGGAAGCGGTGGTGCTGATCGCCTTCGCCACCACCTCGGTGTCGATCGCGCTGGTCCAGGAAAGCCGTACCGAGCGCGTGCTCGAAAGTCTGCGCGACCTGACGAGCCCGCGGGCCCTCGTCATTCGCGGCGGCGTCGAGCGGCGCATTCCCGGCCGCGAGGTCGTGCGGGGCGATGCCGTCGTGCTCGTCGAGGGCGACCGGGTGCCGGCCGACGCGGTGCTGCTGTCGGGGCACGATATGCGGGTCGACGAATCGCTGCTGACCGGCGAGTCGGTGCCGGTGCGCAAGCTGGCCGGCGGGTCGGCTTCGGTCGGTGCGGCGGCGGCCGCCCGGCCGGGCGGCGACGATCTGCCCTCAGTCTTCTCCGGCAGCCTTGTCGTGCGCGGCCACGGGCTGGCGCGCGTCAGCGCCACCGGGGCGAAGAGCGAGATCGGCAAGATCGGCGTCGCGATCGCACGGATCGAGACCGAGCCGCCGCGGCTGCGCTTGCAGATCCGGCGGCTGGTGACGCGGTTTGCGATCGTCAGCCTCGGGGTCAGCGCCGCGGCGACGGTGCTCTACGGGTTGATGCGCGGCGCGTGGCTCGATGCGCTGCTCTCCGGCATCGCGCTCAGCATGTCGATGCTGCCGGAGGAATTCCCGCTGGTGCTGACCGTGTTCATGGTGATGGGTGCCTGGCGCATCTCGCGCGCCCGGGTGCTGACCCGGCGCATCGCCGCGATCGAGACATTGGGCGCCGCCACCGTGTTGTGCACCGACAAGACCGGGACGCTGACGCAAAACCGCATGACGATCGCCGCGTTGTGGACCGCCGCAGCGCAATGGCGGGCCGGCGAGCCAGGGGCGCTGCCAGGGGCGCTGCCAGGGGCGCTGCCAGAGGCGTGTCGCGCGCTGCTCGAATACGGCGTGCTGGCCAGCGCGCAGACGCCGTTCGACCCGATGGAGAAAGCCTTTCACGAACTCGCCGCGGCGCAGCTGACGGCGCATGACGGCCGGATCCTCAAATGGGAATACGGTCTGCGCCCCGACCTCCTGGCAGTGACGCAGGTCTGGGAGGAACCCGGGTCGGAGCGGCTGAGCGTAGCGACCAAGGGCGCGCCCGAGGCCATCGCCCAACTGTGCCGGCTCGATCCGGCCGCCCGCGCTGCGATGGATGGCGAACTCGAGGCGATGAGCCGGCAAGGCATGCGGGTGCTGGGGGTGGCGCGGGCGTCGATGGCATCAGGCGACGCACAGCCGGTGTCGCCGCGCGCGTTCGCGTTCGAGTTTCTCGGCCTCGTCGGGCTGGCCGACCCGCTGCGCCCGACCGTCCCCGCCGCGGTGCGCGAATGCCGCAGCGCCGGCATCCGGGTCGTGATGATCACCGGCGACTATCCGCAGACGGCGGCGGCGATCGCCGCGGCGGCCGGGCTCGAAGACGGCGCGGTGATGACGGGCGCCGGGCTTGAGGCGATCGGCGAGGATGAGCTGCGGCGGCGGATCGGCGGGATCACCGTCTTCGCCCGCACCATGCCCGAGCAGAAATTGCGTATCGTCGAGGCGCTGAAGGCGAGCGGCGAGGTCGTTGCGATGACCGGCGACGGGGTCAATGACGCGCCCTCGCTGAAGGCGGCGCATATCGGCATCGCGATGGGCGGCCGCGGCACCGATGTCGCCCGCGAGGCGGCGGCGCTGGTGTTGCTCGACGACGATTTCGGCTCGATCGTCGAGACCGTGCGCCTCGGCCGCCGCATCTATGACAATCTGCGCAAGTCGATGGCCTACATCCTGGCGGTCCATGTGCCGATCGCCGGCCTTGCGGTGCTGCCCTTGCTGCTCGGCCTGCCGCTGATTTTAGCGCCGCTCCACATCGCCTTTCTGGAGATGGTCATCGATCCGGTATGTTCGATCGCGTTCGAGGCCGAGCCGGCCGAAGCCGATACCATGCGCCGGCCGCCGCGCGATCCGGCGACGCCGCTGATCACTACGGGTTTCGTCATCTGGAGCCTGTTGCAGGGAGTGCTGATCTTCGCGGTCGTCGCCGGGCTGTTCGTCGCCGCGTTGCGTCGCGGCTTGCCGGAAAACGACGCGCGGGCCCTGGCCTTTGCCGCGCTGGTCGCGACGAATATCGGGCTGGTCCTGGTCGACCGGACCGGCAGCACCTCGCTGTTTGCCGCATTTCGCCAGCCCAATCCGGCGCTGTGGTGGGTGCTTGGACTGACCTTGGTGATCCTGGCCGCGATCCTGTCGATCGCGCCGGCGCGCGAGCTGTTCGCGTTCGGCCCGCTGCACGGCGATGATCTGGCGGTGGCGCTCGCCGCCGGCGCCGTTGCCCTGTTGCTGCTCGACGCGATGAAGCGGGCGATCGGGCCGCGCCGCCGGGTGTTGGCACCTTGACCGCGATCAATGCGCCGGGGCCGCGCAATGCCGATGGTGGCTACCGCAACGGGAAACCGCGCCGATGTCGATCCGCAATTTTGCCCAGCTGTTCCAGCCTGCCAGCGTTGCGCTGATCGGCGCCAGCGACCGCCCCGGCTCGGTCGGCGCGGTGGTCGCGCGCAACCTGCGCCGCGCCGGGTTTCACGGCGCGTTGCGCTTCGTCAACCCGCATCACCAGACGCTCGACGGCATGCCGGTCTATCCCGACGTCGCAAGCCTGCCCGAGCCGCCCGATCTCGCGATCATCGCGACGCCGCCCGACACGGTGCCGGGCCTGATCGCCGAACTCGGGGCGCGCGGCACCAGGGCGGCGGTCGTCATCACCGCCGGGTTTGGCGAGCTGGGCGAGCACGGCCGGGCGTTGCAGGCTGCCGCGCTCGATGCGGCGCGGCCCAATCTGCTGCGCCTCGTCGGTCCCAACTGCCTCGGCCTGATGGTGCCGGGGTTGGGGCTCGACGCCAGCTTCTCGCATCTCGCGCCGCCGCCCGGCGATATCGCCTTCGTCAGCCAGTCCGGCGCGATCATCACCGCGATGCTGGACTGGGCGGTGCCGCGCGGCATCGGCTTTTGCCATGTCGTCTCGCTCGGCGACATGGCCGATGTCGATTTCGGCGACATGCTTGATTTCCTCGCCGCCGATCCGCACACCCGCGCCATCCTGCTGTACGTCGAGGGCATCACGCACGGCCGCAAATTCATGTCGGCGGCGCGCGCCGCGGCGCGCCTCAAGCCGGTGCTCGTGCTGAAAGCCGGCCGCTCGCACGCCGGGGCGCGCGCCGCCGCCTCGCACACCGGCATGCTGGCCGGCAGCGACCGGGTCTATGACGCCGCCTTCCGCCGTGCCGGCATGCTGCGCGTCGCTACGATGGGAGAGCTGTTCGACGCCGCCGAAACCCTGACGCTGACCGGCCCGCAGAATGGCGACCGGCTCGCCATTCTGACCAATGGCGGGGGTGCGGGCGTGTTGGCGAGCGATGCCCTCGACGCGATGGGCGGGCGGCTCGCGGCGCTGTCGGCGGACACGATCGCGCGGCTCGGCCAAGCGTTGCCGCGCACCTGGAGCCGCGGCAACCCGGTCGACATCATCGGCGATGCGCCGGGGGCACGCTATGCCGCCGCGCTCGAGGGGTTGCTCGGCGATGACGGGGTTGACGCGATCCTGGTGCTCAACTGCCCGACCGCGCTCGCCATGCCCGAGGATGCGGCACGCGCCGTCATCGACACGGTCCGCGCCGTCCCGGCCGAGCTGCGGCAGGGCCGCAACATCTTTACCGCGTGGCTCGGCGACAAGGCGGCGGCGCCCGCCCGCCGGCTGTTCAACGCGGCGCGGATCGCGACCTATGACACGCCCGACGAGGCGGTGACCGGGTTTCTCCACCGGGTGCGCTACCAGCGCAACCAGGCGCTGTTGCTGGAAACGCCGCCGGCACGGCCCGATCATGCTGCGCCCGATGTCGCGGCGGCGGACACCGCGATTGCCGTGGCGCTGGCGGCCGGCCGCGCCTGGCTCGATCCGCCGGAGGTTGAGGCCGTGCTGGCGGCCTACCGCATCCCGCTGCCCGTCGCGCGGCACGCCGCGGACCCGGCGGAGGCGGCCGCCGTCGCCGCCGCGATCGGCTTTCCGGTAGCGCTCAAGATCCGCTCCCCCGACATCACCCATAAATCCGATGTCGGGGGCGTCGCGCTCGCTCTGGGCGACCCGGATGCCGTGCGCGAGGCCGCCGCGGCACTCCTTGAGCGGGTGCGCAAGGCGAAGCCGCAGGCGCGGCTCGAGGGGTTTCTGGTGCAGCAGATGGTGCATCGCCCGGGCGCGGTCGAATTGCTGGCGGGGCTCGCCGAGGATGCCGTGTTCGGGCCGGTCGTGCTGTTCGGCCAGGGTGGGACTGCGGTCGAGGTGATCGACGACAGTGCGGTCGCGCTGCCGCCGCTCAACCCGCTGTTGGCGCGGGCGCAGATGTCGCAGACCCGGGTATGGCGCCTGTTGCAGCCGTATCGCGGCCGCCCGGCGGCGGCGATCGACGCGATCGGCGAGGTGCTGATCGGGCTCGGCCAGCTCGCCGCCGAGCATCCCGAGATCCGCGAACTCGACATCAACCCGCTCTTGGCCGACGCCGCCGGGGTGATCGCGCTCGACGCCCGCATCCGGGTGGCCGCGGCATCCCGGCCGGGCGCGGCGCGGCTCGCGGTTGCGCCCTATCCGAAGGAGCTCGAGAGCACCGAACGGCTGCGCGACGGCACCGCCGTCGAGTTGCGGCCGATCCAGCCGGAAGACGAACCGCTGTTGCACGACCTCGCCGCCCACATGACGCCCGAGGACCTGCGGATGCGCTTCTTCGTCCCGGTGCACGGCATCTCGCACGCCCTGGCGGCGCGCCTGACGCAGATCGATTACGACCGCGAGATGGCGCTGGTCGCGCAGCACGCCGGCACGGCGGTGGGCATCGCGCGCTATTTCGCCGATCCCGACCGGCTCAGCGCCGAATATGCCGTCGCGGTGCGCAGCGACTGGAAGGGCCGCGGCGTCGGCTATCTGTTGATGAACCGGCTGATCGCCGTGGCGCGGCAATACGGCGTCGGCGAACTGGTCGGCGAGGTGTTGCGCGAGAACCGGCCGATGTTGCAGATGTGCCGCGAACTGGGCTTTGCCGCAGCGGCCGATCCCGCCGATGCGAGCATCGTCCGGGTGACGAAGCGGCTGACTTGATTAGCTGACTTGATTAGCGCATCAGCGTGCCGGTGGTGCCGGCGTGAAACGCGGCGAGGTCTTCCGGGCCGAAATAGTTGATGTCGCCGGGCGTCGCCAGGCCGATCGCCGCGGCATAGGCGGCGAGCCGGATCGCCAAATCGAGATCGCCGTCGAGGAGGCCGTGAATGAGCCCGCCGACGAACGAATCGCCGGCGCCGATGCGGTCGACGACCTCGACCGGGTAGCGCGGCGCATAGCGGATCGCGCCCTGCGCCCAGAGGAGATCGCCGGGTTCCGCGCCCGGCGGCCGGGTCAGCGCGACGAGCGGCATGCCGTAGCGCGCCGCGATCGCCTCGGCGAGACGCTCGGCCGCCTCGGCAAAACCCAGCACCGCGCGTGCGTCGCGCTCGGCGACGACCAACAGTTCGAGATGCGGCGCCACCGCATCGAGCATCGCGCGCGCATCGGCGGCATCCAGCAGCGTCGCGCGATAGTTGAGATCGTAGGATACCTTCTTGCCGGCGACGGCGCCGAGCTGTGCGACATGCCCGACCAGCGCCCGGCAGGAGGGCCCCAGCGCCGGCGTGATGCCCGACAGATGCACCCGTGCGGTGGCCGCGATCAGCGCCTCCCAAGGCGCGTCCTCGAAGCCGAGTTCGGACGCCGCGGAGTGCTTGCGGTCATAGATCACGCGTGCGTTGCGCGGCGCCGGGCCGGGCTCGAAGAACATCAGGCCGAGCCGCGCGCCCTCGATCCAGCGTACAAAGCGCGTGTCGACGCCGTGGCGGCGCGCCTCGCCGTCGACGATGCGGCCGAGCGGCCCTTCCGGCAGCCGCGACACCCAGGCGGTGCGCCGGCCAAGCCGCGCCAGCAGGCAGGCGACGTTGAGCTCGCTGCCGCCGATCCCGACCTCAAAGGCGCGCGCCTGGTCGAGCCGCTGCTGGCCCGGCGGCGACAGCCGTAAGAGCGTCTCGCCGAGCGTCAGCAAATCGTAGCTTGGGATCGCCGTCGCGCTGTCGGACATGCCGGCTCCCGGCCGCTTACCCGCGCGGGCCGCCGGCGACGTAGATCACCTGGCCCGAGATGAACGAGGCTTCCTCGCTGCATAGAAAGGCGATCAGGTTGGCGATGTCGCGCGGCACTCCGGCGCGGCGCACCGGGATCTCCTTGGCGCGCTCCTCCTTCCACTCCTCGGGGTCGCGGCCGAGCCGGATGGCGACCGCCCGCGTCATCTCGGTGTCGATAAAGCCGGGCGCGACGGCATTGGCGGTGATGCCATAGCGGCCCAATTCGATCGCCAGCGTCTTCGCCATGCCCTGCATTCCGGCCTTGGCGGTCGAGTAGTTGGTCTGTCCGCGATTGCCGAGCGCCGAGACCGACGACAGATTGACGATGCGGCCCCAGTTGCGCTTGACCATCTCGCGCTGGGCGGCGCGCGAGCAGAGGAACGCGCCCTTCAGATGCACGCCCATGACCGCTTCCCAATCCTCGTCGGTCATCTTGTGGATCAGGTTGTCGCGGGTGATGCCGGCGTTGTTGACGAGGATGTCGAGCGAACCCAATCGCTCGGCGATCTCGCCGACCATCGCCTCGACATCGGCAGCGACCGCGACATTGGCTTTGAGGCCGATCGCCTTGACGCCGTGCCGCGCCGCGATGCGCGCTGCCGTCGCCGCGGCGCCGGCGCCGTCGAGATCGCCGATCGCGATTGCCGCGCCATCCTCGGCGAGCCGCTCGGCCGTCGCCTCGCCGATACCGCGGGCGCCGCCGGTAACCAGCACGACGCGGCCCTCCGACCGTTTGGCCATGTTTTTGTCCTTTCTACGGGTTCCAAAGTTTCAACGAGCAGTGTCCGGCCATGCCGCGAAAGTCCCGGTCGGTTGTCAGCAACGTAAGATCATGCCGGATACAAAGCTGCGCTAGCAACGCGTCGATGGTACCAATCTGGATGCCACTGCGACGGCAATGGTTTTTCAGTTCTGCGGCTTCCACGGCTCGCCGCTTTCGATCGTGCGCACCAATTCGCGCACTTCCGGCGCCGGGGAAGGGGTATCCCGCCGCAGCGCCAGCGACCACACGCTGGTATCGGCAAACAGGTTCAATTGCGGCTGCGCTCCGTCTTGTAATCGAAGCCTTCGTCCCATTCGAGCCTGCCGATGAGTTCCAGCAGCCGCTGCTGTTCGCGCCGCGCGATGAATTCCCGCAGTGCCTGGGTGACAGCCGCTTTCTTTGTGCGCTCGCCGCTCAATACCAGAGCGCGCTCCAGCAAGTCGGGATCGATAGAAAGGTTCGTAGCCATGTGCGATCCTCCACACATCATATGGCACAACCCTACACCGCCATCCAGCCGCCATCGACGTTATAGGCGGCGCCGGTGGCGTAGCTGGCGCGCTCTGACAGCAGCCACACCACCATCTCGGCGATCTCGCCCGGCTGGCCCATGCGGCCGACCGGGATGTGGGCCCGGATCGCGGCGCCGCGCGCCGACGCTCTGGTGGGCGCGGTCATCGGCGTCTCGATAAAGCCGGGGCAGACGGCGTTGACCCGGATCTTCGCGTCGGCATATTCGAGCGCGGCGGTCTTGGTGAGGCCGATGACGCCGTGCTTGGCCGCGACATAGGCCGATGACGTCTGCAGTCCAATGAGGCCGGCGATCGAGGCGGTGTTGACGATCGCGCCGCCGCCCTGGCGCAACATCTGCGGTATTTCCTCCTTCATGCAGAGCCACACGCCCTTCAGGTTGACAGCGATCATGCGGTCGAACGATACCTCGGACCATTCCGCCGTTTTCTTGCCGGCGGCATCGACCTGAAAGCCGGCGATGCCGGCATTGTTGAAAGCGCAGTCGAGCCGGCCGTAGGCGGTAACCGTGTCCTGCACCATCGCCTGGACGTCTTCGGCGCGGGTGACATCGCCGGTCAGGGTGATCGCCTGGCCGCCCTGGGCGTTGATCTGCGCCACGGTCTCATGCGCCGCCGCGGCCGCGAAATCGGCGACCGCGACGCGCGCTCCCTCGCGCACCAGGGCGAGCGCGGTGGCGCGGCCGATGCCGCCGCCGCCGCCCGTCACCAGCGCGACCTTGCCCTCTAGCATTCCGACAAGCGTTCCGGCCATGCGTTCCTCCCGACCCTGATCTCGGCCGCGAGGATAGCGCGTCCAGTGTGAGCGGTCATATGGGCATCCGGGCGGCTCAGCTTGTTACGTTGCGCGGCGACAGCCTTTCTTGATTCTCTTCGGCTTATGACCTATGTACACTGCCTGCGGTTGGGAGGCGCGCCGTCGCGTGCCGCTGGGGCCATGTGCCTCACCCGGCCGCCTTTTTTGTCGATCAGAACACACATGCACCTGTTATATCTCGACGACTCCGGGTCGGTCGGCAACGCCGCGGACCGGAACCTCATCCTCGCCGGAGTCGCTGTTTTCGAGCGCCTTCCCTATTGGTTTTCGGAGCGTCTTGACGTTATTGCCAGGAGAATCGCGCCCGAATCCTGGCAAGATCTCGAATTTCGCGGCGTTGATATTTTCGCTGGGCGGAAGCGCTGGAGGAAGATCAAACGGGAGGAGCGAGAGAGGGCGTATGCCGATGCCTTGATGGTTCTCGGCAGATCTTCGCAGGTTCGCCTGTTTGGCGCCGCCATACACAAGGCTGCAATCTCGCCAGAAGACCCGATGGAGTATGCATTCGAGCAATTGATAAATAGATTTGATCGGTTCCTGTCCAGGCTTCATCGCATGAATGATACCCAGCGCGGTATCGTTATTCTCGATAAATCTTCCTACGAGACATCGTTACAAGGCTTAGCGCGAGAATTTCGCCTCGATGGTCATCGTTGGGGTCAGCTACACAACATCGGTGAAACACCCCTGTTTGTCGATTCGCGCGCAACGCGGATGATTCAATTCGCTGATTTAGTGGCATATGCATTGCGCAGATATTACGAAAACGGTCAGTCGACTCATTTTGATAAAATTGCACACTTGTTCGATGCCGAAGGCGGCGTGATCCATGGGTTAGTGCATTACACTCCAGCAGGAGCCGTTTGCGGTTGCCGGATCTGTCGGCAGAGAGCAGCGCATTAGATTTGAATTGAGGAGGACGAGCATGTCCGAAGACTGGGCCAGGCTATCTGCCGACCTCGAGCGCCTGCTGAAATTGCGCTCGTTCGTGTTCGGCATGAAGCTCTATGAGGAACGCGCCGAGATGGAGGCGATCGCGCGCATCCGCCGCCCGAAATCGGTCCACACGCTCGACCAGGTGGTCGGGCAAGCCTCGCGGCTCGGCTGGACGATCGGCATCACCGCCGAGGATCTCGTCGGCGCGCAATGCCGCGCCGTCGTCGGGCTTGGCAACGCCAAGGACGCGGCATGGCAGTCGGGCAAGCACATGGTCGGCGTGTGGTACAGCAGCGAAGAGGACGCGAGTGCCCATCAGGCGGCAATGGAATGCGTCCCCGACGGGCGCTTTGCCGCGTTGGCCCTGTCGCCCCTGGCGAGCGGCCGGCTCGACCCGCCCGACATTGCGCTGTTCTACGCGACGCCGGGGGCGATGATCTATTTCATCAACGGGCTGCAATGGGCTGGCTACAAGCGCTTCGAGTGGAGCGTCGTCGGCGAGTCGGCCTGCGCCGATTCCTGGGGCCGGGCCTTGAAGACGCGCACGCCCTCCCTGTCGATCCCGTGCTTTGCCGAGCGCCGCTACGGCGGGGTGCTCGACGACGAGATGCTGATGGCGCTGCCGCCCGACTATTTGCCGAAGGCAATCGCCGGCATGGAGGCGCTGGCGAAGAACGGGCTGCGCTATCCGTTCCCGCAATATGGCATCCAGCAGGATGTGCGCGCCGGCATGGCGGTCAGCTATCCTGGCAGGAGCGCCTGACCGGCCGGACGATAGGCCGACAATTCCCTTGTGGCGCCGCGGCCGGCGCTTCTAGAGTCGTCGCAGGTTCCGGCGCCCCGCGCCGCCCCCTTAATCCGCTGACAGGAGAACTCCATGCCTGACATTTTCGAAGTCATGAGCACGATGCGGGCGATGCGCCGCCTGAAGCCCGATCCGGTGCCCGACGAGCTGATCAACAAGATCCTGCAGGCCGGGCAATGGGCGCCCTCGGGCGGCAATACCCAGCGCTGGCGCTTCCTGGTGGTCAAGGACCCCGAGGTGAAAAAGAAGGTGCAGGTCTATTATAAGCGCCTGTTCGACGAGTCGGTCGGGCCGCGCTATGCCACCAGCGCGCCGCCGCCGGGCTCGGACGAGGCGCGCTACAAGCGCCAGCACGCCGCCGTCGAATACCTGACCGACCATTACCACGAGGCGCCGGTGTGGATCGTCGCCTGCCTCGAAGACGGCGAGAACCCGGGCCGTACCGCCGGCTCGTCGATCTATGGGGCGGTGCAGAACATGTGCCTGGCCGTGCGCGCGCTCGGCCTCGGCACGACGCTGACGACGCGCCATACCGGCTACGGCAAGGAGGTCGATGCGATCTTCGGCCTGCCGCCCGGCGCCCATTCCTACGCGATCCTGCCGATCGGCTGGCCGATGGGAAATTTCGGGCCGTTGGGGCGCGGACCCTTGAAGGACATCGTCTACCAGGACCAGTGGGGCAAGCCGTATCAGGGTCTTTAAGCAAATATCGGGAGGAAACCCATGCCGCGCGTACCACCGATAACCGGCAAGGCCGATGTACCGGCCGAACATCACGCTGTCGTCGATGATGTTGTGGGCGTCTTCGGCCAGATCCGTGGGCCGTTCAGCATGCTGCTGCACAGCCCGCCCCTGGCCGAGAGGATGCTGCAGTTCGTCAAGTTCAACCGCAGCGGCACGATCGTCGAGCCGCGGCTCCTGTCGCACGCCATCCTCGCCTCGGTGCGCGAGCGCGACGCGCATTATGTCTGGGCGGCGCAGGTTGGCGCGGCGCGGCGCGCCGGCGTCCCGGAGGCGACGATCGACATCCTGCGGGCCAAGGGCGACCCGGCCTCGCTCGGCGAGGACGAGCGCGACATCGTCACCTTTACGCGCCAGCTGGTGCGCGCCAACCGGGTCGACCAGGCGGTGTTTGACCGCCTGCAAAAGCGCCACGGCACGCAATGGCTGGTCGAACTGACGGCGTTCGCCGGCTATTTCGCGATGCTGTCGGGGGTCGTCAACGCCTTCGAGGTCGCCGCCCCGCCCGACGGCGACAAACTGCCGGCTTAGCGTTTGACCCCACAATTCGTCATCCCCGGGCTTGTCCCGGGGATCCACGTGGATGCCCGGGACAAGCCCGGCCATGACGACTAGCGAGGAGCACAGCGATGGATTTCGGCGCGTCGATGTTCATGACGGATTACGCCATCCCGGCGGCGGAGCTGGGGCGGGCGCTGGAGGAACGCGGGTTTGAGTCGCTGTGGAACCCGGAGCACTCGCACATCCCGCTGTCGCGCAAGACGCCCTATCCCGGCGGCGGCGAGCTGCCGAAGATGTATTACGACGCGATGGACCCGTTCGTGACGCTGACGGCGGCGGCGGCGGCCACCAAGCGGCTCAAGGTCGGCACCGGCGTCTGCCTCGTCATCCAGCGCGACACGATCCAGACCGCGAAGATCGTCGCCTCGCTCGACCAGGTGTCGGGCGGGCGCTTTCTGTTCGGCATCGGCGGCGGCTGGAACCAGGACGAGACCGAGGACCACGGCACCGAATTCCGCACCCGCTTTCTGAAGATGCGCGAGCAGATCGAGGCGATGAAGGCGATCTGGACCGAGACAAAGCCGGAATACCACGGCCAGATCGTCGATTTCCCGCCGATGATGACCTGGCCGAAACCGGTGCAGAAGCCCCACCCGCCGGTCATCGTCGGCGGCGCCTTCCCGCACGCGGCGCGGCGCGCGGTGCGCTACGGCAACGGCTGGGTCCCGATCGCCGGCCGCGGCAAGCTCGAGGACTATCTGGCGCCGTTCAAGGCGATGCTGGCCGAGGCCGGGCGCCGCCCCGAAGATGTGCCGATCACGCTGTTCGGCGCGACGCCCGATGTCGACGCGCTGAAACGCTATCGCGACATGGGGATTGTCAGGGTGGTCGCCGGTCTGCCGCCGGAGAACGCCGACAAGACCCTGCCGGCGATCGACCGCTGGGCCAGCGTGATCCGGCAGGTCAATGCCTGACCGCCGGCGGTCACGCCGGCCGCGGGAGTAATCGAGGGAGGCGAGGGCGGCGGCCTGTTGCGGCTAGAGGGCCCGCCGCTCCAGCTGGTTTTCGAGGACGACGCGCTCGTGGCCGTCTGCCTTGCTTTGGATGCGGTATTGCGGCGTGTTGCCCTCTTCGGGAAGCAGCCGCACGATCGTGTAGCGACCGCGCGCGGTGCCGTCGATGCGGCGGTCCGGCGAGAACTGTACAGCCTGACCGATCGCAAACTTGTGTCCGGCCATCATAGCCTCCAAAAAAGCCAACGCCGCCCGAGTGCCCCCCAAAGACGGCAGGGGACACCGGGCGGCGTTCGGCATGCCGCGAGCTATTCGCCGCTGAGATTGACCGCCGAGGTCTTGCCCTGCTGGCCGCGCTCCAGCTCGTAGCTGAGCTTCTGGCCTTCCCGCAGATTGCCCAGCCCCGACCGCTCAACCGCGGAGATATGGACGAAAACATCCTTGGAGCCGTCATCGGGCTGGATAAAACCGTAGCCCTTTTGCGAGTTAAACCACTTCACAGTACCCGTCGCCATCGTCGCTTCCTTTAGTAGAAAAGTTGCAGCCGGCATCGTCGCCGGGCTGGATCATATTTCAATCTTTGTAAGCACTCTCGGGTAGCTGGATAGCGAGCCGCAACAGGGCAGACCAGCGTCGAAACACGATCACGTTAAGAGGTGGCCCGTCGCGCCAGCGGTTTCAATGGACCGGCGGATTTTTCGGCGGGCGGCCGGCGGGTGGCCGACGGGCGGCCGACGGGCGGCCGACGGGCGGCCGACGGGCGGATTGACGGCGCGGGATATCTGGCGGTGAACTACGCGGCAGATACGAGGAGGAGTGAGCAGCATGGCAGACATCCGCATCCTGGCGAGCGGGTTGCGCTTCCCGGAGGGGCCGGTCGCGATGGCGGACGGCTCGGTCATTCTCGGCGAGATCGCCGGCGGCGCGGTGACCCGCGTAATGCTCGACGGCACGACGCGCGAAATCGGCAAGGCCGGCGGCGGCCCCAACGGGCTGGCCCTCGGCCCTGACGGCGCGCTCTATGTCTGCAACAATGGCGGCGCGGTCTACCAGACGACCCCGAGCTTTCTGTCGACCGGCCCGGCGCCCGACTACCAAGGCGGCTCGATCCAGCGCATCGATCCCGCGACCGGCGAGACGCGAATCCTCTACAGCCATTGCGGCGCGCAGCGCCTGTCGGCGCCCAACGACATCGTGTTCGACCGGCAGGGCGGGTTCTATTTCACCGACCTCGGCAAGCGCTATGCGCACCAGCGCGACCATGGCGGGCTCTATTACGCGCTGCCGGACGGGTCGCGGATCACCGAGCTGGTGTATCCGATCGTGACCCCGAACGGGGTCGGCCTGTCGCCCGACGAGAAGACCGTCTATGTCGCCGACACCGAAACCTCGCGTCTCATCGCCTTCGACATCGTCGAACCCGGCAAGCTCAAGCACGAGCCGTTCCCGGCGCCCTATGGCGGACGCCTCGTCTGCGGCCTGCCCGGGTTTCAGCGCTTCGACAGCCTGGCGATCGAGGCTTCCGGCAACATCTGCGTCGCGACGCTGGTCACCGGCCACATTACCGTCATCGCGCCGTCCGGCGAGGTCGTCCGTCAGGTCAAGATGCCCGATGTCTACCCGACCAACATCTGCTTTGGCGGGTCCGATTTGCGCACCGCCTATATCAGCCTGTCGGCAACCGGCCGGCTCGCCGCGATGCAGTGGCCGGAACCCGGCCTGCGGCTCAATTTCATGGCCTGACCAGGGCCACAGTCCGTCCGTGTATTGCGCCACGGCGCATCGTCACAAGCACAGGCATCACAATGCTGATCGAGATCATCTGCACCGGCGACGAAGTGCTGACCGGCAAGATCGTCAACACCAATTTCAGCTATATCAGCCAGAAACTTGAGGATGTCGGCCTCGCGGTGCGCTGGGGGACGACGGTCGGCGACGACCGCGACACGTTGCTGGCGGCCTTCCGGCATGCCGGCGAGCGCGCCGACGCGGTGATCGTCAATGGCGGGCTCGGGCCGACGATCGACGACCTGTCGCAGGAGATCGCCGCCCGCGCCGCCGGGGTCGAACTGGCGCTCAACGAGGAGTGGCTCGGCCGCATGGAGGAATTCTTCAGCCGCCGCAGCCGCGTCATGTCGGCCAACAACAAGAAGCAGGCGATGCTGCCGACAATCGCCGAGATCCTCGACAACCCGATCGGTACCGCCTGCGGCTTTGCGATGGATATCGGCAAGGCGCGGTTTTTCTTCACCCCCGGGGTGCCACGCGAGTTGCGCCGCATGCTCGAGGAACAGATCGTCCCGCGGCTCTTGGCGCGCAGCGGCGCCGCCACGGCGATCCGGCTGAAACGCTTTCATTCCTATGGGCTCGGCGAAAGCCATGTCGATGCGCTGCTCGAAGGGGTCGAGGCCCTGGTTCCCGACGGCAGCGCCAAGCTCGGCTTCCGTGCCCATTACCCGCAGATCGAAACCAAGCTGACGGTGCGCGGCACCGATGATTCGGATATCGAGCGCAAGCTTGTCCCGGTCGTCGCCGAGGTGCGGCAGCGGCTCGGCAATTTCATCATGGCCGAAGACGACGATACGCTGGAAGGCGTGATCCTGAAGGCGCTCCAGGCGCGAGACGGCTCGCTCGCCCTCGTCGAGACCTTCACCGGCGGCCAGATCGCGTCGCGCATCGCGCCGCTGCCCGGCGCCGAGCTTGTGTTCCGCCGCGGCATCGTCGCCCGCGACATCGCCGAATTGTGGGACGCGCTGCGCCTCACTGTGCCACAGGAAATCACCCGCGGCAGCGCCGAGGCGGTGGCCGAGGCGGCCCGCCGGATCAGCGGCGCCGGCCACGCGCTGGCGGTGCTGATCGATCTCGACGACGGGCCCGACCGGATCGATTTCGGCGGCACGATCTGCCTCGCGATCGCCGACGAGGGCGGCGTCGAGTCGCGCCGCTCGCGCATCCTCGGCGGGCGCGAATGGGTGCGCCTCGGCGCGGTCGAACTCGGCCTCGACTGCCTGCGCCGCCAGCTTTACGGCCTGCCGGTCACCGAGCGGATCGATTTCGAGCGCACCTGATCGCGCCCCAATGGTCCGCCGGCAGGGGCGTCAGCCCGGCTCGCGTTCGTCGGCGTAGATGAGGCCGGCCAACAGCATGTCGACCCGCTCGCCATCCTTGGACAGCGGCAGGATCAGCGTTTCATAGTGGTGTGACCGGTCATCGAGCACGCGGTCGCGATAGCCGCGAAACGGCTCGCCCGTTCTCGCCACATGCCGGAAGGTCTGCGTCGCCAGCTCGCGAAACTCGCTGATCGGCAGCTCGCCGAGCGTCTTGCCGGTCAGCTCATAGCCGGCCCGCTGCACCAGATTGGTGCCGTGCAGCCGGATGAAGAAGCCGGGCGGATCGCCGTCGACGACATCGATCAGAATGAGGTTGCCCATCAGGTACGCGAGGTCCAGCGGATCGAGGTCGGCGCGGGCCGGAAAGCGCCGCTCGCCGCGCCGCTCGCACCAATAGTCGTAGAGCCGCTGCAAGCGGGGATTGATGATCGCGTTGATCATCCGCTGTTGCGCCCGCTTTGCGGGGCGCGCTGCGACCGGCCACCGGGCATGCGTTCCCTCTCCCTCCCCACCGCGGCGTATCGTCGTAGCTGATAGTGTCGCTGTTTCGATCGGGTTATGTAATTAATGCCTGCCTGCGCGTGAGCGAGGGTTGAGCGCGAGTTGCGACTGCCGGGCCCGGCAGTCGCGCGTCAGCGGCACAACAGCCGCGAATCGAACAAGAAATGCAAGGCTTAGATGGCCACGATGCCGATTGACAAACAGCAGACTTATGCCGCCGAGGTTCGCCTCGTCCACAGTTCCGACCTGCATATCGATGATCAGCGCAGCGCGCAGCCCGGCAGCGACGGCACCGCCGGGCTGCGCGCGGTGCTCAGCAGCGCGCACGCGCTGCGCGCCGATATCGTGCTGCTCGCCGGCGATACCTTCGACAACCACATGGTCAGCGCGGCGACGATCGACCGGGCCGGCCGGCTCTTTGCCGAGGCCGGGCTGCCGATCGTGATCCTGCCCGGCAACCACGACCCGGCGACGCCGGATTCGGTCTATGCACGGGGCGGATACGACCGCATCGCCAACCTCGCGATCCTCGGCATCAGCCATCCGCGCGCCGTGCCGTTCCCGGCATTCGATCTTGAAATCTGGGGCAATGCGCATCGCGACTACCAGGACATGGTGCCGTTGCGCGACCCGCCGCAGCGCGCCAGCCGCTGGCATGTCGCGATGGGGCACGGCCATTACGAGCCGCCGGAGACCTGGGCCAACCCGCTGCGCCCGTCCTGGCTGATCAGCGATGCAATGATTGCCGCCACCGCGGCCGATTACCTCGCGCTCGGCCATTGGGACCGCGCCGCCCAGGTCGGTTGCGGCGCCGTCCCGGCCTATTATTCGGGCGCGCCGCATTATGTGCATACGACAAACCTCGTGCGGCTGACCCTTGCGGGCGAAGTGATCGTGACGCGCGAGGACGTGCGGTGAGCACGGCAGCCGCCGCGCCCGCCGCAACCGCCGCCGCCGAGGGCCTGGCGGCGCGCCAGAATGACCGCGAACCCAGGGCGATCGGGCTGGTAACGTTGAGTGCCCTGGCGTTCGGCCTCGGCATCGCGACCGGGCTCGGCGCGGTGGTGTTCCGCGACCTGATCGGGTTCATCCACAATGTGATGTTTCTCGGCCAGGCGGTGGCACGCTACGACGCCAATCTGTTCACGCCGGCGAGCCCGTGGGGTGCGCTGATCATCCTGGTGCCGGTGATCGGCGCCATCGTCGTGACCTTTCTCGTCAACAATTTCGCTCCCGAGGCGCGCGGCCACGGCGTGCCCGAGGTGATGGACGCGATCTATTACAACAGCGGCCGCATCCGGCCGGTGGTGGCGATCGTCAAATCGCTGGCCTCGGCCTTCGCGATCGGCACCGGCGCGGCGGTCGGGCGTGAGGGGCCGATCATCCAGATCGGCTCGGCGGTCGGCTCGACGCTGGGCCAGATCTTTGCGATGACCCCCGGCCAGCGCATCACGCTGGTCGCGGCCGGGGCGGGCGGCGGTATCGCCGCCACCTTCAACACGCCGATCGGCGGGGTACTGTTCGCGATCGAACTGATGATGCCCGAGGTCAGCGTTTCAACCTTTCTGCCGACCGCGATCGCGACCGGCACCGCGACCTTTGTCGGCCGGCTGTTTTTCGGGGCGCAGCCCGCCTTCATGGTGCCGCCGATAACCCCGCTGGCGGTCGATTGGACGGCGGCATTGACGCTGGTGCTGTACGCCGTGCTCGGCGTCATCATCGGGGTGGCGGCCACGGCCTTCATCCGCGGCCTCCACTTCCTCGAAGACCTCTTCGACAAGATCCACAATTCCTATCTGCGTCACATCCTCGGGATGCTGCTGGTCGGCGTCTTGATCTACGCGCTGTTCCGCGGCTTCGGCCATTACTACGTCGAGGGCGTCGGCTACGCGACGATCCAGTCGATCATGTTCGGCCAGACCTCGGTCGCCTGGATGCTGCTGTTGTTGTTTGCGTGCAAGCTGCTGGCGACCTGCCTCAGCCTCGGCTCCGGCTCCTCGGGCGGGATCTTCTCGCCGTCCTTGTACATGGGGGCGACGATCGGCGGCGCTTTCGCCGGGCTCCTCGCCATGCTGCCGCTGCCGATGCCGATTGATGTGCGAAGCTTCGCGCTGGTCGGCATGGGGGCGATGGTTGGCGGCGGCACCGGCGCGGTGATGACCGCGGTCGCGATGATCTTCGAGATGACGCGCGACTACGACATCGTGCTGCCGATGATCATCGCGGTGGCCTTCGCGGTCGGGGTGCGCCGGGTATTGTCGCGCGAGAACATCTATACGCTGAAGCTGTTCCGGCGCGGCCATGTCGTGCCGAAGGCGTTGCACGCCAATATGTTCCTGGTGCGCCGGGCGCGCGACGTGATGGACAAGAGTTTCGTGCTGATGCCCACCGATACCCATTTCGACGCGTTCCTGCGCGCCCCCGAGAACCAGGGCGCGATGCGCTATCTGCTGGTCACCTCGGGCGAGCACATCATCGGCGTGCAGCGCGTCAACATGCGCCTGCACCAGGCGCTCGAAGGCGCCGACACCGACATCACGCTGGGCGACATCGCCAACCGCAATTTCGTCATCGCCCGCGAGGACGACATCGTCTTTGACATCATCCGCCGCATGTGGCGGCGCGGCGCCTTCATGGCGGTGGTCGTCGCCAAAAGCGGCATCCCGCATGTCGGCGATGTGCGCGGCGTCATTTCGAAGGAGCACGTCGCCGATTCGGTCGCCGCCAGCTTGCAGATCTATCCGGGGTGAGGCGAGGGGAGGGGCCGATGAGCCAGCAGATCCGCGCGATTGTCGTCGATCCCGCCGTGCCGGGGCGGCTGGCGATTCGCGAGGTTGCATTGCGCGAGCCCGACCGCGACGAGGTCGCCGTCAAGGTGCGGGCGATCTCGCTCAACCGCGGCGAGACGCGGCGCGCGCTGCAGGCGGCCGAGCCCGGCTGGCGGCCGGGCTGGGATTTCGCCGGCGTCGTCGAGACCGCCGCAGCCGACGGCAGCGGCCCCCGGCCCGGCACCCGGGTCGTCGGCATCCTGCCGTCGGGCGCCTGGGCCGAGCGCGTCAACTGCCGCAGCCATGCCGTCGCCGCGCTGCCCGACGCGGTCAGCGATGCGCAGGCCGCGACCTTGCCGGTCGCCGGCCTCACCGCGCTGCATGCGCTGCGCCAGGGCGGGCTGCTGTTGGGCCGCAAGGTGCTGGTGGACGGCGCCTCGGGCGGCGTCGGGCATCTCGCCTGCCAGCTCGCCGCGGCGGCGGGCGCGCAGGTGTGGGGGCACGTGCGGCGCGAGGAAACCCGGGGCGCCGTCGCCGAATGGTGCGGCGAGCGGGTCCTCGTTGCGCGCGACCTCGCCGCCGCCGCGGCGCACGGCCCGTTCTGGCTGATCGTCGATTCGCTCGGCGGCCCGGCGCTCGCCGCGGCGCTCGGCATGCTGCAGCCGGACGGCACCTGCGTGACGCTCGGCATATCGGATTCGAGCACCGTGACCTTCGAGAGCCGCAACCTGTTCGGCACCGGCGGCGCGCGGCTCTACGGCCTCACCCTGTTCCACGAACTGATGAGCGTCGAGCGCGGCGGCATCGGCCTGGCGCTCCTGGCGGAGCTGATCGCCGCCGGCAAATTGCGGCCGCAGATCGCGGTCGAGGCGTCGTGGAGCGAAGTGGGCGCCGTCGCCCGCCGCCTGATCGACCGCGACTTCACCGGCAAGGCGGTCTTGCACATCGACTGATGCGGCGCCGCGCGCCGCCCCGGGATGACGATTGCGGTCAGGTGGCCGGCGAGAGGACGTGGATTTCGCGGTTGGCGAGCAGGTCGCGGGTCTTCGCGGCATAGGCCGCCATGTGCGGCGAGCGGGCATGCGCGCCCAAATGGTCGAGGCTCTGCCATTTCTCGATCACGACAAACGTGTCGGCGCCGAACTTGGCGCCGGCGCCGCCTTCGGCATCGATCACCGGGCCGTATTCGATGCAGCCGTCTTCGGCGTGCACCGCCGGCATGTTGGCGCGGAAGGCGGCCAGCACCTCCTCGCGCTTGCCGGGCTTTGTCGTGATG
>DATLRS010000054.1:0-10343 GCA_035534535.1 Allostellaceae bacterium | reverse complement strand
GGTGCGCGATCAGATCACCAATCGGCTGCGCCTCGTCTGCCGCAACTACGTGCGCGCATAGGCCGTTTCTGGTTCGCTCGGACACCGAGCCGGGCGTTCGTCCCCGGCTCGGTCCGGTTTCGGTCGAGCAATCCGGCCGTTAGGGATGCGGTCCCCACGGCGCGGCCTGGAGCAGCTTTACCTCCTGGGTCATCAGCAGCGGCCGGAATTTCGAGGCGAAACCCTCGACGAAATCCTTGTTTGCAAACACCGCGGCCCAATGCGCCCGGCGATCGGCGTCGTCGTCGAATTTCCACAGATGAACAAGCTGATTGATCGTGCCGGTGTCGGCCTGGAAGTAGCCGACGAGTTTCTTGTCCTGGCCGCCCTTCTGGAGCGCCGGAAAGCCGAATTCCTGATAGAGCTTCACCGCCTCGGCCATCGCGCCGACGCGCAGCGTGTACGTCCTCAATTCGTAGATCGCCATCCAAGTTTCCTCCTCAAGTCACGTCATTACCCGCGATCGGGCGCGTATCCGGTGCTGTGCTGAACGACATTCATCGGGTTTCCTTGCATCGCGGTTGCCCAACGGACGGTAATCGGCGGCGGCGAGAAGGTCACTCATCCGATTTCGGCTTTGGGGGTGGAGCCCGCCGAGGAACCCGGCTGATCGGGGTGGACAGCTTGCGACGGACATCATAACCGCGCCGCTCAAGCGCGCCGAGGGCCTTCGACGCGGTTTTCCCCGATAGGCGCGCGAGCTTTTCCAGCTTGCTCTCTTGCATCCTCAACCCCCTTCGGCCGGCCGCCCGACCTTGCAGATTACGCGTCTACGTCGTCAGCCAGAGTGCTGTGCCGGTGCCAGGCAATGGCGTCGCCCACGGGTTGCTCGCCGCCGGCATCCTCGCCGAGCAGCGGCACCCAATCGGCCGCGGGGTCGGGTAGCCGCGCCGCCGCGTCGGCCTCTTCGTAAAGCGTCCGCGCTTCGGTGGCCGGGCCGCGCCGCATCCCGAGCGCCACCACCCGCACCGTGCGCTGCCAGCCGCCTTGCGGTACCATGACAAGATCGCCCACCCGGACCGTCTGATGCGCTCGGGTGACCGCCGTGCCGTTGATCGCGACCGCCCCCGTAGCGCACAGCCGGGCGGCGAGCGAGCGGCTTTTGACAAAGCGGGCAAACCACAACCACTGGTCGAGGCGGGCTCTGGCGCGTTCGGGCGCGGCGGCAACGGCGATCAAGCGAATTTGAGCTCCTTCAGCTTGGCAAAAGGATGGCCCTCGCGCGGCGGTCTCGCGGCCGTGTCGAGCCGTTGCGGGCCGCCGCGGCGGCGCGGCTTACCAACAAAGAACTCGTCATCGCCTTCTATCACCGCGCGATACCCGAGGGCCAGCAGCACCCGCCGCAACTCCTCGGTCGCGACGCCGGCCAGCGCCGCCAGCTCGGCATCGGCGGCAAAGCGGCCAGCCCGGCTGCGGCTGCGGACCGCCGCGGCGAGCCGCTCGAGCCGGTCGGGGCGCAGCGCCAGCCCGGCCAAGACATGCCGGCCGATCGCCGCGTAGAACGAGGCCGGCAGCGCCGGATCGACGGCGATCGCCTTGCCGCGATGGCGCGCTCCGGGGAGCGGCGGGATCGCCTGCCCGTGCCGGATCGCCCAGAGCAGCGCGCGGAAGCGGGTCGCTTCGGGGCCGAGCAGCGGCTCGAAGTAGATCGTCTCGCTGCCAAACCGGATGCCGAGCCGGCCGAGCGCGCGGCGGCTCGGCGGATCGAGCGCCTTCAGCGAGGGGGCGACCGCTGCGGCGGCGAGGCAGCCGAGCGCATCGACCAGCTGAAACACGACGCCGCGCGCCGCGGCGCTCAGCGGCACCGCCTGGGCGGCGAACAGCGCAGGGAGGCGGCGCTCGATCTCGCCCTTGACGAACAGTTGCAGGCGCTGGCGCACCCGCTCGCGCGCCTCGCCGTCAAGGAAATCGCCGGTCCGCAGCTCGACCCGCGGCGCGAGGATCGCTTCGCCGGCGACGAGCCGGCCGACCGGGCCGCCGCGCCACGAGAGGGCGCCGTCCGCAGCCAGCGCAAACGCCTCGTCCGCCTCGCCGGCGAGCTGGCGCGCGCGCAGCGTCACTTCGCTGCGCAGCACGCGGTTGGCGGCGGTGATCAGGGTGCGGATGGCGTCGCCGGCGGCGGCCGCGTCGGGCACGAAGCGGAAACCGTCGAGCCGGCCGACATAGCTGCCCTCGACCAGCACCTCGCCCGCCTTGCCGATCGACGCCAGCAGCGCCGCGTCGCCGGCGAGATGGCGCACCAGGAAGGCGCTGCGGCGATCGACAAAACGTTGGGTGATGCGGTCGTGCAACGCGTCGGACAGCCGGTCCTCGATGCCGCGCGCGCGTTCCTGCCAGTCGGAAGCGCCCTCGACCCAGTCGCCGCGATGGGTGATGTAGGTCCAGGTGCGAATGTGGGCGATGCGCGCCATCAGCGTATCGATGTCGCCGTCGAGGCGATCGAGCTGCGCCATCTGTGCCCCGACCCAGGCGCCCGGCAGCCGGCCGGCCGGTCCGGCGAGGTGCAGAAAGCAATGCGCCAGAAAGCGCGCGTGGCTGTCGCTCATCACCTTGCGGAAATCGGGGATCTGGCAGACTTCCCACAGCAGGCGGACGGCGCCGGGATGGGTCGTCAACCCGGCGATCTGCGGGTTGCGCGACAGCAGCCGCAGGGCGCGGTGGTCGTCGGCGTCGCGCACCTGGACGAGGCCGGGCTTCGGCGGCCGCTCGTCGAGGCTGCGCAGCAAGGCCCCGGCCGTGTCGAAATTGAGCCGCGTGTTGCGCCAGGAAACCTGGGTCAGGGGCTCGAAACGGTGTTCCTCCACCGCCGCGACGATGCCGGGATCGAGCAGCCCCTCGTCGGCCGTCGTTCCGAAGGTGCCGTCGGCCATGTGGCGCCCGGCGCGCCCGGCGATCTGCCCGATCTCGGCAGCCGACAGGCGGCGCGGTCCGCGCCCGTCGAACTTGGCCAGCCGGGCGAAGGCGACATGATTGAGATCCATGTTGAGGCCCATGCCGATCGCGTCGGTCGCGACGAGATAATCAACCTCGCCCGCCTGAAACATGCCGACTTGCGCGTTGCGCGCGCGCGGGCTCAGCGCGCCGAGCACGATCGCGGTGCCGCCACGCTGGCGGCGCACCAGCTCGGCGAGCGAGAACACATCGGCGAGGCTGAAGGCGACGACGGCGCTGCGCCGCGGCAGCCGCGTCACCTTTTTGTGGCCGGTATGCGACAGCGTCGAGAGGCGCGGCCGGACGATGTATTCGGCATCGGGAACGAGTCGGCGCATCAATGGCTTGATTGTGTCGGCGCCGAGAAACATCGTCTCGCTGAGGCCGCGGGCGTGCAGCAGGCGGGCGGTAAACACGTGGCCGCGCTCGGGATCGGCGCAGAGCTGGATCTCGTCGACGGCGAGAAACTCGACCGGGCGATCGAGCGGCATCGATTCGACCGTGCAGACGAAATAGGACGGGTTGGGCGGCAGGATTTTTTCCTCGCCCGTGATCAGCGCGACCGCGCGCGCGCCGCGCAATCTGACAACCCGGTCGTAATTCTCCCGCGCCAGGAGGCGCAGCGGGAAGCCGATCATGCCGCTCTGATGATCGAGCATGCGCTCGATGGCGAGATGGGTCTTGCCGGTATTGGTCGGTCCGAGGACCGCGACGAGGCGCGGCGCGGAACGGAGCATGGCCATGGCGCTAAAGGTGCGGCTCCGCCGCCGCCAGAGCAAGAGCCAAGGTGACGCTGGCGCGCCGCCGCCCGCGAACGAACCGGATCGTCCGCCGCCCCGCCGCGCGGCTGGCGACTCGGCCATCGTGCAGGTTTGTCACGGACGCGGGCTTAACCATTTTTTTCCCTTCCGCGGTAATGATGCGGGGATAACGGGATGGTTTAATGAGCCTTCGGCAACGTCAACACCGCTCGCTCGTGAGTGATTATTGCAGTCAGCTCGGCGCGCTCCTTGAGCGGCGCTATACCGAGCGTGTCCTGGTGGCTGCCAAGGAACAGGCCGAGAATGCTGCGGTGCTCGCTTGTGAAGCGCTGCAGCAGGCCAAGGCCGCGGACCGCGCGAAGAGCCAGTTTCTTGCCACCGTGACGCATGAATTGCGCACGCCGCTCAACGCCATCATCGGCTTTTCCGAGATCATCCAGTCCGCGCCGCGGCAAAGCGGCAGCGAAATCACCGGCTACGCCAAATACATCTATGAGTCCGGGACCCAGTTGCTCGGCATGCTCAACAGCCTGCTCGACCTATCGCGAATTGAGGCGGGGAAGCTCAGCCTCGACGAGCAGGAGGTCGCCCTCGAGGAGGTGCTGAGCGCTGCCATCAGGCCGCTGCGCCGGATGGCCGGTGCAAAATCGGTCGCGATCACCTGCGGACCGATCATCGAACGCCTGCTATACTTGGACCTCGGCAAGGCGACGCAAATCTTTGCCAACTTGCTGTCGAACGCGATCAAGTTCACCCCGGAGGGCGGCAGCATCGCGATCACCACGGCCGAGACCCCCGCGGGTGACGTGTTGGTCGTGATCCAGGATAGCGGGCAGGGGATCGCGCGCGACGATCTCGCCCGAGTGCTGCGGCCGTTTGGCCAGATCGAGGATCATTTGACCCGTCAGAACAATGGCATCGGACTTGGCCTGCCGCTTGCGCTGGCCTTGGTCAGGATGCACGGTGGCGAGCTCACCCTTGCCAGCGAGGTTGGTGTCGGCACCGCCGTCGAGATCCGCCTGCCGGCCACACGCGTCCGGCCATCGCCGGCGGTGCGGATCGCCGGCGCCGACGACCTCAGGGGGCAACCGACATGAACGATTATTCTCCTCTGCCCGCCGCGCCGCGCCGCAGGGCATCAACGGCGGGCGAACCGATGGATGGAAGCAGTCTACCAGCTCTTGAAGGGGCGCGGATCGGCCGGGTGATCGCCGTCTCCGCTGCCCAGCTGATCGTCCTATTGGAAACCGAGGAAGCCACGGCTCCCATCGATGCGATCGAGATGGGCGCACTGGTCAAGGTGCGAACCCGGGCCTCCACGGTGTTCGGCATGATCAGTGCCTTGCGCGTGCCGCTGCCCTCGCTGTCGGCGCCGGACGAGGATCTGAAGATCGCCGAGATCGAGCTCTTGGGCGAGATGCTGCGCAATCCGGCCGGCACCTATGCCGATTTCCAGCGCGGTGTCTCGGTCTTCCCGGCGATCGAGGCCGCCGTCTATAACGTGACGCAGGACGATCTTGCCCAGGTCTACGCCCCGCGCGGCAGCGCCAGCGTGCCGGTCGGCACGATCCATCAGGCGGCCGGCGTTCCCGCCTACCTGTTGATCGACGATCTGATGGGCAAGCATTTCAGCATCGTCGGCACCACCGGATCGGGAAAATCGTGCGCCGTCGTGACGATCCTGCGCGCCGTCATCGACTGCAATCCCAACGCCCATTTCGTGCTGCTCGATCCGCATAACGAATATGCCCGGGCATTCGCCGAGCGGGCGGTGGTGCTGAGCCCGGATGACGGGTTGCGCTTGCCGTACTGGCTGTTCAACTTCGAGGAACTGGTCGAGATCGTGCTCGGCTCGGAAGGCGGCGATGCCGAGCAGCGCAAGATTCTCGGCGAAACGGTGCTGGCCGCCAAGCAGGCGAATTTCGCCAAATCCGGGCTCGACAAGGTCGGCAGCGTCGACACCCCGGTCCCCTACCGCATGTCGGACGTGCTCGGCTATCTCGACCGCGCCATGGGCGCGTTGAACCGGCCGGAAAGCGTCCAGGCGTTCCAGATGGTCAAGGCGCGAATCCTGGCGCTGCAGGGCGATGCCCGCTACGCCTTCGTATTCGGATCGAGCCTCAGCCTGCGGGACGAGATGGCGGAGATCCTGTCGAACCTGTTCCGCATTCCGGTCAACGGCAAGCCGGTCACCATTCTCGACATCTCGGCGGTGCCGTCCGAGGTGCTCAATGTGGTCGTCTCGCTGGTGTGCCGGCTGACCTTCGATTTCGCGATGTGGAGCGAGACGCCGGTGCCGATCACGATCATCTGCGAGGAGGCGCATCGTTATGCGCCGCGCGACCGGGCGCTCGGCTTCGAGCCGACCAAGCGGGCCCTCTCGCGCATCGCCAAGGAAGGTCGCAAATATGGCGTGTCGCTGAGCGTTGTCACGCAACGCCCGACCGATCTGGCGCCGAGCCTGTTGTCGGAATGCAACACGATGTTCGCGCTGCGCATGACCAATCACGACGATCAGGACATCGTGCGCGATTCGCTCTCCGAAGCCTCGCACGGGCTGATGGACTTCCTGCCGGCGTTGCGTAACGGCGAGGCGATCGTCGTCGGTGAGGGCGTCTCGATGCCGGTGCGGATCTGCTTCAACATGCTGCCCGAGAATGCCCGTCCCAAGAGCTCGACGGCCTCGTTTGCCAGCGCGTGGACGCACGATCTCGCCGATCAGGGATCGGTGCGGCTGACGGTCGAGCGCTGGCGGCGGGGGGTGCGCCACGCGGCGTAACGCCGGCGCCGGCCGCGAGGCGCTCGCGCAGCGACGGTAATCAGAAGCCGTGGCGCCGGCGGCGTCTTGCGGCAGTGGCGGCTGCGCCACATATTTCGCGGCGATAGAAGCCACCCCAACCGGTCCCCCGATGCCTCAGGAAACTGTTCCCGAAACCAGGACTTTCCAAGCGGAAGTCAGCCGGCTTCTCGAAATCGTCGCGCATTCGCTGTACAGCGAGAAGGAAATATTCCTGCGCGAGCTGATCTCGAATGCCTCGGATGCTTGTGACCGCCTGCGCTATGCGGCATTGACCGAGCCGGCATTGGCCGAGGGCGAGGCCAATTACCGGGTTGTGGTGACCCCGGTCAAATCATCGCGGACATTGACGATCGCCGATAACGGCATCGGCATGAACCATGACGACCTCGTCGAGAACCTTGGCACGATCGCGCGCTCCGGCACCTCGGCGTTCATCAGCGAGCTGACCGGCGACGCGAAAAAGGATTTGAGCCTGATCGGCCAGTTCGGCGTCGGCTTTTATTCGGCCTTCATGGTCGCCGACAAGGTCGAGGTGCTGAGCCGCCGGGCGGGCGAGCGCGAGGGTTGGCGCTGGGTCTCGGACGGCAAGGGCAGCTTTACGATCGAGCCTGCCGCCAACGTGCCGCGCGGCGCCCGCATCACGCTGCATCTGCGCGAGGGCGACGAGGATTATCTCGAACCGCACCGCATCCGGCAGATCGTCAAGACCTATTCCGACCACATCGCCCTGCCGATCGTGCTCGCCGACGGCAACAAGGAAGAGACGATCAACACCGCCTCGGCCCTGTGGACCCGGCCGCGCGCCGAGATCACGCCGGAGCAGTACAAGGAGTTCTACCATCATGTCGGGCATGGCTTTGACGAGCCGTGGCTGACCCTGCACGCCAGGGCCGAGGGCGTCCTCGAGTACACGCTGCTGTTGTTCGTGCCGTCGACCAAACCGTTCGACCTGTTCGACCCGGAGCGCAAGCCGCGCCTCAAGCTCTATATCCGGAGGGTCTTCATCACCGACGAGGGGACCGAGCTGCTGCCCCCCTATCTGCGCTTCGTCAAAGGCGTCGTCGACAGCGAGGACCTGCCGCTCAATGTCAGCCGCGAGATGCTGCAGTCAAACCCGATGGTGGCGCGCATCCGCCAGCAGTTGACCCGGCGCGTGCTCACCGAGATTGGCAAGAAGGCGAGCGAAGCACCGGAAGAATACGCCCGGTTCTGGGACAATTTCGGTGCCGTTTTAAAGGAGGGCCTGTACGAGGACCGCGAGCAGCGCGACACGCTGTTGCCGCTCGTTCGCTTGCGCTCGACGGCGCGCGACGGGCTCGTGACGCTCGACGACTACATCGCCGCGATGCGGCCGGGACAGGAGGCGATCTATACGATCACCGGCGACAATCTCGAGCTATTGCAAAAGAGCCCGCAGCTCGAAGGCTTTCGCGCGCGCGGCGTCGAGGTGCTGCTGCTGACCGACCCGATCGACGAATTCTGGGTGAATTCGGTCGCGACCTATCAGGAAAAGCCGTTCAAATCGGCGACCCGAGGCGGCGCCGATCTCGACAAGATCACCCCGCCCGAGGACAAGCAGCAAGCCGCCGACAAGCCGGCGCCGCCGGCCAAGCTCGCCAGCCTGATCGCGATCTTCAAGCTGGCGCTGGGCGATGCGGTCAAGGACGTGCGCGGCTCGGAACGACTGACCGACAGCGCGGTGTGCCTCGTCGCCGACGAGGGCGACCTCGACATGCATCTCGAACGGCTGCTGAAGCAGCACCGCCAGCTCGACACCACCGCCAAACGCATCCTCGAATTGAACCCGAGTCACCGGCTGATCGAGCGGCTGGCCGCCTCGGTCGGCGAAGCGGGCGCCTCCGAGCAGCTCGCGGAATTCGCCTGGCTGCTGCTCGACCAGGCACGCATCGTTGAAGGCGAGCCGTTGACCGATCCGGCGGCCTTCGCCCGCCGTCTCGCCACCTTCCTCGAACGCGGCCTGCCGGCGACGGGCTGAGCGCGCCGGTCAATAATGCCGGTCAGTAATGCCGGTCAGTAATGCCGGTCAATAATGATTGAGCAGCACGATGCCGCTGCCGATCAAGAACAGACCGCCGAACTGCGGCCAGCCGAACGGCTCGTTCCACAACAGATGCGCGATGACGGCGACGATCGCATAGCTCGCCGCGACCGAAGGAAACGCCACCGATACCGGGATCTTCTTCAGCGCGACGACATAGCACAGCGCCGCAACGGCATAGATCGCCAGCCCGACGATCGTCAGCGGGTTGACGAATTGCGCGGCGACGCTCGCCGAATTGAGCGCGCCCGATTTGAGCGTGATCTGTCCGGCGATGCCGAACAGGATGGCCGCGACAAGGCTCACATAGTAGGTCGCCACCGCGTGCGGCCCCTATAGCCCGGCCGCCGCCAGGAGGTCGCCGATCACCCGCTCCGCGGCGAAGTAGTCGCCGGCCACCTCGCGCGCGGCGCGACTGTGCCGCGGGTAATCGGCGTCGATCGCGTCGATCGCGGCCAATGCCTCGTCATGCGTCGCGTAGTCGAACAGGCCACGCCCGGCCGGGCAATAGCTGGTAAAGCCGGTGCGCATTGTCACCACCGGCCGGCCGGCAGCGAGATAGCAGACCGCGCGGTCGCTGAACCAGCCGCTGTTCGGCCGGACATAGATGTCCTTGGCGACGGTAAATTCGCCGCGCGAGCCGGCGATGAACGCCTGGTAGCTCGCCATGTCGGCCGAGACCGGCCGCGGATCGACGAGGCTCCAGCCGGCCCCTTCGACCTGCCGGCGCACCGCCTCGTCGGGCGGCAGCATCGCCATGCGGAAACAGGTCTGCGGCCGATGTCGCGGCAGATCGAGGAACCTGATAAAGTTGAGGTGTTTCGACCACAGGTAATCGGCGCCCTCGAACGCGATGTTCTTGCCCTTGTTCTCCCAGGTCGCGATCGTCGTGAAGCAGGGCGGGGCGCCGGGGGCGGCCGGCCACAGATCGAGATCGACCGGCGGCCGGGTCGCGCGCCATGGCACGCCGCACAGCGGCACCCGGCACGCCGCGCTGCCGAGATTGGCGCCGTAGGTGAAAAAATGGCTGTGCGCGTCGAGGTAGGCGCGGGCTGTCGGATCGGCCTTGGCGTATTTGATCTGCTCATAGATCGGGTCGGTGTCGATCATGATGCGAACCGGGCAGCGCAGATGCTCGTCGCGCAGCCTGGTCGCGCCGCACAGGTTGATCAGGCCGTCCGCCTCGGCATAAAGGGCATGCACCCGCTCGCGCGGCAGTCCGTGGTAGACATCGTTGATCGCGTCCCAATAGGCCCAGCGGCCGGCGAGACCCTGCTGCTCCATCGCCTGGCGCAGATAATCGACGTTGTAGCGGCAATCCATGACGACGCTGCTGATGCGCGGGTCGTAGGGATTGGCGCCGTGGTCCTCGACATACCAGGCGTCGTAGCCCAGTTTTGTCAGCCCGGCGAGATAGTTCGCCGCCTGCCAGGCGATGCCGGCGAGCGGCATCTGGCCGACGAAGTGGAGGAGCACGATTGTGCCGCGGTTGCGCACGGGAGAGTCCGGGTTGACAGAGGGAACCGACGCAATAACGCCTCAGGCGGGGTAAGAAATTCCGGCGCATTTTTGTCGCACGACGCTCCCGGCCGGGGCAAGCCCGTGGCGGCGCTCAGGGTAATCGCTTGAATCGAATGCGATGAGGGATTCCCCTGGCGATCGAAAGAACGTATCGAGAATCTCCGGTTGGGGAGGTTCGCGATGGGACGGTCGGTGGGTCACGGGCTCGGTTGGCTTGAGTTTTTTGACGAGG
>DATLRS010000053.1:0-5451 GCA_035534535.1 Allostellaceae bacterium | reverse complement strand
CGCCCTTCAGGGGGGAGAGGGAGGGACCCACGCCGCAGGCGTGGGAGGGTGAGGTGGGTGTCGGCAAGCGCTCTGGCATCCCCCACCTCACCCCAACCCTCTCCGCCCCCCGCCATGGCCCACGGGGGCGGAGAGGGAGTGAACGAGGAAGGCTGACGATTTGTGCGCCAACCAACGAAAGCTTGCTTAGGGGGAGGGATGCCGCTCTGGACGTTCTTTGGGCTGCGCCAGGGCCCGGCGACCACCCCGTGGCCGGGGCAGGGCGACGCCTCGGGCCAGGAGGGCGTCCTCGGGATGCCGCGCTTCGCGCCGGAGCGCTGCGCCCCGGACTGCGACGATTGCGCCGCCGCCTGTCCGACCGCGGCGATCACGGTCGAACGCGACCGGTCCGGGGCACAGCGCCTCGCCGTCGATTACGGGCGGTGCGTCGTCTGCCAGCTGTGCGTCGAAGCCTGCCGCGCCGAGGCGGCGATCGCGTCCTTCGACTGGGCGTTCGGGACGCGCGAGCGCTCGGACCTCGTACTGGCGCCGGGCGCGGCGCCGGCTCCCCGCGAGAGCGCCGCCGCCTCGCGCGCCGGCTTCCGCCGCAGCCTGCACATCCGGCACGTCGATGCCGGCTCGTGCAACGGCTGCGAATCGGAGCTGCAGGCGCTCGACAACCCCTTCTACAACCTGCACCGCTTCGGGATCTTCTTCACGCCGTCGCCGCGTTTCGCCGACCTGCTGCTGGTCACCGGCCCCGTCACCTATGCGATGCACGAGCCGTTGCGCCGCGCCTACGAGGCGATGCCGGCGCCGCGCTGGGTCATGGCGGTCGGCACCTGCGCCGTCTCGGGCGGGGTGGCGGGCGGCGGCTACGCCTGCGGCAACGGCCTGGAAGGCGTATTGCCGGTCGATCTCTACCTGCCGGGCTGCCCGCCCAACCCGGCGGCGATCATCGAAGCCTTGCTGATGTTCCTCGATCGGGCGCCGCAGCGAGTGCGCGGAGGGCGAATTGGCGAATGAGTTGCTCGCCGTCGCGGTGGCGGCCTGGCTGCTTGCCGCCATCCTGGCGCTGACCGGTCGCGCTGCGGGCCTGGCGCGCGCGCTGCTGGCGCTTGGCGGCGTGGCGCTGCTGGCGCTGATCGCGACGACATTGCCCGAGGGGACGGCGCCGATCCATACGGTGCTTGGGATCGGCCCCGAGGGCGCGGTCTTCCGGCTGTCGCCCGATGCGCTGTGGCTGATGGGTTTCGGCCTGTTCGGGGCGATCCTCGCGGCGTGTCTGGGGACGCCGGCGCGGCATCAGTCGGCCTGGATCTTCGGCGCCGCGGCGAGCCTGATCGGCGCCCTCGGCGTGTTCGGCCTTGAGGACGCCGCCAGCTTTGTCATCGCCTGGAGCATCATGAGCTTTGGCGGCGCGGTGATGATCCTCGGGGAGGATTTGGCCTCCGAAACCGGCCGGCCGGTCTTGTTCATGCTGGGCCTGATCGAGGCCGGCGCGGTCGCCCTGATCCTCGCGATCATCCTGCTGGCGGACCGCGCCGGCAGCCTGTCGTTTGGCGATTTTGCCGCCGGCGCGGCCCGGATGCCGCATGTGGAGCGGCTGTTTGTCGGGCTGCTGCTGCTGATCGGGTTTGGCGCCAAGCTCGGCCTGTTGCCGTTCTACGAGTGGTTCCCGGCCGCCTATGGCGCCGGCAGCGGGGCGACCGGCGCGTTCCTGTCAGGAATCGTGCTCAACGCGGCGTTTTTCGGGCTGGGCCGCGGGCTGATCGCGTGGCTGCCGGTCGATCCGGCCGTGCCGGTGTCGCTCGCCGGCATCTTTGTCGTGGCGATCGCCGTCGTCAGCGCCATCCTGACCGCGCTCTATGCCTTTCAGCAGGAAGCCTGGCGCGAGCTGTTGAGCCTCTCATCGGCGGAGAACGGCTCGATTGCCGTCTGCCTGTTGGGCGCGGCCCTGATGTTCCGCCAGGACGGCCTGATGGACATCGCAGGGCTGGCCTGGACCGTGGCGCTGTTGCATCTGGCGGGGCACGCGCTGGCCAAGGGCGCGCTGTTCCTGTCGGCTGACGGGGTCTACCGCGCCGCCGGCGACTATCGGCTGGTGCAGCGCGGGATCCTCGCGCGCAGCCCGTGGATCTTTGGTGTAGGGGCATTGTGCGGCGCGATGAGCCTCGCGGCGATGCCGCCGCAGGCCGGGTTCGTCAGCGAGTGGTATGTGTTCCAGACCTTCTTTCAGGGCTTTCACCTGCACAGCCTCGCCAGCCGGCTGACGGCGGCGCTGGCGGGTGCCGGGCTGGCGCTGACGGCGGCGGTTGCCTTTGCGGCCTCGATCAAGCTGTTCGGCATCGGGCTCTTGGGGCGGGGCGACCCGAACGCGGCGCCGGTGCCGACCGCCACCTCGCTGGCGGTCGGGCTGCTCGGGCTGCTGGTCCTTGCTCTCGCGGTCGGCATGCCGGTATGGCTCGAGGCGCTCGGCTCGCCCGACGCGATCGGGTTCGGCGCGGCGGTCGCCAAGATGCATGTCGGCCCGCTGCTCGTGCCGGCCACCGGGGCGCCGATCCGGGTGCCCGAGACCTTCGCCTTCATCTCGCCGAGCCTGCTCGTCGTCGTGATGCCGCTCCTCGCGCTGCTGCCGGTGAGCCTCCTGTTGTTCGGCCGGCGCCAGCGCCTGCGCCATGCCCCGGTCTGGTACGGCGGACGCGACCTGAACCCGCAACGGGCGGCCACCACCGCGCTGACCTTCTCCAACGCCTTGCGGACGTTCTACAGCTTCATCTATCGCCCGACCGTCGCGACCGCGCACGACCTCGCGGGCGACGCCCAGGGCCGGCCCTACTTCATCCGGCGATTGGTGTTCACCCACGACGTCGCCCCGATCTTCGGGCCTTATCTGTTCGCGCCGCTGGAAAGGCTGGTCACTCTATCGGCCGCCCGCCTGCGCATCATCCAGTCGGGCCATCTGAATTTCTATCTGGCGCTGATCGGCGCCCTGTTGGTCCTCATTCTGTTTGTCGCCCTCCTCTGATGTTAGCGGAAATCCCGGCTCGCGATCGCGAGGTCGTGCGAATCGCGGCCGGGCCGCCGTTCGCGCGGCGCCAGGGGCGGCTTGGCATGCGGCTCGGCGGGCGGCTTCGCGGGCAACGGCAACGAATTGTCGCCGGTGCGCTCGCGCAAGGTGTTGAGGCGCGCCGTCCAGTCGCGCAAATCCTCGGCGACGAGGTGGATGACGCCCTCCTCGCGCTGCAGGCGGCCGCGGCAATAGAGGAGCGTCGCGCCAAGCGCGGCGCGGCGGAAGCGTTCGAGGATTGCCGGCCAGACGATCAAATTGGCGATGCCGGTCTCGTCCTCGAGGGTGACAAAGACGACGCCGTTGGCGCTGCCCGGACGCTGCCGGATCAGCACCAGCCCGGCGATCGCGAGGCGCTTGCCGACCGGCAGGGTCGCCAGCTCGGCGGCGGCGACGAGGCCGGCGCGCGCCAGTTCGGTGCGCAGAAAAGCGAGCGGGTGGCGCTTTAGCGACAGCCCCGTCGTCGCGTAATCCTCGACGACATGCTCGCCCAGGGGCATCTCGGGCAGCAGCGAAGCGGCGCGGGTTTCCTCGTCCTCCTTGTCATTTTGGGGCTGCTCGTAGGGTTGATCCCGCAATCCAGGCACACCGACGCTGGGGGATGGCCTCGTTGGTGCCAATTGTCCGATGTCGGTGTGCCTGGATTCCGGGTTCGCCGCCTCGCGGCGCCCCGGAATGACGGCTGGTTCGGCCGCGGCGAACAGCGGCAGGGGCGCCTCGCCCAAGGCCTGCAGCGCCCACAGCGCGCGGCGCCGGTCGAGGTGCCCACCGGCGAGACCCCCATGGGAGCGATCCAGCGAGCGCAGTGCGTCGGCCGCGGCGAGGCGGTCCAAGGCGGCGCGGCCGAGCCCGCTGCGCCGCCACAAATCGCGCGCATCGCGATAGCCGATGCCGCGCGCCTCGACGAGACGCGCGGCATCGGCTTCGGAGAGGCCCTTGATCTGGCGCAGGCCGAGACGCAGCGCCCAGCGCCCCGCCACCGCCGGATTGTCATTCCCGCGCAAGCGGGAATCCAGGAACACTGGCGGTTCCATGAGCCCACCAGCCTGTGTTCCTGGATTTCGGGTTCGCGGGCCATGCCCGCGCCCCGGAATGACGGTAAGAGACACCGGATCATGGCCAGCGGGTTCCAGCGTGCAGTCCCAGTCGCTGTGATTGACGTCGGGCGGGCGCACCTCGACGCCATGCTCACGTGCGTCGCGGACGATCTGCGCCGGGGCGTAGAACCCCATCGGCTGGCTGTTGAGGAGCGCGCAGGCGAACACGTCGGGATAGACGCATTTGATCCAGGCCGAGACATAGACCAAGAGCGCAAAGCTCGCGGCGTGGCTTTCCGGGAAGCCGTAGGTGCCGAACCCCTCGATCTGGTCGAAGCAGCGGGTGGCGAAGTCGCGCGCATAGCCGCGCCCCGTCATGCCGGCGATGAACTTGTCGCGGAACAGATGGATCTCGCCGTTGCGCTTGAAGGTCGCCATCGCACGGCGCAGCCGGTCGGCCTCCTCGGGCGAGAAGCCGGCGCCGACGATCGCGATCTTCATCGCCTGTTCCTGAAAGAGCGGCACCCCGAGCGTCTTGCCGAGCACCCGGCGCAACGCCTCGGAGGGATATTCGACCGGCTCCTTGCCGGCGCGCCGGCGCAGATAGGGATGCACCATGTCGCCCTGGATCGGCCCCGGCCGGACGATCGCCACCTCGATCACGAGGTCATAGAATTCCTTCGGTTTGAGGCGCGGCAGCATCGTCATTTGCGCCCGGCTCTCGACCTGGAAGACGCCCAGGGAATCGGCCCGGCTCAGCATCGCGTAAACGTCCGGCTGCTCGGCCGGGATCGTCGCCAGGCTGTAGGAGCGGCCGTAATGCTGCTCGATCAGGCCGAAGGCGCGGCGGATGCAGGTCAGCATGCCGAGCGCCAGGATGTCGATCTTGAGGATGCCGAGTGCGTCGAGATCGTCCTTGTCCCATTCGATGACGGTGCGGTCTGCCATCGCCGCGTTCTCGATCGGCACCAGTTCGCTGAGCGGCCCGCGGGTGATGACAAACCCGCCGACATGCTGCGACAGGTGGCGCGGAAAGCCGATCAGCTCACCGGCGAGGTCAAGCGCCAGGCGCAAATTGCGGTCGTCGGGGTCGAGCCCGGCCTCGCGCACCCGCCGGTCGGCAATGGCCTCGCTTGACCAGCCCCACACCATGCCGGCGAGCGCGGCGACGACATCGCCGGAGAGGCCCATGACCTTGCCAACCTCGCGGATCGCGCCGCGGGCGCGGTAGCAGACGACCGCGGCAGCCAGCCCGGCGCGGTCGCGGCCATATTTCGCGTAGATGTACTGGATGACCTCCTCGCGCCTCTCGTGCTCGAAATCGACGTCGATATCGGGCGGCTCGCCGCGCGCGGCGCTGATGAA
>DATLRS010000052.1:0-2143 GCA_035534535.1 Allostellaceae bacterium | reverse complement strand
GGCGACGCGGTCTCCGAGACCGGCCTCATCGAGAGCGCCAGCACCGATGCCGGCAACCGCCGCGACCTCGCCGCCGAGAGCATGTTCGAATACGGCTCGCGGGTCGGCTGGTGGCGGCTGCATCGCATCTTCACCCGCTTCGGGCTACCGGTGACGCTGTTCGCCTGCGCCCGGGCCTTGGCGGCGAACCCGCCCGCCGCCGCGGCGATCGCCGCCAGCGACTGGGACATCTGCGGCCACGGCTATCGCTGGATCAAGCATTACGAACTCGACGAGGCCGCAGAGCGCGAGCAGATCGCCCAGGCCGTCACCCTGATCCGCGAAACCACGGGCAAGCCGACGCATGGCTGGTATTGCCGCTATGCGCCGTCCGCGAACACGCGGCGGCTGCTCGTCGAGAATGGCGGCTTTCTCTATGACAGCGACGCCTACAACGACGAACTGCCGTATTGGGTGCGGGACGGCGCCCGGCCGCACCTCGTCATCCCCTATTCGCTCGCGACCAACGACGTGAAGTTCGGCCGCGGCGTGTTCGGTCCGGGCGAGGATTTCTTTGTTTATCTGCGCGACAGCTTCGACCTCTTATACGAGGAAGGCGCCGCGCAGCCGCGAATGATGTCGATCGGCTTGCATATGCGGATCACCGGCCATCCCGGCCGCGCCAAGGCGCTGATTCGCTTCATCGAGCATATCCTCGGCCACGACCGCGTCTGGATCTGCCGCCGCGAGGACATCGCGCGGCACTGGGTCAGCCAGTTCCCGCCTGGCTAGAGTATCGATCACGTTGAATCGCCTCCTCCTCCGTCATGGCCGGGCTTGTCCCGGCCATCCACGTGGATCCCCGGGACAAGCCCGGGGATGACGAAAATTGAGAGGACGATCAAATTGATCGGAATCTGGGCTAATCGGCGGCCGCCTTGTGGCGGCGAATTGTCAGGCTGTCGAGCGCGAGGCCACGCGCCGCCAGCCATGCCGCCAGATTGTCGCGGCGCACCGTCATGCTGACGCCATCGGCGTGAATGACCCGGCCGGCGCCGGCGTAGATCAGCACATGCCCGGGCAGGTAGATCAGGTCGCCGCGGCGCAGATCGGCGATGGCGCCGGCCGACACAACGTCGCCGATCGCGTCGCGCTGCATGTCGCTGTCGCGCGGCACGGCGACGCCGATATCGCGGAAGGCGCACTGGACAAGACCGGAGCAGTCGATCCCGAGAAAGCTCCTTCCGCCCCAGAGATAGGGAACGCCGAGATAGAGTGAGGCGGCGGCGACCAGCGAGGGCGAGCGCGGCTGCTCGGGCGACAGGCAGGCGCGGGGCAGAAACCCGCCGGTGTCGAGCCCGACATAGTCCGTGCCGCGGGTCGTGCGAGCGGGTGCGGCGACCACCACGGCGCTGTGGCGCGGCAGAAAATCGATAACCGCAGAGCGCAGATCCGGCGCCTCGTAGGTATAGGATCCGAGGGTCGCGACAAAATGGCCGGCCTCGGCCGGCGTGCCGAGAGCGAGGTGGCCCTCTTCGACATAGCCGACATAGCGATCGAACCGCGATTGGCACCACGCGTAGCCGCCGGCCACCGCGAAGACGAGCACGTCCTCGCCGTAATGGTAGAAGGTATCGAGCCCGGTTTCGGGTGATGGGAAGCGGCGTACCGGCGCGCGGCCGACGACCACCCGCGCCTGCTGCCCCTCGACGTAGCGCGGCGCCGCCACCGCGCCGCGCAGCCGCGCGTCGGCGAGGTCGGCGCGCCAGGCATTGCAGCGCGGGTCGAGGGCCACCGTCAGCGCGCGTTCTGGGCCGAGGTCGACAACAGGCCGACAATCTTCTCGGCGATCACCTCGTAGCCGGCCGCGGTAAAATGGATGCCGTCATCGCCGCGCAGACGCTCCGTCGTGCCGTCGCGGTCCTTGCCGTAGGCGGTGTAGCGGCCCTGATCGTCGGCGATGACCGTCCACAGCGGCACGAATTGTGCGCCGAACTTGGCGGCTTCCTCGGCATAGATGTGGTTGATGTAGCCCATGTCGGCGGAATAGGTGGCGCTGCGTGCGATCGGATTGCCGCACCAGATCACCCTGAGCTTGGCCGCAGCGAGGCGGGCGAGAACCTTGTCGACCCGGGAGACATAGGCCGCATGCCATTCCGCGCTG
>DATLRS010000051.1:0-19603 GCA_035534535.1 Allostellaceae bacterium | reverse complement strand
GACGCTTGCCGCCGCCGGGCTTGGGGATTTCGACCCCGCGCACCGGAGCCGGCCGGTAACGGCCCGCCAGCAGGTCCTCTTTGATGCGCGGCCAGTTCGACACGAGGTAGGCCCGCAGCTCTTCGACCGGCATCCCATCGGTGCCCGGCGCGCCCTTGTTGGCCTCCACGCGGCGCAGCGGAGCTGGACAGCGCCAGATCATGGCGCTACGCGCCATGCTTGGCGCACTAAAAGGAAAGGCCGCCCCGAGGGACGGCCTTTCTACGCAAACCAGCGGCCTTCGCAGCCGCGCCGGCGCCAAAACTAGGCGCGGATCTCCGCGGATGCAGGGATCCTGGTCACGGCAGCGGTGGACCGCGGTTGGTGGTTAGACACAGGATCACCTCCTTTCTGGTTGTTGAGCCAAGGCGGCTAATGTATGGCCGCGCCGGCCCGGCGACAAGCGGTCTCACGAACCCGTCGAGACGGCCGCAAAGCCGCGCCATTGGCGGCTGCCGGGGCCTGGCGCCGGTTCGCGTGACAATGCGCCGCAGCGCGAATCGGGCGGTCAGCAACGCGCCGCCGCGCATATCGCCACCCGCCCGCGCATGCCATGATGGGACGCGCGAAATTGGTGAGACGGGTGGCATGGCGAACGACCGGATGACGCTCCACGGCATCGAACTGGAGGTACTGCGCCGCGGTACCGGAATGCCGGTGCTGCTCTTGCACGGCATGGATACGGTGCACCCGCAGGCGCGGTTTCTCGACCTGCTCGGCCGGCACGCCGAGATCATCGCCCCCTCCTCGCCCGGCTTCGGCAACACCAAACGGCCACCGGATTTCGATACGATCTACGACCTCGTCCACCTCTATCTCGCGCTGATCGACGCGTTGCCCTTCGACAGGATCACGCTGGTCGGCCTGTCGTTCGGCGGATGGCTGGCGGCGGAAGTGGCGGTCGCCTGCAGCCATCGGCTCGCGAAACTCGTGCTGGTCGATCCGGTCGGGATCAAACTGGGCGGCCCCGAGACCCGCGACATCCTCGACGTGTTCAACGTCAACCCGGCCGAATTGCGCCGCTGCAGCTGGCACGACCCGGCCAAGGGCCCCGATTTTGACGCGATGAGCGACGACGAATTGATCATCCACGCGCGCAACTGGGAGTCGCTCTGCCTCTACGCCTGGCACCCCTACATGTACAACCCGCAGCTGAAGCACTGGCTCGGCCGCATTCAGGTGCCGACCCTGATGCTGTGGGGCGCCGGCGACCGCGTCGTCACCCCGGAATACGGCCGCGCCTATGCCGCTTTGATCCCCGGCGCGCGCTTCGAGGTGATCGAGGCGGCCGGGCACCATCCCGAATTGGAGCAGCCCGAGCGCTTTGTCGAACGGCTCGCCGCGTTCCTCGGCGCACCACCTCCGCCGCATTCTTGACGACAAACCACCGCAGCGACGAAAGTGCCGCCACGCGCTCGAACCAGGAAGGAACCCGCATCGTGAGCATCGGATCCCTGCCGCTCTCCCGCTATACCGTGCTCGACCTGACGCATGCCCGGGCCGGGCCGACCGCGGTGCGCCAGCTCGCCGATTGGGGCGCCAACGTCATCAAGATCGAATCGCCCGCCGATGACGGCCGCGACGTCACCGGCTCGCGCCGCGACGGGTTCGACTTCCAGAACCTGCACCGCAACAAGCGCAGCCTCGCCCTCAACCTGAAGACCAAGGACGGGCTCGCGATCTTCATGAAACTGGCCGCGAAGGCCGACGTGATCGTCGAGAATTTCCGCTCGGAGGTGAAATTCCGCCTCGGGGTCGACTACGAATCGGTCAAGAAGATCAACCCGCGCATCGTCTACGGCAGCATCTCCGGCTTCGGGCAGAGCGGGCCCTATGCCAAGCGGCCGGGGGTCGACCAGATCGCGCAAGGGATGGGCGGGCTGATGTCGATCACCGGCCTGCCCGGCCAGGGGCCGGTGCGCGTCGGCATCCCGATCGACGATCTGTGCGCCGGCCTCCTGCTGGCGCAGGCGATGCTGATGGCGCTGATCGAGCGCGAAACCAGCGGCGAAGGGCAATGGGTCCATACTTCGCTCCTCGAGGCGCAGATCTTCATGCTCGATTTCCAGGCCTCGCGCTGGCTGATCGCCGGCGAAGTCGCCAAGCAGGCCGGCAACGACCATCCGACCGGCATCCCCACCGGGCTCTTCCCGACCGCCGACGGGCAGATCAACATCGCCGCCTCGGGCGATCTGATGTTCCGCCGCTTTTGCGAAGCGGCCGACGCGATGCACCTGCTCGCCGACCCCGACTACAAGACCGGCCCCGATCGCTCGAAAAACCGCAAGGCGCTCAACGAGAAGATCGCCGAGATCACCAAAAAGCGGCCGAGCGCCTATTGGGTCGAGCTGATGAACGAGGTCGGCGTGCCGTGCGGGCCGCTCTACACGATCGACCAGACCTTTGCCGACCCGCAGGTCGTGCATCTCGAAATGGCGCGGCCGGTGCAGCATCCCAAGCTCGGGCCGCTCAAGGTGGTCGGCCAGGCGATCAACATGACGCGCACGCCCGAGCCGGCCGAATTGCGCCCGACCCCCGATCTCGGCCAGCACACCGCCGAAGTGCTGCGCGAACTCGGCTATGACGAGGCGGCGATCGCCGATCTGCGCGCCCGCGACGTGGTGTAACGACTTACCCCCTCTGCGCCCCTGGGGGCGGAGAGGGCCGGGGTGAGGTGGGGGATGCAAGAGCGCCCGCCGACACCCACCTCACCCTCCCATCGCGTCGCGATGGGCCCCTCCCTCTCCCCCCGAAGGGCGGAGAGGGGCTTGTTCGGAGGAGCTTCCAACGCCATGCTCGACCAGCCCATCACAACGAAGATGCTCTTCGAGAAGGACGGCGCGATCGGCCGCATCGTCTTCAACAACCCGGCGCGCCACAACGCAGTCTCGCTCGAGATGTGGCAGGGGCTGGCGCAGATCATGGAGGAGTGCGACAAGGACGATGCGATTCGCGTCATCGTCGTGACCGGTGCCGGCGGCAAGGCCTTCGTGTCGGGCGCCGACATTTCCGAGTTCAAGGAAAAGCGCAACACCGAGGCAGCGGCCGCCGAGTACGCCAGGATCTCCGAAGCCGGCCGCAGGGCGTTGCAGGAAACGCTGAAGCCGACGATCGCGATGATCCGCGGCTATTGCATCGGCGGCGGCCTTGCGACCGCGCTCGGCTGCGACATCCGCATCGCCGCCGAGGGCTCGCGCTTCGGCATCCCGGCCGCCAAGCTCGGCCTCGGCTATGCCTATGACGGGATCAGCCGGCTGATCGACATCGTCGGCCCCGCCTATGCCCGCGAGATCTTCTACACCGCGCGCCAGTTCAGCGCCGAGGAAGCGCTCCACATGGGGCTGATCAACCGGCTGGTGCCGGAGGGCGAACTGGAGACTTACGTCAAGACCTACTGCGACACGATCGCCGCCAACGCGCCGCTCACCGTGCGCGCCGCCAAGCAGATCGTGCGCGAGGCGTTGAAGGACGAATCCGAGCGCGACATGGCATTGTGCAAGCGCGTCGTCGCAGAGTGCTTCGCCAGCGAGGATTATGCCGAGGGCCGCACCGCCTTCATGGAAAAGCGCCGCCCGGTGTTCCGCGGACGCTAGCAGGACACGCACGGCCAGATGGACGCCGCCGACCCAGCCTATGACGCGCGCATCGCCGATCCGCAGATCCGCCAGTTTGTCGAATATTGGCGGGCGAGGCGCGGCGCCGCCCAGTACCCGGCACGCGCCGCGCTCGACCCGGTGGATTTTCACTACGTGCTGGGCGACGTCGTCCTGATCGAGGTCGGCAAAGCGCCACCCGACAGCCCTTTCCCGTGGCATTTCCGCTACCGGCTGATCGGCTCGAACGTCTCCGCGCGCGACGGCTACGACCTGACGAACAAGACGCTCGAAGACCTGCCGGAGCCGGAATACCGCGAGCGCATCCGGACGACCTGGAGCGAGGTTTGTGACAGCGGTCGGCCGGCGCACTATCTGCGCCAGCTTTTTCTCGACCGCCGGCTGCGCTGCTACGAGGTGGTGGTGATGCCGCTGGCCAGCAACGGCCGTGACATCGACATGCTGGTTTCGGTGCAGCGCGAGACCCCACTCGAGCAGACCGCCGGATCGATCGGATGAAACTCCCCGCGCACCACCGTTACGACTATGTACCGATCACCCGGCGGCCGGTCTACGACTGGCCGGAGGGCAAGCGGCTCGCGGTTTTCTTCTGCAACAACATCGAGCATTTCGCCTTTGGCGCCGGGCTCGGCAGCGATTCGACCGGCGCGCCCTCGGCGCAAAGCCAGCGCAACTACGCCTGGCGCGATTACGGCAACCGGGTCGGCCTGTGGTCTTACCTCGACCTGCTCGACGAATTCGGCCTGCCCGGCGCCCACAACGTCAATTCGGCGGTGCTGGAGTATTGCCCGGAGATCGTCGAGCGCCTCAACGGCCGCGGCGATGAATATGTCGGGCATGGCCGCACCAATTCCGAGCGCCAGGACACGCTGTGGGAGGAGGACGAGGCGCAACTCATTGCCGAATGCACCGAAATCGTTACCCGCCTCTCTGGCCGGCCGCCCGAAGGCTGGCTCGGCCCCTATCTGGCGCAGAGCGGGGTGACGCTCGACCTGTTGAAAGAGGCCGGCTACCGCTACGTGATGGACTGGGCGCTCGACGATCAGCCGATCTGGATGCGCACGCGCGCCGGCCCGATCCTGTCGGTGCCCTACCCGATCGAGGTCAACGATTCGCCGGCGCTGGTCTTCCGCCGCCATACCGGCCGGCAATTCGCCGAGATGGTGACGGACCAGTTCGACGAGATGCTCGCGCAATCTTCGAAATACCCGCTGGTGTTCAGCGTCGCGCTGCACCCGTTCATCATCGGCCAGCCGTTCCGGCTGCGTGCCTTCCGCGGCGCGCTTCGGCACATCATGGCGCACCGCGACGACTTATGGATCACCACCCCCGGCGAGATCGCGCGCTATTGCGCGAGCCTGCCGCCGGGAACCGTGCCGGGTTCGACCGGATAGCCCCGACGGGAGATGCCGGTGTCCAACACAACGATCCAAGGGATCCGCGCCTGCGTGTTCGACGCCTACGGCACGCTGTTCGACTTTGCCTCGGCGGCGGCATCGTGCCCCGACGTGCCCGGCGACAAGCGGGCGAAGCTGACCGCGTTGTGGCGCGACAAGCAGCTTCAGTACACGTGGCTGCGGGCGCTGCAAGGCCGGCACGCCGATTTCTGGCAGGTGACCGGCGATGCGCTCGATTTCGCGCTGGCATCGCTGGACCTCGGCGACGCCGGGCTGCGCGAGCGGCTGCTCAACCTCTATCAGCGGCTGGCGCTCTTTCCTGACGCGCTGGACGCGTTGCGCCGCGTCAAGGCAGCCGGGCTGGCGACCGCGATCCTGTCGAACGGCTCGCCCTCGATGCTGCGGCCGGTTGTGGAGCACGCCGGCATCGCCGCGCTGCTCGATGAAGTGCTGTCGGTCGAGGAGGTCGGCGTCTACAAGCCGCATCCAAAGGTCTATCAGCTGGCGGTCGATCGGCTTGGCGTGATGCCTGGCGCGATCCTCTTCCTGTCGTCGAATGCATGGGACGCCTATGCCGCCTCGGCCTTCGGCATGCGCGTCGTCTGGTGCAACCGCTACCGCCAGCCGCGCGAGCATCTGCCGGGCGAGCCCGATCGCGAGATCGGCACCCTGGCCGACCTGCCGGCGCTGCTCGGCGCGTGACGGCGCCGGGGCGGCTCGCCGCGCTCGCGCTCGCCGCCGCGCTGATCGCGATCGGCATCTTCTGGTATGCGCTGCCGGTCGGCGCCTGGCTCGACACGCTGCGCCAGTGGATCGTTGGCCTCGGGCTGCACGGCGTGGCGATCTTCGCGGCCACCTATATTGTGGGCGCGGTCCTCCTCGCGCCCGAGGCATTGCTGACGGTCATCGCCGGCTTCGCCTACGGATTCTGGGGATTGCCGGTCGTGCTGGTCGCGGCGACGATCGGCGCCTCCTTGGCCTTCCTGATTGCGCGCTACCTGGCGCGCGACAGGGTGCGGCGGCTGATCGCACAGCGCCGCACCCTCGCCGCCGTCGACCGCGCGGTGGCCGAAGACGGCTGGAAGATCGTCGCCCTCTTGCGCCTCAGCCCGCTGGTGCCGTTCAACCTGCAGAACTACCTGTTCGGGGTCACCGCGATCCCGTTTGTCCACTTTGTTGCCGCGACGTTTTTCGGGATCATGCCGGGCACCGCGCTCTACATCTACATCGGGACGCTCGGCACCGCCGCCGGCGAGCGGGACCCGCTCAAATGGACGCTGTTCGGCGCCGGGCTGGTCGCCGGCGTCGCGGTCGTCGCGCTGATCGCCGCCAAGGCGCGGGCAAGCCTCAGGAACACCGGCGTCGGCCGATAGCGCGGCGCGCTCCGACCGGCTACTGCATCGGCGAGCGGGGCGTCGCGATGATGCGGGTGACGACCATCTTGTCGCGGTCGAGGCAGTCCGGCACGCGCGGCGCGATCTTCGTCTTCCAGTAGTCGGTGTCGTAGACCGCCTTGTATTGCGCCTCGCGCTGCGCCTCCGATTCAAAGCGGCGGATCCAGACATAGGCCGCCGCGTCGGTCTCGCCCTTGAAGCTGCCGCAGATCACCATGCCTTTCGACACCTGGAAGGGGATGATCTCCTCCTCCATGATCCTGACCCATTCCGCCATCTTGCCCGGCCGCACGTGGTATTGCCGCAATTCGTAAAACGCCATCTCGTCTCTCCCTTGGACGTATCGCGCCGCATTATACTGGAAAATTCCGGCCTGCAGATGCCGCCCTGGCTGGTAAATTCGCCTGCCGCGCTGCGACCTTGCCTGGCGCGAGCCGAGGGGGCACATTCGGACATGATGGCCGCCGCGTTCGACACGCTCGAAATCTCGAAGCGCCTGAAGAGCGTCGGGTTCGATGACGCCCAGGCCGAGGCGATAACCGGGGTCCTGCGCGAGTCGCGCGAAGCGGACCTGTCGAAACTCGCGACGAAGGACGATATCGCACACGTCAAGGACGATATCGCGCGTGTCAAGGACGATATCGCGCATCTCGCAACTGAACTTCGCGCCGAAATGGAAATTCTGCGCCGCGACCTGACGATCCGGCTCGGCGGCATGATCGTCGTCGCGACCGGCGTGCTGCTGGCGGCGAAATTCTTCGGGTAATTGCCTACACCGAAAAATATTTGGCCTGCGGGTGGTGGAGGACGATGGCGGAGGTTGATTGCTCGGGGTCGAGCTGGTCTTCCTCGGTGAGGGTAAGGCCGATTTCGTCGGCGCCCAGCAATTGCAGCAGTTGGCGCTGGTCGGCGAGGTTGGGACAGGCCGGGTAGCCGAACGAATAGCGGCTGCCGCGATAGCCCTGGTTCAGCATCGCATCGTGGTCGCGCGCCTCCTCGCCGGCGAAACCCAGTTCGCCGCGAATGCGCTGGTGCAGGTATTCGGCGAAGGCTTCCGCCATCTCGACCGACAGACCGTGCAGATAGAGGTAGTCCTGGTAGCGGTTATCGGCGAACCACTCGCGCGCCGCTTCCGAGGCGCGCCGCCCCATCGTCACCACCTGCAGGCCGATGACGTCGCGCTCGCCATCATCGACATCGCGGAAGAAATCGGCGATGCACAGGCCGCCTTCCTTGTTTTGCCGCGGGAAGGCGAAACGCGCGACCTCGCGTTCCCTCGTCCCTTGGCCGCCATCGTCGAACAGGATCACATCGTTGCCTTGCGCCCCGCAGCGCCAGTAGCCATAGGCGGCCTGCGGCACCAGTATGTCCTCACGGATCGCGATATCGGCGATGCGCGAGAGGATCGGGCGCAATTCGCGGCGCGCCCATTCCTTGTATTCGGCGAGAGTGCGGCCGTCCTTCCGGAAGCCCCACTGAAACTGGTACAGCATGCGCTCGTTGAGATACGGCACGATCGTCTTGACCGGCACGCGGGCGATCGTCTGCGCCCCCCAGAACGGCGGCAGCGGCACCGGCACGCCGCGATTGAGTTCGGCGCGGCGCAGGCGGATGTCGTCGAAATCCACCGGCCGCATCGGCCGCGCATCGGCGGCGCGGCCGAGCTTGCGGCTCTCGTTGACCGGGCGGCCGGCGCTTTTGCGCCGCACCTCGGCGAGATAGCCGTCGAAATCGTTGCTGACGATGCGGTCCATCAGCGCCAGCCCGTCAAAGGCGTCGCGGGCATAGGCAACCCGGCCGACGGCATAGGCCCGGACGCAATCCTCCTCGACATAGCGGCGGGTCAGCGCGGCGCCGCCGAGCATGACCGGCACGTCCAGCCCCTGCCGGCTCATCTCTTCGAGGTTTTCGCGCATCACGACGGTCGATTTGACCAAGAGGCCCGACATGCCGATCGCGTGTGCGTGATATTGCCTTGCGGCGTCGAGGATCGCGGCAATCGGCTGCTTGATGCCGAGATTGACGACGCGGTAGCCGTTGTTGGTCAGGATGATATCGACGAGGTTCTTGCCGATGTCATGCACGTCGCCGCGCACCGTGGCGAGCACGACGGTGCCCTTTTCCTGGCCGTCAACCCGCTCCATGTGGGGTTCGAGGTAACGCACCGCGGCCTTCATCGTCTCGGCCGATTGCAGGACGAACGGCAACTGCATCTTGCCGGCGCCGAACAAATCGCCGACCGTCTTCATGCCGGCCAAGAGAATCTCGTTGATGATGTCGAGCGGGCGGTGGCTGTGCATCGCCAGTTCGAGGTCGGCTTCCAGATCCTGGCGGTCGCCGTCGACGATGCGCTGCGCCAGCCGCTCTTCGAGAATTTCCGGCCGGCCCTTTTTCTCGGCCTTTTCGATCGTGCGATCCTGGAACAGCGCCATGAAGGCCTGCAGCGGGTCGTAGCCGTCATGACGGCGATCGAAGATCAGATCCTCGGCGACCCGCAGTTCCTCTTCGGGGATGCGATGCAGGGGAAGAATCTTGGAGAAATGCACGATCGCGCCGGTCAGCCCGCGGTCGAGCGCCTGCTGCAGAAAGACCGAGTTCAGCACCTGCCGTGCCGGCGGGTTGAGGCCGAACGAGATGTTGGAGAGGCCGAGGATGATCTGGCATTCGGGCATGCGCTCGCGGATTTGCGCGATCGCATCCAATGTGTTGAGGCCGAGCCGGCGGTCGTCTGCGTTGCCGGTGCAGATCGTGAAGGTCAGCGGATCGAACAAGAGATCGCTCGGCGGCAGGCCGTGCTTGTTGCACGCGAAATCATAGAGCCGCTCAGCCAGGCGCAATTTGTCGCCCGCCTCCTTGGCCATGCCCGATTCGTCGATCGTCAGCGCGATGACCGCGGCGCCGAAGCGCTTGGCCAGCCGCAGGCGCTTGTCGGCGGCCTCCTCGCCATCCTCGAAATTGATCGAGTTGATGATCGGCTTGCCGCCATAGAGCTGCATCGCGGCTTCGAGCACCGGGTATTCTGTCGAGTCGATGACCAGGGGCGCATTGATCGCGCCGCGCATGCGGCCGACGATCTCGGTCATCTCGGCAATCTCGTCGCGCCCGACAAAGGCGGTGCAGATGTCGAGCGTGTGCGACCCTTCCTTGACCTGCTCGCGCCCCATCTCGACGCAGCCATCCCAGTCGCCCTGTTCCTGGAGGCGACGGAAGGCGCGCGAGCCGTTGGCATTGCAGCGCTCGCCGATCGAGAGATAGGCGTTTTCCTGGCGCAACGGCACCTGGCTGTAGAGCGAGGCGACCGAGGGCGTCCAGACCGCATTGCGGGTCTTTGGCCGGGGCCTCGGCCGGTCTCGCCCGATGCGGCGCAGCATCTGGTCGAGCGCGGCGATATGCGCAGCCTCGGTGCCGCAGCAGCCGCCGACGATGTTGACCCCGTCCTCCAGCACAAAGCGCTCGAGCCACTGCGCCAGTTCGCTGGGCCCCAGCGGGTAGCGCGTCTGGCCGCCGACCAGTTCCGGCAATCCGGCATTGGGCTGCACCGAAATGAAGCCCGGCCAGTTGTCGCCGAGCCATTTCATGTGCTCGGCCATCTCGCGCGGGCCGGTGGCGCAGTTGAGGCCGATCACCGGCACGTCGAGGGCGTGGATGATTGTCGCGGCGGCCGCGATGTCGGCGCCGACCAGGAGGCTGCCGGTCGTCTCGACCGTCACCTGCACGATGATCGGGAGGTCGTTGGTCGCGCGCGCCCGCTTGGCGCCGTTGACCGCGGCCTTCACTTGCAGCGGGTCCTGGCAGGTCTCGATCAGGATCGCGTCAACCCCGCCGGCGACCAGCCCCGAACATTGCAGCGCGAGGGCGTCTTCGAGGTCCTGATAGGCGATGTGGCCGAGCGAGGGCAGCCGCGTTCCCGGTCCGACCGAACCGAACACAAACCGCGTCCTGCCGTCAGGGGCGAATTGGGCAATCGCCTCGCGCGCCAGCTCGGCGGCGCGGCGGTTGAGGGCGAACGCCTTGTCGGCGATGCCGAATTCGCCCAGCGTCACCGGCGAGCCGCCAAAGCTGTTGGTCTGCACCGCGTCGCAGCCGGCGTCGAGATGGCCGCGATGCACCTCGCGCACAAAATCCGGGCGGCTTTCGCACAGGATCTCGGTGCAGTTCTCGTGGCCGTGAAAATCGTCCTCGATGTGGAAGTTGCGCGCCTGCGCCTGCGTCCCCATCGCGCCGTCGCACAGCAATACCCGGTCGGCGAGGTAATCGAGCAGATGGGTCATCGGCGATGCCCCTCACCCCGACCCTCTCCCCGCTTGCGGGGAGAGGGGGCGCCTGTACTAAGCCCTCGCCCCGCGATAGCGGGGAGAGGGAGGGGCCCATCGCATAGCGATGGGAGGGTGAGGGGCTTACTTGCCATGACCAACCAGAATTTCTCTTATCTCTTTTTCTGCGAAGGGAATTTCGGCCACCCCCTTCACGGCAGTGATGTAACCGCCGACGATCGTGACGCTGTCGTACCGGCGTCCATCCAAGATCACCGATGCTAACTGGTACCCCATTCCCGTTTCCGGCTGTGACACCAGAACGGGCGCCCATTTGTCTGACAGAACCAGCATTTCGGTGCACTCACGCCGCCGCCGCCGGTTTCGGGGCGCGGACGCCGAGCAGGTGGCAGATCGCGACCAAGAGGTCGGCGCGGTTGAGCGTGTAGAAATGAAATTCGGGGACGCCGTTGGCCTGCAAGCGGCGGCATTGTTCGGCGGCCAATGACGCGGCGACCAGGCGGCGGGTGTCGGGGTCGTCGTCGAGCCCCTCGAAATGCGCCCCCATCCAGGCCGGGATCGAGGCGCCGCAGGCCGCCGCCATGCGCCGCAGCTGGGCGAAGTTCGTCACCGGCAGGATGCCGGGCACGAGCGGCACGTCGATGCGCGAGCGCGCGGCGCGGTCGCGAAAGCGCAGGAACACCTCGACATCGAAAAAGAACTGGGTGATGGCGCGGCTGGCGCCGGCATCGAGCTTGGCTTTCAGATTGTCGAGGTCGTGGCCGGGGCTGCGCGCCGCCGGGTGGGTCTCGGGGTAGGCGGCGACGCTGATCTCGAAATCGGCGACCCGCTTCAGCCCGGCCACCAGATCGGCGGCGTAGGGATAGCCGCCCGGGTGCGGCGCGTAGCCGCCGACCGTGCCGGAGCCGCCGATCGGTCCGTTGGGCGGGTCGCCGCGCAAGGCGACGATGTGGCGGATGCCGGCGTCCCAGTAGTCGCGCGCGACGGCGTCGATCTCGGCTCGCGTCGCCGCGATGCAGGTCAGGTGCGCCGCCGGCTCCAAGGCGGTCTCGTGGCGGATGCGCCGGACGGTGGCGTGGGTGCGCTCCCGGGTCGAGCCGCCGGCGCCGTAGGTGACCGAGACGAAGCGCGGCCGCAGCGGTTCCAGTCGCTTGATCGCCGCCCACAGCCGGTCCTCCATCTCGGGCGTCTTCGGCGGGAAGAACTCGAACGAGATGCGCGGCGGGCCGGCATCGAAATCGCTGACCGGATCCGCAGCGAGCAGGCCGCGCGGCGACCCCGATCCGTTGGCGGGCGTCCGGTTGATCACGGCAGCACCGGCTCGACGTCGCTCAGTGCCGCGGCACGCGACGCGGCTGGCGGCGTGCGCGCGCCGGCGACGGGCCGGCGATGCGCCGTCCAGATCACGACAGTCAGAGGATCACCCGGCAGGCGGCGCGGCGTTTGCGGTTCGAGGCCGGCGGCACGGCACCAATCGGCGACGTCGCCGTCGGCAAAGCCAAGCCGGCGATGGGCATGCTCCTCGCGCAGGAATTCCAGCGCATGCGGCGCGAAATCGACGACAACGAGGATGCCCTCGGGCCGCAACACCCGCGCTGCCTCGGCAATTGCCGCTTCCGGCCGGTCGGCGTAATGCAGCACCTGGTGAATAACAATTGCGTCGAACGACGCTTCGGCGAGCGGCAGCTGGTACATGTCGCCAAGCCGGACAAGGCTGTTGGCGAGCCCGGCCTGTTCGAGATTGACGCGGGCGACGGCCAGCATCTCGCGCGACTGGTCGATTCCGAGGGCATGGACGACGCGCGGCCCGAGGATCTCGAGAATGCGGCCGGTGCCGGTGCCGATATCGAGCAGTTCCTGCGGCGCCGCCGTCCGGATGATCTCGCTGAGCGCCGCCTCGACCTCGCGCTCGTCGATATAAAGCGAGCGGATCTTGTGCCATTGCACGGCATTTTCGCGGAAATAGGCGGCGGCCAGTTCGGCGCGCTGGCGCTTGATGGCGGCCAGCCGCTGCAGGTCGAGCACGATCGTCTCGTCTGCTTCGGCGCAGGCAGCGACCAGATGGCGGCTCAGCGCGCCGGCCGGACTGCCCGAACTCAGGCGATAGAACACCCAGCTGCCCTCGCGAAAGCGGTCGAGCAGCCCCGCCTCGCACAGCAGCTTCAGGTGGCGCGAGACGCGCGGCTGGCTTTGCCCGAGGATCTGCGCCAGCTCGCTGACGGTCAGCTCGCCGCGGGCGCACAGGATCAGGAGGCGCAACCGGGTCGGCTCGGCAACGGCGCGCAAGGCGGCAAGCAGCTGGTCCATCGAAGCGCCGGGAGTGGGATCGTCAGGCATGCCTAAACATATAAACATATCTTTATATCGTCAAGCGACCGGGTTCGGGCGTGTTCGCCCGCCCTCAAATTCCAGGGGATCAGCCCGAATTCTGAGGGCGTGACGGATCGCTTGCCGTCACCCCGCGTTTTTCGTCATTATCGCGCCGCGCTTTCGCCCGCTACCCCCAACAACCAGAGGCTCGTCGATGCGTGTCCCCCGGCTGCCGCTTGTCCTGCCGGTCCTTCTAGCTGCCGGCTTCGCCATCTCCGGTTGTGCCGCGCCGGCCGCGCCGGGCACCGCCCAGGCCGCGGCCGCCGAGGAGGGCTTCAACGATCCCTTGGAAGACACCAATCGCGCGATCTTCAGCTTCAACCAGGGGGTCGACAGGGCGATCATCGTGCCTGTCGCCAAGGCCTACCGCACCGTGTTGCCGCCGCCGGTGCGCGACGCGCTGCACAATTTCCTGCAGAACCTCGACGCTCCGGTGGTTTTCGCCAACGACGTGCTGCAGGGCCAGATCGGGCTCGCCGGCAAGACGCTCTCCCGCATCGTCATCAACACGACCGCCGGGGTCGGCGGGCTTGTCGATGTCGCGGCGGTGGTGGGGATTCCCTACCACCCCAACGATCTCGGGGTCACCCTCGCGACCTGGGGGTTCGCCGAAGGCCCCTACATCGTGATCCCGATCCTGGGTCCCTCCAGCGCGCGCGATCTCGCCGGAGAGATCGGCGACAGCTTCGCCGATCCGGGCGACTACGTTGCCAGCCAGCACCATCTTCTGTGGGTGGCGGTGGTGCGCACCGCGACCTCCGGCATCGACGTGCGCTCGCGCAACATCGAAAGCCTAGCCGATATCGAAAAGACCGCGCTGGATTATTACGCCACGATTCGCTCGCTCTACCGGCAGCGGCGGCAGGCGGAAATCCGTCACGAAAATTCGAACCTGCCGAACCCGACATCGATGCAAGGGAGCGATTCCGGACCCCCGCCGTTCATGTCGTATTCGCCCGCCAAGGCACCCCAGGCCTCAGGGGGCCCGACGAAATGACACGACGTTACGCTGCGACTGGCGCGCTGATCGCCCTCGTTCTGCTGTTCGCCGCACCGCGCCCGGCAGCGGCGCAGGATGCCCGCGCTTTCGTCAATACGCTCGGCAAGGAAGCCATCGAAGTGCTGGGCCCGAACGTCGCTCCGGCGCAGCGGCTGGCGCGCTTCCGGCAATTGTTCCACAACGATTTCGACATGCCGGGCATCGGCCGCTTCGTCCTCGGCCGCTACTGGCGCATCGCCACGCCGCGCGAACGGCAGGAGTTTCTCGGGCTGTTTCAGGAATATACGGTGCGCGCCTACAGCGTGCGGCTCAGCCAGTATAGCGGCGAGCCGTTCCGCGTCATCGGGGCCCGGTCGAACGGCGACGAAACCATCGTGGCGAGCGAAATCATCCGTCCCAATGGCAGCCGCGTCAATGTCCAGTGGTATCTGATCGGCGGCCCCGGCCAGTACCGGATTACCGATGTCTATGTCGGCGGTGTCAGCATGAAAGTGACGCAGCGCGATGAATTTGCTTCGGTCATCCAGCGCAATGGCGGCAGCGTCGAGGCCCTGCTCGGGCAACTGCGCCAGAAGCTCGCGGCGACGCCATAATCCCTAGCGCCGCAGCACCATCAGCTTCTTGATCTCGGCGATGGCCTTGGCCGGGTTGAGGCTTTTCGGGCAGGTCTTGGTGCAGTTCATGATCGTGTGGCAGCGGTAGAGGCGGAACGGATCTTCCAGCGCGTCGAGCCGGTCGCCGGTCTTTTCATCGCGGCTGTCGGCGATCCAGCGATAGGCCTGCAGCAGCACCGCCGGCCCCAGATAGCGCTCGCCGTTCCACCAATAGGACGGGCACGCGGTCGAGCAGCAGAAGCACAGGATGCACTCCCACAGCCCGTCGAGGCGGGCCCGCTCCTCGACCGATTGCAGCCGTTCGCGGTCGGGCGGCGCGGTGCTTTCGGTCTGCAGCCAGGGCTGGATCGACTGGTACTGCGCGTAGATGTGGGTCAGGTCAGGGACGAGATCCTTGATGACCGGCATGTGCGGCAAGGGATAGATCCGCACATCGCCCTTGATGTCGTCGATCGCCTGGGTGCAGGCCAGCGTGTTGGTGCCGTCGATGTTCATCGCGCAGGAGCCGCACACCCCCTCGCGGCACGAGCGGCGAAAGGTCAGCGTCGTGTCGGTCTCGTTCTTGATCTTGATCAGCGCGTCCAGCACCATCGGCCCGCAATCGGCGAGATCGACCGAATAGGTGTCGACCACCGGGTTTCGGCCGTCCTCCGGGTTCCAGCGATAGACGTGAAAGCGGCGCACCCGCCGCGCATTGGCCGGCGGCGGATGGCTCTTGCCGATGCCGATCTTCGAATTGGCGGGCAGGCTGAATTCGGCCATCTCAATACACCCGCGCCTTGGGCGGAAAGGCCTGCACCTCGTTCGACAGCGTATAGAGGTGCACCGGGCGGGTGTCGAGGCGCACCTTGCCGGCGCCGTCCAGCCAGGCGAGGGAGTGCTTGAGCCAATTGCGGTCGTCGCGCTCGGGGAAATCCTCGCGCGCATGGGCGCCGCGGCTCTCGGTGCGATTCTCGGCCGAGTGCAGCGCAACGGTCGCCTGCTCCAGCAGGTTTTGCAGTTCGAGCGCTTCCATCAAATCGCTGTTCCAGATCAGCGAGCGGTCGGTGATGACCAGATCGGCAAAGCTCTTCGCCACCCGATCGATCTTTTCGACCCCCTCGCGCAACACCTCGGCGGTGCGGAACACGGCGCAGTTGTTCTGCATCGTGCGCTGCATATCGACCCGGATCTCGGCGGTCTTGCGCGTGCCCCTGGCGTGGCGCACCGCATCGAGCCGCGCGATCGCCTGCTCGCCGGCACCGGCGGAGAGCGGCGCATGCGGCATGCCCGGGCGCACCAACTCGGCCGCCCGATGCGCCGCGGCGCGGCCGAACACGACGATATCCAACAGCGAGTTGCACCCCAGCCGGTTGGCACCGTGCACCGAGACGCTGGCCGCCTCGCCGATCGCCATCAGACCGGGCGCCACCGCGTCGGGGTCGCTCGCGGTCGGCAGCAACACCTCGCCGCGGTAGTTGGTCGGGATGCCGCCCATATTGTAATGCACGGTCGGCGCGACCGGGATCGGCTCCCGGCTGATATCGACCCCGGCAAAGATTTTCGCGAGATCCGCGATCCCGGGCAGCCGCAGGTGCAGCATCCCCGGATCGAGATGCTCGAGATGGAGGTGGATGTAGTCCTTGTCGGGTCCGCAGCCGCGGCCTTCGTGCATCTCGATCGTCATCGCCCGGCTGACGACGTCGCGCGACGCCAGGTCCTTGGCGTGCGGCGCATAGCGCTCCATGAAGCGCTCGCCCTCGCTGTTGGTCAGATAACCGCCTTCGCCGCGGGCGCCCTCGGTGATCAGGCAGCCGGCGCGGTAGATCCCGGTCGGATGAAACTGGATGAATTCCATGTCCTGCAGCGGCAGGCCGGCGCGCAGCACCATCGCGTTGCCGTCGCCGGTGCAGGTATGCGCCGAGGTGCAGGTGAAATAGGTGCGCCCGTACCCGCCGGTCGCCAGCAGCACCATGTGCGCGCGAAAGCGGTGGATCGAGCCGTCTTCGAGGTTCCACGCCATGACCCCGCGGCAGACGCCCTCCTCGTCCATGATCAGGTCAAGGGCGAAATATTCGACGAAGAATTCGGCGTTGTGGCGCAGCGACTGCTGATAGAGCGTGTGGATGATTGCGTGCCCGGTGCGGTCGGCGGCGGCGCAGGCGCGGTTGGCCGGCGCCCCCTCGCCGAAATCCTTCATATGGCCGCCGAACGGGCGCTGGTAGATCTGGCCGAGTTCGGTACGCGAGAACGGCACCCCGAAATGTTCGAGTTCGACCACCGCCGGGATCGCCTGGCGGCACATGTATTCGATCGCGTCCTGGTCGCCGAGCCAGTCGGAGCCCTTGACCGTGTCGTACATGTGCCAGCGCCAGTCGTCGTCGCTGATATTGCCGAGCGCGGCGGCGATGCCGCCCTGCGCCGAGACGGTGTGGCTGCGGGTCGGGAAGACCTTGCTGATGCAGGCCGTTTTCAGTCCCTCGAGGGTCGCCCCCAGCGTCGCACGCAACCCGGCGCCGCCGGCGCCGACGACGACGACGTCATATTCGTGATCGATGATCGGATAGGCGGCAGGCATGGGCCGTAACTCCTCGTAACTCCTCGTAACTCCTCTGGGGCGCCGCGGTGCCGCGCGCTCGCTAGGCGCCGAGCGAGAGTTTGAGCACGGCGACGATGCCGAGCACGGCGAGCAGGATGGCCGCAAACCGCATAACGATCACGAGCCCCAGCCGCTGCGCAGCGTTGTCGACATAATCCTCGATGACGACCTGCATCCCGAGCGCGCCGTGGTAGAAAGTGGCGACCAGCACCAACACCATAAAGGCCGCCGATATCGGCTGCCGCAGCCAGGCGACGAACTGCACGCGATCGGCGCCGGCCAACTCGATCACCGCGATCACGAACCACACCGCGAGCGGCGCCAGCGCCAGCGCGGTGATCCGCTGCGCCCACCAATGCGCGACGCCTTCCTTGGCCGAGCCGAGGCCGATCGCGCGGCCTAACGGCGAACGCATGCGCGGCGGGGGCATATCAGGAGCTCCATTGGGCAAGGCCGACGATCCAGGCTATGACGGTCAGCGCGGCCGTCGCCGCGACGACCGCCCAGCCGCCGGCATAGACGCTGGGCAAATCGAGGCCGTGGACGCTGTCCCACCACAGATGCCGCAAGCCGTTGCACAGATGGTAGAACAGCGCGACGCTCCAGCCGAACAACATGACGAGGCCGAGCCACGAGCCGAGAAAGTCCTGGACGCCGGCATAGGGTCCCGGTCCCGCCGCGGCCGCCACCAGCCACCACACCAAGAGGATCGCGCCGGCGCTCAACGCGATGCCGCCGGCGCGGTGCAGGACCGACATGACCGAGGTGAGCTGCCAGCGATAGACCTGAAGATGCGGCGACAGCGGCCGCGGGTCCGAAGTCATTGGCAACGTTCCGGCAAAAGTGCAGTTCCAAACATCAGGATTGACTTAGACCGCGTCACCCGCAGTGTCAACGCAGCCGCTCCGGCGGATTGTGCTGGCTGGTATGAAGCGCGATCGCCCGCTTAGCTGATCGCCACCTCGAAGCCGCGCCTGGTGCCGGGGCGGGCCATCATCGCCTCGTACCAGCGCTTGACGTTGGGAAAGTCGGCGAGATCGACCTGATGGCGTTCGTGCCGCCAGGCCCAGCCGAGGATCGCGAAATCGGCGATCGACACCTCGCCGCCGCCGGCATAGGGAACTTCGCCCAGCCGCTTGTCGAAGACGCCGTAGAGCCGGTGCGTCTCCTTCATGTAGCGCTCAAGGCCATAGCGGCGGTCATTCTCGTCCTTGACCGCCAGGAAATGATGCACCTGGCCGGGGATCGGGCCGAACCCGCCCATCTGCCACATCAGCCATTCGAGCACCGGCACCTGCCGCCGCAGATCGCCCTTCGGCCAGAACTTGCCGGTCTTCTCGCCGAGATAAATCAGGATCGCGCCCGATTCGAAAACGCTGATCGGTGCGCCGCCCGGCCCGTCATTGTCGATGATCGCCGGGATCCGATTGTTCGGGCTGATTTTCAGGAATTCGGGCTTGAACTGCTCGCCCTTGCCGATGTTGATGGGCTTCACCGTGTAGGGCAGGCCCATCTCCTCCAGCGCGACGCTGATCTTGCGGCCGTTGGGGGTGTTCCAGGTCCACAGTTCGATGCTCATCGGCGGTGATCTCCTGCACGCGGGGCAAGCCGGGCGGCAGCATTACCGCGATGTCCCCGCCTCGCAAGACGCAATTGCCGCCCGGTGGCGCCGACCCGGTGGCGACACCGGTAGCGCCACCGGTAGCGCCACCGGTAGCGCCCCAGCCTCACATGGCCTAGCATCGCCCTGTCGTCCCTGTGATGCGAGAGGGCACCAGATGGCCGCAGACCCCAACCGCGTGATCCTGACCGGCGAGAACCCGTTCATCCGCTTGAGCGCCGCCGATGGCGCGCCGCCAACCACCAACGCCAGCTTCTGGCGCATCATCACCTGCCCGGCCGGGCCGGGGCATGTGCTCTACCTGAAGAGCGAACTGACCGCCGACCGCTGGCGCATCTATTCCGACAACATCGCGATGGCGCGCTGGCTGCAATCGACGGTGCAGGGCATGCTCAACGCCGAGACCGCCGATCCGACAATCCCGGTCATCGAGGCGGATTTCAGCAAATCGGGCGACCCGCGCTATTTCTGGACCGAGCGCCTCTACGCCCACGATGAGGAGATCACCCTCACCTGGTATGAGATCGGCGATCCCTTGTTGATCCACACCAACCCCGGCGAGGGCGGCCGCAAATACGGCGTGTGCACGCTCTTGATCCCGGCCTTGGGGGCGCGGCTCGCTCGCAACGGCGTCGAAGCGGCCGGCAAACCCTGGCCGCTGCAGCGCGAAGGCCGCCCGTTCAGCACCTGCGCCCTCGCCTT
>DATLRS010000050.1:0-14270 GCA_035534535.1 Allostellaceae bacterium | reverse complement strand
GCGAGCGGTATTGCGCACCGCCGCTTCCAACAGCGTGGGCAAAACGCTCGGCCGCATTTCGTCGAGATCGGCGCTGATCGGGTTGACCAGCCGCAACTCCGGCCCGCCGCCGCCGAACCGCGCCGCGGCCGCCGACGCGACAAACGAGAACGTCACGGCCTCGACGAGGCCGCGCTCGGCCAGCGTGCGGCGCACCAGCTCGGTGCGGCGGCGCTGGGGATTGATCGCCGGCCGCGAAATGACGCTCGGGCGCGGCAGCGGTTCGGCCGGGATCAGGTCATAGCCCTTGACCCGCAACACCTCTTCGACGAGGTCGGCCTCGCCCTCGATGTCGCCGCGCCAGGACGGCGGCGTAACCATAAGGCTGCCGTCAGGCTCGGCCGCCGCGACGCTGCAGCCGAGCGCCTCCAGGATGGCGCGGCTTTCATCGGGCGGGACGTGCAGCCCGCCGAGCCCGGCCAGCCGCTCGGGCCGCAGGCGATAGTCGCGCCGCCAGGCCGGCGTCGCCCCCGCGACGACGATCTCGGACGGCTCGCCGCCGCACAGTTCGAGGATCAGCCGCGTCGCGATCTCCAGGCCCGGCCCGACAAAGGCCGGATCGACGCCGCGCTCGAAGCGGTAGCGCGCGTCGCTGGCAATTTCCAGCCGACGCCCGGTCGCGGCGGTGCGGATCGGGTCGAACAAGGCCGCCTCAATAAAGACTTCGGTCGTCGTCTCGGTGCAGCCGGTCGGCTCGCCGCCGATCACCCCGCCGAGGCTCTGCACGCCGTTGTCGTCGGCGATTGCGGTAATTTGCGGGTCGAGTTCGTAGACCCGGCCGTTTAGCGCGGCGAGGCGTTCGCCGGGCCGGGCAAAGCGCACGTCGAGGCCGCCCTTGAGCTTCTCCGCGTCAAACACATGCAGCGGCCGGTTGAGGTCGAAGGTCAGGAAATTGGTGATGTCGACCAGTGCCGAGATCGGCCGCAGCCCGATCGCCTCGAGCCGGTCGCGCAACCAGGCCGGGCTCGGGCCGTTGGCGAGCGCGCGGATATGGCGGCCCAGAAACAGCGGGCAGGCCTGCAAATCCGCGATGCGGACCACGATCGGCGAGCGGAAGCGACCCTCGACGGGGGTCGTGTCGAGCGGCTTCAAGGCGCCCATGCCGGCGGCTGCGAGGTCGCGGGCGATGCCGCGCACCCCCAGGCAATCGGCCCGGTTCGGCGTCACCTTGAGGTCGATGACCGGGTCGTCGAGATGCAGGAGCCCGGCATAGAGGGCGCCGACCGGCGCGTCCGGCGGCAGTTCGATGATGCCGGAATGGTCGTCTCCCAGGGCCAGTTCGGCGGCCGACATCAGCATGCCGTGCGAGGCGACGCCGCGGATCGTGCTTTGGGCCAGCACGGTGCCGGTCTGCGGGATGCGCACTCCGGCCGGGCCAAAGACGCCCTTCATCCCGGCGCGCGCGTTGGGCGCGCCGCACACCACCTGAACCTCGGTTCCGGGGCCCGCGCCGGTATCGACGCGACAGACCCGCAGCCGGTCGGCGTTGGGGTGGGGCTCGGCCGCGACGACCCGCGCGACGATGAAGCCGCCGAGCGCGGCGGCGCGGTCCTCGACGCCTTCGATATCGTGGCCGAGCATGACCAGCCGCTCGACCAATGCGGCGACCGGCGCCTCGGTGTCGAGATGCTGTTTGAGCCAGGACAGCGTCGTCTTCATGCCGCCGCGCCTTCGCCGAGGGCGCCGCGCACCGGCGAGGGGATGTCGAGCGGCAGAAACCCGTAATGGCGCAGCCAGCGCAGGTCGCTGTCATACATCGTGCGCAGATCCGGGATGCCGTATTTCAGCATCGCCACCCGCTCGATCCCCATGCCGAAGGCAAACCCCTGATATTCCGACGGGTCGATGCCGCAATTCTTCAGCACCTGCGGATGCACCATGCCGCTGCCGAGGATCTCAAGCCAATCCCCGCCGGCGCCGATCTTCAATTCGCCGCCGGCCCGCGAGCAGCCGATATCGACCTCGGCCGAGGGTTCGGTGAACGGGAAATAGCTCGGCCGGAAGCGCACCGGCAGGTCCTCGACATCGAAAAACGCACGGCAGAACTCGATCAGGCAGCCTTTGAGGTGACCCATATGGGTCGCGCGGTCGATGACCAGGCCCTCGACCTGGTGGAACATCGGCGAGTGCGTCGCGTCGTGGTCGCAGCGAAAGGTGCGGCCGGGGACGATGATGCGCAGCGGCGGGGGCTGCCGCATCATCGTGCGGATCTGTACGGGCGAGGTATGGGTGCGCAGCACCAGGCGCGAGCCATCGGCGCGTTCGGGCAGGTAGAACGTGTCGTGCTCCTGGCGGGCAGGATGCTCCGGCGGGATGTTGAGGGCGGTGAAATTGTGGAAATCGTCCTCGATATGCGGCCCTTCGGCGACGCTGAACCCCATCTCGCCGAAAATCGCGATGACCTCGTCGATGGTCTGGCTGATCGGATGGATGCGGCCGCCATCGCCGGTCCGCATTGGCAGGGACACGTCGGCGCGCTCCCCGGCAAGCCGGTTGGCCAGCGCGGCGCGGCGCAGCTCGGCGGCTCGCGCTTCAATCGCCGCGCTAATCTCGTCCTTGAGCGCGTTAAGTCGAGCGCCGGCTTCGCGACGTTCTCCGGGCGGCAGGGTGCCAAGCCCGCGCATCAGCGCGGTCAATTCCCCCTGACGGCCGAGATAGCTGATGCGAACCACCTCTAGCGCAGAGGGCGACTGCGAGTCTCTGACCAAACCGAGAGCAAGCTGTCGAAGCTGCTGAGGATCATTCATGACTGATGCCTGTACCTCAAACCGCAACAGAAAAGGGGCCGATCAAGCGGCCCCTTTATGACTCACAACGCGCCTTTGCGGGGGTCTAGCGCGCGCGCCCGCCGATAAATCGCGTCATCTTCGTCGAAATCGCAACTGCTGCCTGCCCCTCACCCTCCCGCTGACGCGGGTCCCTCCCTCTCCCCGCTTGCGGGGAGAGGGTTGGGGTGAGGGGCCATGCGCACCCGCACAGCGTTTCAAGCATCGGTGTATCTCATGCCGCCGCCGGCCTCGCCTGATCGAGCGCCGATTTCGCGCTGGCGATGATCGCGCCGAACGCCTCGGGCTCGCGGATCGCCAGATCGGACATCACCTTGCGATCGATGTCGATGCCGGCGAGCTTCACGCCGTGCATCAATTGCGAGTAGGTGAGCCCGTGCTCGCGCGCCCCGGCATTGATCCGCTGGATCCACAACCCGCGGAAATCGCGCTTTTTGTTGCGGCGGTCGCGATAGGCGTATTGCAGCCCCTTCTCGACCTTCTCGATCGCGATCCGGTAGGCGGTGCTGCCGCGGCCGCGATAGCCCTTGGCGAGCCCCAGCAGCTTCTTGTGGCGGGCATGCGTCGTGACGCCGCGTTTGACCCTCGCCATGGCTCAGCCCCGCAGATACGGCATGTAGGTCAGGACGAGCTTGGCGTCGCCCTTTTCCAGGGTCGTCGTGCCCCGGCGCAGGCGCTTGCCCGCCTTCGACTTGTTGATCAGCAGGTGCCGCTTGTGGCCCCAGTTGCGCTTCACCTTGCCGGACGCGGTGACGCCGAAGCGCTTCTTCGCACCGCTTTTGGTCTTGAGCTTGGGCATTTCGCTGTCCATGGCTGATGATCGGGGCGGCAAGGCATGCCCTGCTGGCGCAGCGTATGCGCCCGGCCCGCCGCCCGGTGAGCCGCGGGTTATAGCGATGCCGCCGCGCGAAAGCAAGCGAGCCCGGCGGTATTCGGCAGGATTGCCCGCAGCGTTCAAGGTTGCTTCGGGTGGCGCAGCAGTTCCTCGAGCAGCGCGCGCGCTTCGCGCAGCTCGCGCCCGATCTCTTCGAGCGCCGCCCGCGTGTCGGAGGCTGGCGGGCGCAAGCGGCGCGCCGGCTTGGCCGCGGCGCCCGGGTCCCGTGAGGACGCGACCGCGGCCAGCGGAAAGAGGCTTGGCGGCGCTGTCGCCGCGCTTTCCGGCGCACCCCCGTCACCCGATCCAACATCACCCGATCCACCCAGCAGCTTCTGGACGCCGCGGATCGTATAGCCGTCCTGGTAGAGGCACTGCCGGATGCGGCGCAGCAACGTCACGTCTTCCGGCCGGTAATAGCGGCGGCCGCCGCCGCGCTTCAGCGGTTTCAGCTGCGGAAATTTGGCCTCCCAGAAGCGCAGCACATGCGTCGGCAGATCGAGATCGTCGGCGACCTCGCCGATCGTGCGGAACGCCGAGGCGCTTTTGGCCGGCCGGGCCGGCGCCGGCTCGCCGCTCTCGCCCACCTCAGCCCGGCGCCGCCTTGGTGCCCGACTTGGTGCCCGCCTTGATGCCCGACTGGGCCGGCGACTGGCTGACGCCGTCGTTGATCTGGTGCTTGAGCGCCTGCGAAGCGCGAAACACCAGCACCCGGCGCGGGCTGATCGGGACTTCCTCTCCGGTCTTGGGATTACGCCCGACGCGCTGCCCCTTCTGGCGCACGGCAAAGCTGCCGAACGACGAGATCTTGACGATGTCGCCGCGCGCCAGCGCGTCGGAAATCTCGCCGATCACCGACTCGACAAGCTCGGCCGACTCGTTGCGCGACAGCCCGACCTCTTGATAGACCGCCTCGGTGAGCTGAGCGCGGGTAACCGTATGACCGGCCATGACGCCCTCCCCCTGTGTCGAGAGAAAGTATCGCGGCCGGGAAAATTCGTCAAATTACAAAGCGTTGCCAGTGGTCCTCGCGGCCCGGCTACCAGCGGACGAGGCTGGCGCCCCAGGTCAGGCCGCCGCCCAGCGCCTCCATCAGCACGAGGTGGCCGGGCCGGATGCGGCCGTCGGCGACGGCCTCGTCGAGAGCGAGCGGGATCGAGGCCGCCGAGGTGTTGGCGTGGCGCTCGATCGTCAGGATGGTCCGCCCCGCGGCGAGCCCGAGCTTGCGACCGACCGCGTCGATGATTCGGGTGTTGGCCTGATGCGGCACCAGCCAGTCGATATCGGCCGCGGTCAGCCCGTTGGCCGCCAGCGCCTCGTCGAGCACCTCGCTCAGGTGCTGCACCGCCTGGCGGAAGACCTCGCGGCCTTCCATCCGCAGGAACCCGGCAGTGCCGGTCGAGGACGGGCCGCCATCGACATAGAGAATATCGTGCAGCCGGCCGTCGGAATGGAGGTGGGTCGACAGCACGCCGCGGTTCGTCGCTGCCGCTGCCGCCGCCTGCAACACAACCGCCCCGGCGCCGTCGCCAAACAGCACGCAGGTGCCGCGGTCCTGCCAGTCGAGGATACGCGAAAAGGTCTCGGCGCCGATCACCAGCGCGGCCTGCGCCTGACCGAGCCGCAACGCGTTGTCGGCGACGGCGAGCGCGAAGATGAACCCGGAGCACACCGCCTGCACATCGAAGGCGGCGCCACCCGTCATTCCGAGCTGCGCCTGCACCTTGACGGCGGTTGACGGAAAGGTCTCGTCCGGGGTCGCGGTCGCCAGCACGATCAGGTCGAGATCGTTGCCGCTCATTCCGGCGCGATCGAGCGCGCGCCGTGCCGCGGCGACGGCGAGGTCCGAGGTCAGCTCGCCGGTGGCGGCGATGCGCCGCTCGCCGATCCCGGTGCGCTGGCGGATCCAGGCGTCGGACGTGTCGAGCCGGGCGGCAAGCTCATCGTTTCTGACGATCCGTTCGGGAAGATAACCGCCGCAGCCGGCGATCTGCGAGCGCCACATCATGGCGGCGCGCTCACAGCGCCGCCGACGGCTCGGCCGCCGTCGCCTGGTTGAGGCGGCGCAACTCGTCGCTGATCTGCTGCAGGAACCCGTTCAGCTTGAGGTCCACGGCGACGCCGATTGCGTTGGCGAAGCCGAAGGCATCGGTCGAACCGTGGCTCTTGACCGCGATGCCGGCTAGTCCGAGAAACATCGCGCCATTATAGCGCCGCGGGTCGAGCCGCGCCGCCAGCTTTTTCAGCGCGCCGCGGGCAAACAGGTAGCCGATACGCGCCATCAGCGAATGGCGGAACGAGGCACGCAGCGATTCGCTGAACAGCTTGGCGACCCCTTCGATCGCCTTCAACGTCACATTGCCGGTGAACCCGTCGGTGACGATGACATCGACCGTGCCGGCCGCGATGTCGTCGCCCTCGATAAAGCCGTAGAAGCGAATGGGCGTCATGCCGCCGCGCAAGCGGGCGCCGGCGCCGCGCACCGCATCGTTGCCCTTCAGATCCTCCGAGCCGACATTCAACAGCCCGACCGTCGGCCGCTCAAGCCCGAGCACGGTGCGGGCAAAGACATCGCCCATCAGCGCGAATTGCACGAGGTTTTCGGCGTCGCATTCGACATTGGCGCCGAGGTCGAGCATGACGCTCTCGCCGCCGCGGGTCGGGAACATCGTCGCGATCGCCGGGCGGTCGATGCCGGGCAGCGTCTTCAACACGAATTTCGCGATCGCCATCAGCGCGCCGGTGTTGCCGGCCGAGACGACGCAGTCGGCGCGCCCGTCCGCGACGGCGTCGATCGCCAGGCGCATGCTCGATTGTCGTCCGGTGCGCAGTGCCTGCGACGGCTTGGCGTCATCGGCGACGGCCGAGTCGGTATGATACAATGTCGCGGCGGCACCGAGCCGCGGCAGCCGGGCGAGCAGGGGGGCGATCTTGGCTTCGTCGCCGAACAGCAGAAACTGCGCGCCCGGGTAGCGCTCCAGCGCGATATCGGCACCGTTCAGCACCATCGCCGGAGCGCGGTCGCCGCCCATCGCGTCAAGCGCGATCGTGATGTTGCCGTTCACGCCGCCTGCCTTGCCGCGTCGCCGCCGAACTAGGAGGCCGCGGCCGGCTGCGGCGTCACCTCACGCCCGTCGTAATGGCCGCAGGCCGGGCACAGGTGATGCGGCCGCTTCAGCTCGCCGCAGTTGGAGCATTCGGCATAGGAAGCCGAGGGCAGCGCATGATGCGAGCGCCGCATATTGCGGCGCGACGGTGAGGTTTTTTTCTTTGGAACAGCCATGATCGACTCGTCAGGAAACCGCAGGGAGAGTTGGCTACTTAGCCAAATTCTGCGGTCGCTGGCAACAGCCACGGAACCGCCGCGCGACGGGGGCGGCCCGGCAATCCTGGCCGTCGGCGCGTGATTCTCACCCGCTGCGCCGCTCGACGAGGCGCGACAATTCGCCGAGGGGGCCCGCTTCCGGCGGCAGCTCGTTCTCGATGCTGGCGTCGGGGCGGCGCGGAAAGGGCGGCAGGGCGAGCGAGAATTCCTCGGCCACCGCCTCGCCGATATCGATCGCCTCGCCGGCCAGCGGCTCGAAGGCGACCTCGCTGCCGATGCCGCTGCCCGCCTCCGCTTCCGTCTCGGGCGGTCCATAAAGCAGGGTGAACCGCTCGGCCACCGCGCCGGCGACCGGATCGAGGGTGACGACGCAGCGCTGTACGAAATCGGCTTCGAAGGCGGCGTGCAGCAGCACCAGCTCGCGCCCCTGGCGGGTCAGCTCGACGACCGCGTGCAGGCGATCGAGCGACACCAGATCGAAGCGCTCGGCGAGCGCGGCGCGCTCGGTCTCGGTCGCGACGATGTCCTGGCGAAAGGGTTCCGGCCCGAGCCGCACCAGCGGCACGAGACGCGAGAATTCCGCCGGCGCCGCGCCGGTCATCGCGCGGCCACCGGGTTGGCCGCGGGTGCCGCCAGCAGCGGGCTGCCGAACGCGAGGCGACCGGCCAGCAGCTCCGTCTGGCGTTCCAGATCGAGGCGGGCGGCCTCGCGCCGGACATAGCCGGCCATCGCCGCCAGCCGGGCCGGGCTCACCGGCGCAGTACCGAACAGGTTGCGTGCCAACGCCGCCTCGAGCGCCGCATCCTCCGTCGCCGCCAGACCTCGCTCATAGGCCGCGACGCGGCCGTAGAAGGCCGCTGCCATGCGCTTGATCTCGCGCCCGACGCTGAGGTCGCCGGTGCCCATCTCGCGCAGCGAGCGGTCGAAATCGCCGAACATCGTATCGAAAAAGCGCTGGCTCAACGCCGCCGCCTCGGGCTGCGCGCGGCGCAGCCGATGGAGGTACAGAAAGGCATGCAGGCAGATCAATTCAAACCGGCCGTCAACCGTATCCGGGACGCCGCCAGCGGTGAAAAAATCCGGCTGGCGCGCGTGCTCGACGACCCGGCGATAGGCCAGTTCGGCAGCTTTGTGCACGGCCTTCGGTCGGAACAGCGTGAACATGCCGGCAATCGCAGCCCAGATCAGACACTCGACGTTGACAGCGACGTTTCCGCCGCTAAAGTCCAGCCGAGACATAGGCCAAAGCCCGACCCGTTTCAACCAAAGCCGGACAGACCTCGTGCGCTGCAACGCTCTACGCAACATTCGGTTCTCAGCGTCGCTGGCGGCGATGGTGGCTGCTGTTACCAGCCTGGCGGCGTGCTCGCCGACGATCAACGATCGCGGCAACCTGCCCGAGCCGGAAAGGCTCGCCGAAATTCATCCCGGCACCACGACCCGCACCCAGGTGGCGCAGATCCTGGGCACGCCGTCGAGCACCGGGATCTTCGACCCGAACAGCTGGTATTACATCAGCCGCAAGACCGAGCAGGTGGCGTTCCTCGATCCGGACGTGCTCGACCAGCAGGTCTATATCATCAATTTCGACGGCAACGGGGTTGTCAAGAACATCGCCCACAAGAACTTGAAGGATGGGCGCGAGATCGAGCCGGCCCCCGGGGCGACGCCGGCGCCGGGGCGCGAGCTGACCTTCCTCGAGCAGATCCTCGGAAATATCGGCCGCTTCAACGGCGCATCGAGCGGCACCCAGACCGGAATCCCGAAGTAAGTCGGGGGCCGCGGGCCATCCTCAGCTGGCGGCGCAAGCGCGGGCGAAATCCGGTTCGAGACGCCGCCGGGCAAGCGGTTGCAGATCGATTTCGGCGAGCGCCGGGCGATGATCGGCGGCGAGAGCCTCAAGGTGTAGCTGTTCGTCGCCCCGCTCGGCCCTGCCCGCCGGCAGCATCGTGCCGATCATCCCCTTCTCGGCCGGCGCCCTGTCGCTGTAGCGCAGGCGCTCAGTGCCCCTTCACGTGCTGCAGAAAATGCAGCACGTCGGTGGTGAACTGCTCGGGGTCCTGCAAAAACGAGAAATGGCTGACCTCGGGCTGGATCAACAGGCCGGCATCCGGGATGTTGGCGGCCATGAATTCGGTGTTCTCACGCTTGATCGCCTCGTCGTGGTCGGCATCGACGATCCAGGTCGGCACCGTGATGCGATGCAGATCCGCCGCCGTCCAATGCGGCTGGGTCTCCCACATCTTGGTGATCTGCGCGAGAAACGCCTGGTAGTCGTGCGGCGTCGGCGAAAGTTGCTCGTATTCCTTGGTGGTGCGGGCGATGAAGGCGTTGAAGACCGGGCTGTGGGCGATGTCGGCGACACCGCTCGGGTCGGAATTGGCGGCAAAGGCGAACAGTTTTGTGACGCGCTCGGGGTGGTGCATCGCGATGTCGAGGCCGATGATCGCGCCGTCGCTCCAGCCGACGATCGCCGCCTGCTTGACCTTGAGAAAATCCATCAGCCCCAGCACGTCCGAGGCCATCAGGTCATAGCCATAGGGCTGCGCGTCGCGGCTGCTGCGGCCGTGGCCGCGGCTATCCATGACGATGACGCGATAATGCGCTTCCAGGGCGCGCACCTGGTTGCCCCAGTAATTCGCGTTGGCCAGCCCGCCGTGCAAGAGGATGACCGGCGCGCCGTGCCCGAACGTGGCGTACCAGATCCGGATGCCGTTGACCGGCGCGTCGCCGCTCTGCGCGGCGGCGGGCAGGGTCGGCGTCGGCGGCAGGGTCAGCCATTGCGGCGTCGCGGCGTTGACCGTCGCGGCCGTCGCGGCCGTCACGGCCGTCACGGCAAGGATCAAAATCGCGACAATTCCCCACCGGCGCATCGCATCCTCCGCCACCGAAGCCGCTACGGCAGCAGCTTGCCCGGATTGAGAAGACCCTGCGGGTCGAGCGCCGCCTTGATGGCCCGCATCATGTCGAGTTCGGGCCCGCCGCGCCATTCCGGCATCATGTAGGGCTTCAGCCGACCGATGCCGTGCTCGGCCGAAAAGCTGCCGTCGAGCGCCCGCACGACCGCGTTGACCGCCTCCATCAGCGCGTGATCGCGGGCCAGGAAAGCATCCCCGTCGGCGCCTTCCGGCTGCACCAAATTGACGTGGATGTTGCCGTCGCCGAGATGGCCGAACGGCACGCATCTTATGCCGGGCACCAGACGCTCGCACGCCTCGGTAGTGCGGCGGATCAATTCCGGCACCCGCGACACCGGCACCGACACGTCGTTCTTGACTGAGGCGCCGGCGCGCTTTTGCGCCTCGGAATGTTCCTCGCGCAGACGCCACAGCCGGGCGCGCTGCGCCCCGCTCTCGGCGATCACCGCGTCGGCGACGAGCCCCGCTTCCATCGCGCCTGCGAGCACCGCTTCAAGCGAGCCGCGCAGATCGGCGCCGGCGCGCGGCGTCGCCAATTCGACGAGCGCATAATGCGCTGCCGGCCGCTCGAGCGGCAGGTTCGCGCCGGGGATATGCCGCAGCACCAGTTCGACGCCGAGGCCCGACATGTATTCATAGGCCTGGACCGATGCGGCGTCGTGCTGCTGCAGGCGGTTGAAAAGATCGAGCGCCGCCTCGGGCGAAGCGAGCGCGCACAGCGCCACGGCGATCTCGCGGGGCTGCGGATAGAGCTTCAGCACGGCCGCGGTGATGATGCCGAGCGTGCCCTCGCTGCCGACAAAAAGCTGGCGCAGGCAGTAGCCGGTATTGTCCTTGTGCAGCCGGCGCAGCCCGTTCCACACCTGCCCGTCCGGCAGCACCACTTCGAGCCCGAGCACGAGGTCGCGGGCGTTGCCGTAGCGCACCGTGTTGTTGCCGCCGGCGTTGGTCGCGAGCACGCCGCCGATCTGCGCCGAGCCTTCCGAGCTGATCGACAACGGCAGCAGGCAGCCCGCCTCGGCCGCCGCCGCCTGTGCCGCTTTCAGAGCGACGCCGGCCTCGATCTCCATTGTCATGTCGACGGGATCGATGCGGCGCACCCGGTTGAGGCGCGACAGCGCGAGGATGATCTCAGACCCGTCCTCGCTGACCGCGGCGCCGCCGACCATGCTGGTGTTGCCGCCCTGCGGCACGATCCGGGCGCCGGCGGCGGCGCACAGCCGCACCGCGTCGGCGACCTCTTGCGTCGTCGCCGGCCGCAACACCGCCGGCGTCCGGCCGCGGTAGAGGCGCCGCCAATCCTCGCAATAGGGCGCGGTGTCGGCCGGGTCGGTCAGGATGCCGTGCGGCCCGAGGCGGGCGCGCAGTGCTGCGATCAGGTCCAGGGGGCTATTCCGCCGCTTGCGCCTGCGGCGCCGCCGCGGTCTGGGTGCGCAGTTTCTCCATCACTTCCCAATTGGCGTAGCGGGTGAAGCCGCTCTCGTCGAAGAACAGCACCGCACCGTTGCAGATGAACAGGTAGGTGGTGTCTTCAAGCGCCGTCGTCTCGTCATGCAGAATGCCGGAGGGCTCGTAGACATAATCGCCGGCATTGAGGACGCCGTCGCGCACCTGCAATTTGCCCGACAGCACGTAGGCATGCGCGCCGGCGAGGTGCTTGTGCGGCGGCGCGACATAGCCCTTCTTCCAATGGTGCAGCGAGGCCCAGGTGCCGGTCTCGCGTCCGACCCATAATACCTTGACCCGCGACATCGGCGACTGCTCGATCCACGGCGCCTCGGAGCGCACCAATGTGTCCTGGATGTCCTGGAACACTGGGCGAATGTCTTGCGGCAACGGCATGTCAGTTCCTCCTCTGTGCTTTGCTAATTTGATCGCCAAGTCAGTGGCCCGCGGCCGATAGAGCCTTGATAGCCGCCACCCATGCCGGCCAGATCGGGATTGACGCGATCGCTGCGACCGCCGCCACGATCGCAATAATTCCTGCGACAGTCGGCCGCTTGACGACATCCGCCTTGGTCGCGAGATGCGGGAAGGCCCCGAACATTTCGGAAATCTTCGGTTCAAGCCGTCCCAGCACGGCTTTCACCTCGGTCATGTCGGCCTGAAGGTGCTCAACGGCCGCTTCCAGCTTTGCAACGCGCGCTTCCATGCCAGGATCATGGGGACCACCGCTAGAGGGCGCAAGTTGCGATGGCCTCAACTGGACGATTTTACCGTCTTCGCCCTCTGTTCCGCGCGCCATTCATCGAATACCTTTTTGAGTACAAGCCTCAGATTTCCACAGTTTGCGCAACTCAGTTGCAAAAACGGGACTGAGGGCGGCGGTATAACTGACGCCGGACCGCTCTCATTATTCACTGGAATGTATGCGTACGCTGCGAATTCCGGGAACACGGTCCATCGGTCCGTGCCACAGATTTCGCACTCACTATGCTTCCATTTTTCCTCTACAAATTTTATGACCTCGTCGATCAATGTCGGTTCGAGCGTTATTTCCGCCATCGTTTTTTCCTATTCAGCGATTGGCGCCCTCGTCGCTCCCTCGCAGTCAAAAGCGAAGGAGGGACCGAGTTGGACCGCCTCACGGGAAGCGCGACACGTCGACGGCTTTTTCGGTGATGAATTCGAGGAGGGCGGGCTTGCCTTCCTTGGTCTGGGCGATGCCGCGCTTGATCGCGTCCTTGATCTGGCCCGGCTGGGTGACGCGCTCGCCGTAGCCGCCGAGCGCCTTGGCGAAGTCGGCGTAATTGCCGCTGATGTCGGTCGAGCGGTATTTCTCGGTCGAGACCGGCATGACCTTCAGTTCGATCGCCATCGAGAAATTGTTCATCAGGATCGACAGGATCGGCAGCCGCTCGCGCACCGCGGTCTCGAAATCCATGCCGGTAAAGCCGATCGCCGCGTCGCCCCAGACGTTGATGCAGAGCTTGTCGGGCTGCGCCAGCTTGGCGCCCATCGCCAGGCCGAGGCCGTAGCCGAGCTGGGTCGTCTTGCCCCAGCCGATATAGGAGAGCGGGGTTTCGCTGACCCAGAACGGGCTCAATTGGTCGCGCGGGCTGCCGGCGTCATGGGTGATGATCGTGTTCATGACGTCGACCGTGTGCAACAGGTCCCAGATCACCCGGTAGGGCGACAGCGGCGCCGTGTCGGCGGTCAGCCGATGCTTCCACTTGCCCATCCACTCGTCGCGGTGGCTCTTGATTTCGCGGGTCACCGTGGCGAGCCGGTCGCGGGGCTTGCCCTTCAAGCGGTCCCTTACCTCGAGAAGAAGCGCGTCGAGGGTGAGGCCGGCGTCGCCCACTGCCGCGAGATCGACCGGCACATCCTTGTTGATCGCATAGGGATCGAGCGTCGCATGCGCGATCTTCTTGCCCTTGGGCATGGCGGTGCCGAAGCTGGTGCGCGTGAAGCTGCAGCCGATGCCGAAGATGAAGTCGCAGCTCTGCAGCATATGCCACAGATGCTCGCCGATGCCGATGCCGCCGGAGCCCAGCGACAGCGGGTGGTTCTCGGGAAACGAGCTTTTGCCGCCCAGCGTCGTCATCACCGGCGCTTCGAGGAGTTCGGCGAGCGCCTTCAGTTGCGGCCACGCCTTGCCGTAATGCACGCCCTGGCCGGCGACGATGACCGGCCGCTGGGCGGCGACCAATGCCTCGGCGATCGCCGACACCGATTTCGGGTCCGGGCCGCTTTTCAGTTGCGGCGCCTTCTTGTATTCGGCGACCAGCGCGTCGGGAACCTCCTCGCGCAGGATGTCGGTCGGGAACTCGACCAGCACCGGCCCCGGCCTGCCGTTCCTCACGGTCGTGAAGGCGCGGCGCAGCGCCTCGACCGTCGCGTCGGCCACCGTCACCTGCTCCGACAGCTTGGTGACGTTGCGGAAATTGAGGGCGGCGTTAAAGTTCGGGTGGACCTGGTTGATGTTGCGCGCGTAACCGGCCGGCAGCACGACGACCGGGCAGGAATCGCCAAAAGACTGCGCGACGCCGCCAAAGGCGTTCTCGGTGCCCGGCCCGTGCTGCATGACGAAGACGCCGATCTTCTCGCCCGACGACAATTTGCCGATCGCGTCGCACATGTGGAGCCCGATGCGCTCCTGGCGCACCATGATCGTGCGAATGTCGGCCTCGGCCGCGCTCTCGATGATCGGGTTGACCGGGTAGCCGATCAGGTATTCCACCCCCTCCGTCTTCAGGACATGGGCGATCGCATTGGTGACTTTCATCGCGGGGCTCCTCGGATCGGGTTTTGCCCCAGCTTACGGCATCGCGCCGGCCAGCGTACAGCCGCTCATCGCGCCCCTTCACAGCACCAGCTGGGTCTGG
>DATLRS010000049.1:0-12692 GCA_035534535.1 Allostellaceae bacterium | reverse complement strand
AACGGCAAAGCGCAGATCGAAATACCCCTCGTAGGGGATCGGCTGCGGCAGCGTGACGAGCTTGACCAGGAAATCGTGGTTCTTCGTATAGGCCTGCCGCGTCGCCGCGAAATGGGCCGGCCCTTCCATCGGCATCTTCATGCCGGCTTGGGCGAAGGCCGGGCCGGCCGAGGCGGCGACGATCGCGGCGACGACAAGATAGGCGATACGGCGCATGGCCCCCTCCCAAAAAAATCCCCTGGTGCGACTCGCGTGCTTTCGCAGCGACCGCAGGGCGAGCGCCGCGCGCCCTCAACCTGCCGCGTGCCCAACATTAAAACCCATCATTGTCGGCCAATCCACCCGGTGCGATCATTCGCACATTCCGCCACCGGCGTTGGCCGCGGCCGACAGGCTTTTATGTTATAACAATAACATCCACCGCGAGGTTCGTAATGAACGCGAAGCGGCGACAGGGCGTCGAGGTGCAGCTGGACAAGGCGGCGCAGGCTTGCATCTTGCGGGGCGCGCAACTGACCGAATTGCGCCGGCAGGTGTTGAGCCTGATCCTGGAAGCCGAGGGGCCGCTGACCGCCTACCGCCTGCTCGACCGCCTGCGCGAGCGCCGCAAGGGCGCGGTACCGCCGACCGTCTATCGCGCGCTCGATTTCCTGCTCGGCCAGCGGCTGATCCACAAGGTCGAGCGGCTCAACGCGTTCGTCCCGTGCACCGAGAGTGGCCGCCAGCACCCGGCGCAATTCCTGATCTGCCGGCAGTGCGGCACGGTCGCCGAGATCGAGGACCGCGATGCCGCGCAGGCGCTGGAAAACGCCGCCGAGCGCCAGGGCTTTCACCCGCGCAACACGGTCGTCGAGATCGAGGGCACCTGCGCCGCGTGCTTCGAGCAGGCCTGATCAGTCGGCCCGATCAGTCAGCCAATGTGACGGCCGGCCGCCAGGCCACCCACGGCAACGCCGCGAGGAGATAGACTGCGGCGCTCAGCGCGGTAATCCAGAAGCTGCTCGGCCAATCGGTGTAATAAGCGAGCGCGATACCGAACCACGCCTCGAACAGCGCCAGCACGGCGGAGACGGCGACCCCGGCCGCCACCGTGCCGGTCACCTGCTGCGCCGCCGCGGCAGGGCCGACCATCAGCGCGAAGACCAACAGGACGCCGACGATCTGCGCGCATTCGGCGGTCGCCAGCGCGACGATCGCCAGAAACAGCACCCCGTAGAGCCGCGGCGAGACGCCTTTCGCCTCGGCCAGCTCCGGCTGCAGGCTGGCGAACAACAGCGGGCGCGCGATGATGGCGAGGGTCGCCAGGCTCACCGCGCCGAGCGCCGCCAGGATCCAGACGGTGCCGGCATCGACCGCCAGCACATTGCCGAACAAGAGCGTCGTCGTCTGGCTCGCATAGGACGTATAGAAATGCAGGAACAGCAGACCGAGACCGAGCGACAGCGCCAGCACCAGGCCGATCGCCACGTCGCGTTGCGCCAGCCGCTCGCCGATCGCGCCCATGCCGATTCCGGCCGCAACGGTCATCACCACCAGCCCCCACAGGGGCGCAATGCCGACCAGCGCCGCGCCGGTGGCACCGGTAAAGCCGACATGCGCCAGCGCGTGACCGGCAAAGGTCTGGCCGCGCAGCACCAGGAAATAGCCGACCGCGCCGGCGACGATCGCAACGACGGCCGCGGCGGCAAACGCGTGCCGCATGAACTCGTAGTCAAGCATGGTCCGAATGCATCCGTTCCGCGGCATGCCAATGGCCGGCGGGGGGCTCGTGGCGATGCGCGTCGTGCTCGACCGGATAGCCTCCGGCCATCACGAAGATGCGGCCGTTGAGGCGCACGACCTCGATTTGCGTGCCATAAAGCCGCGACAGCACCGGGCCGGTGATGACCTCGTCGACCGTGCCGAGCGCCGCCTGCCCGCCCCCCAGATAAAGCACCCGGTCGATCGCGCCGAGCAGCGGGTTCACTTCATGGGCGCTGAACAAGACGGTGATGCCAAGTCGCTGCTGCAGCGACCGGACCAGCTCGATCACCGCGCGCTCGCGGTGCGGGTCGAGGCTGATCAGCGGCTCGTCGAGCAGCAACAGCCGCGGCCGGCCGATCAGCGCCTGGGCCAGCAACAGGCGCTGCCGTTCGCCGCCCGACAATTCGGCGAGGGGGCGGCGGGCCAACTCGCGCGCGCCGACCAGGTCGAGGGCATGGTCGATCTCGGCATGACCCTTCCTGCCGGGGATCGGCAGGCCGAGACGATGGCCGTTGACGACGCTGGCGACGAAATCCCGGCCGCTCAGCCGCAGCCCGGCCGCCATGCCGCGGAGTTGCGGCAGGTAGCCGACGGCCGGGTTGCCGCGGGTCGCCTTCCGCCCGAGCACGTGAATGCTGCCGCTTGTCGGCTGCACCAGCCCGAGGGCAGCGCGCATCAGGGTGGTCTTGCCGGCGCCGTTCGGCCCCAGCACCGCGACAAACTCGCCGGCGGCGATCGCCAGGCTGACATCGGCCAGCACCACCCGCTCGCCCAACGTCAAGCCGACGCCACGAAACTCGATTGCGTTCATCAGCTCCTACTGCGGCTCCTGCTGCGGCTCCTGCTGCGGCTCCTACTGCGGCTCCTGCTGCGGCAACGCCCGATCGAGGGCATCGAGTTCGCTCGCGATCCAGCTCTGGTAGGTCGTGCCCGGCGGTTCGGTCTCGGTCGCCGCCACGACGGGGATATGCGCAGCTTTGGCGATCTCCACCATCCGTTGCGCGACCGGGTCGGATGCCTGGCTGTTGTACACCAGCAGGCGCACCCGATGGTCCCTCAGATCGCTCTCGAACGCCGCGACATCGGCGGCGCTCGGCTCGGTGTTGTTCATGACGGCGAGCTGAAACCGCTGGTTCGTGACGCGCATCCCGAGCGCGGCAAACATATCGCCGAAAACCGGCTCGGTCGCGGTTACCGGCATGCCGGCCAGACGGCGATGCAACGCCGCGATCTTGGCCGCGATCGGCTGCAGCGATTGCCGGAATCGGGCGAGCCGCGCCTGATAAAGGGCGCGATGCGCCGGGTCGGCGGCGCCAAGCCGCTCCGCCACGGCGGCGGCGAGCGCCGGCATCGTCGCCGGATCGTACCAGATATGCGGGTTGTCGCCGGGCTTGCGGCCCACCAGCGTGGCGACGTCGAGCGCCGTGCGCGGTCCGCTGCGCACCGCGTCCAGCAACTTTTCGACCCATGGGTCGTAGCCCGCGCCGTTGTAGACGACGAGGCGCGCGTCCGAGATGGCACGCGCCACCGACGGGCTCACCTCGAACAGATGCGGGTCCTGGTCGGGATTGCTGAGGATGCTGGTAACCCTGACCATCGGCCCGCCGATCTGCTGCACGACATCGCCATAGAAGTTCTCGGCCGCGACAACCCCGATCGGCCCCGCCGCCACGGCCGGCACCGCCACCAGCAAGACCACGCAGAGTGCCAGGATCGAGAGCGGCTTCATGCTACCTTCCAACGCAGGCGACGGCGAAACGGACTTGCCGCTCGTCACGATATAACATATCATCTTGGCGTCCAAATGGGAATGACATGACGGCCATTGTCCGATCCCGACCGCGTCCCGGCGGCCGATTGGCCCGGCGCCCGACGGCGCTGGCCGCGGTGACCCTGGTCTTCGGGCTGACCCTGGTCTTCGGGCTCACCCTGGTCTTCGGGCTCACTCTGGCCGGCCGGGCGAGCGCCGGCGACGCGCCGCTGCCCGGCGATCCGGGCGGGCTGCGCTCGACGCTCCAGACAGCGGGCGTCGATATCGGCGTCAATTTTGTCGGCGAGACGTTCGGCACTCTGCAGGGCGGCATCCATCGGGGCACGATCGACGAAGGCCGTCTTTCCCTCGCGCTCGATGTCGATCTCGACAAGCTCACGGCCTGGAAGGGCGCGAGCGCACATGCGACGGTTTACGAGATCTACGGTCATGGGCCATCGGCCAATCTGGTCGGCAACATCCTCGACGTGAGCGGGATCGAGGCGTTGCCCGGCCCCCGGCTGTTCACGCTGTGGCTGGAGCAGAAGCTGTTCGACGACCGCCTGTCAGTCCGCATCGGCCAGCTCGCGATGGATGACGAGTTCATGATCAGCGCCAATGCCGCGAACCTGGTCAACGCCAGCTTCGGCGATCCGGCAATCAACTATTCCAACATGATCGCCGGCGGGCCGATTTATCCGGTAGCGACGCCCGGGTTGCGGGTCGCCCTCAGCCCGCGCGACGACCTCAAGCTCTTGGCGGCGGTGTTCAGCGCCGATCCAGGCGGCAGCAACTGCACCGACGGGGTGCAGATCTGCGATCCGAGCGGCACCACCTTCAGCTTCAGCGGCGGCGCGCTGTGGATCGGCGAATTGCAGTACCAGACGGCACTTGAGGGGCTTCCCGGCACCTACAAGCTGGGCATCTGGCGCGAGACCGGTGCCTTCGCCGACCAGCATTTCGGGCTCGATACGACCGGTGCGACGGTGTCGCTCGCCGCGCCGAGCGCGCTGCGTCCGCTCGAGCACCGCGATGATTTCGCGGCCTATGGCGTCATCGACCAGATGCTGTGGCATCAGCCCGGGACCCCGGATCTCGGGCTGAGCGGGTTTCTGCGAATGGGCGGCGCCATGCCCGATCGCAACCTCGTCTCGTTCTATGCCGATGGCGGCTTGAGCTGGAAGGGCCTGCTGCCCGACCGCCCCGACGACATCGCGGTGATCGGCATTGCCTATGCGAGGCTCAGCCCCGCTGCCGCACGCCTCGACCGCGACAGGGCGGCGCTCGATCCCGGCTTCCCGGTGCGCGATTACGAGTCGGTCGTCGAGCTGTCCTACCTGGCGCAGGTGCGGCCCTGGCTGAGCCTCCAGCCCGATCTGCAGTACATCATCCATCCCGGCGGCAACGTGCCGAACCCGGACAGCCGATCGACGCCGATCCGCAACGCCCTCCTCGTCGGCCTCCGAACGACGATCTCGTTCTGACCGGGCATGGCGTTCCAGAGCGCGCCGCTTCTGGCATTGCGCTCGCGCCCTCGTCTAAGATGCCGGCCCGGCAGAGGAGGAGCACGATGAGCGCCTTTCGCACGCTGCGCGCCGGGGTCTTCCTGCCGTCCCAACGACGAACCCGCTGTTGTGCTGGACGAAGACCGGCGGGTTCGGCGTTATCCTGATGCTGGCCCATGATTGGGCCGATTGGGAGGCGACCAAGCGCTCCTACGAACTCTTCGCGCGGTACGTGCTGCCGAAATTCGAGGAGCGCAGCCGCTGGCGGTCGGAGTCGATGGACTGGCTGCGCGCCAACAACGAAGCCTTCAGTGCCAAGCGCAAGGCCGCCGCCGCCAGCGCCGTCGCGCGCCATTTCGCGGCAGAAGAGGCGAAAAAGAACCGCGACGCCGCGAAATAGCGCCAGCGAGCCCGATCACAGGAGCGCGGCGACCGGCCCGCGCAATTCCGGCGGCAACCTACACGAACTCGGGCATCACCTCGCGCGCGAACGTGCGCAGCGCGTCGAGCGAGCCGCCGACATCGATCACCATGACATATTCGACGCCGCCCGCCTGCAGCCGCTTCAGCCGCCCGATGATCTCCTCGGGCGGGCCGATCAGCGCGTCGCTCTCGGTTGCCTTGTGCATCTCTTCAGCTGACAGCAGGCGGCGCGGCCGGCCCAGCGTCGGCGACTCGCCAGTCGGCGACAATGAGAGAAGCTGCACGTTGCGCATGAATTTGGCGCGCAATTCGTGCGCCGCCTCGCGTTCTTCGGGCGTATAGGCGATGTGCAGCGCGCGGGTCAGCCCGACCGTGTAGGGGTCGAAGACGCGGCCCTGCGCCTCGACCGCCCGGCGATAGATTCCGATGCCCTCGGCGACGAGATCCGGGCTGCCGGCCTGGCCGAGCAGCAGGTTGAACCCGTTCTCGGCGGCATAGCGGATCGAATTGGGGCTTTGCGCGCCGATCCACAATGGCGGGTGCGGCTTCTGCACCGGCGCCGGTTCGACGACGACATCGTCGTAGTGCCAGTATTTGCCGTGATGCGAAAAGCGGCCCTGCGTCGTCCACGCCTGGCGCAGAAACGCGACGGTCTCCTGATAGCGCTCCTCGGCCTCGTCCATCGGGATGCAGAAGCCGTGGAACTCGCCCCAGCGATAGCCCTTGCCGATGCCGAAATCGAAGCGTCCCTGCGACAACAGGTCGAGCGTCGCGGCCTGCTCGGCCAGCAATGCCGGATTGTGCCACGGCAACACGAGCACCGCGGTGCCGAGCCGCAAATTCGTCGTCTTGGCGGCGAGAAAGGTCAGGAAATTCAGGGTTGCCGAGATCTGCCCGAAGCCGGTGAAATGGTGCTCGACCAGGAACACGCTGTGAAAGCCGAGCGCCTCGGCTTCACAGATATAGTCGATGTAATCGCTGTAGATCCGGCTGTCGCTCGCCTGCTCGCCAGGATCGGTGCGCGCGCCGCCGAACAACCCGAAACGCATGATCTCTGTCTCCTTCGGCTGCGGACGCACCCATCGAGCGGCACAGGCCCGACAATCGTCTCGCGCGCTGGGCAGCGCACCGGTAACGTCCCCGCCGCCGTCTGCGTCGCCGCTACCCTAGGCCAAGCCCGGCGCAAAATCGACGGTTCTCGATCAGCGGCTTGCGCGATTTGGAAGCGAGCCGTCCGGCCCTTGATCCCGAGCGACGCGTCCCCTCGCGATCCGCGAACTTGCTCGCGATGATGACAGCCCGCCGCCAGGGACCCGAACGGGCAGGGCAAATTTGGGCGCTCGCCCGCGAGTCAACCGCGCGCGGCGGCGGGCGATATCCGTTCAAATATCCTTGTCGTCTTCTGCGTTTCTTTCAATGATCTCGGCCAGTTGCGCCAACTCAAGGGCTTTGGTAGCCAATTCTTTTTTTAACTCGAGATCGGAAAGGCTTCTTACCGCTGCAAGCAAACGGCGAACGTCCGCGCGGAGCTCCGCCGCCGATGGCATCATCAGGTCCTCCCCGGTTTCGAGGGCCGAAAGCACATCTTGAGGAAACGCGTAACGAGGCCGATCTATCCAGGTCCCTCTTGTAGGTGCGCAAAAAATCCACCGCGGCGCCGCGCGCCGCGCGCGCCATAAATCGAAAATACAGGGCAGCGCCGCCGCTGTGCGGCGCCGCCCGCTCGCTGCCTGGAACGCTTCCATTCCAGGCGGATCCGCCCGCCCCTACCCCTCGCCAGCCGCTATTGCTTGGCCGTGGCGTACGGGTAGATCGCCTTGCCGGTGGCGTATTTCGGCGGCCACAGGATCGTCTGCTTCGCGTCGGTCCGCCACTGGTCGAGGCCGTTGCCCTTGACGCCGTGGAACTGGACTTCGAGCACCCGCGGCTCGGCCCATTCACCGTTGGCGCCGTACTTGATGTCGCCGACCACGGTCTTGATCGTATGGCTGCGCGCGTATTCCGCGATCTTGTCCTGGTCGAGGCTCTTGGTCGCCTCGACCGCCGCGGCCACCACCTGCAGATTGGCGTAAGCGAACGGCGGCAAATAGTAGCCAAGCGGGTCGACCCCTGCGGCCTTCGCCTGCGCCTGGTATTTCTTCAGGAAATCGAGCACGCCAGGATTTTGCAGCGTCTTGGCCGGCTCCCAGAAATCGTAGTTGACGATGCCATTGAGCTGCGCGCCGAGCTGCTCCTTGATCGACGCGTATTGCAGCCCGACGAGGCCGCCACCGAACAGCTTGGCCTTGATTCCAACCTCGTTGACGGCGCGCACCATGCCGACCGCATCGGGCGGATAGGAGGCGCTGTAGATGACATCGGGGTTGGTCGCGTTGATCGCCCGCACGATCGGGGTGTAGTCGGTCGTGTTCGGCGGATAGGTCTTGTCATAAACGATCTGCAGGCCGGCCGCCTTGGCATTGCGCCGCGCCCCATCGGCACCGTTGCGCGCGAACTCGGCGTCGGCAGCGACGATCGCCACGGTCTTGGGCTTCGGGTTCTGCGCCTCGGCTACCGCGAAGAACCCCTTTGAGAAGCTGGCCGCCGGGTCGGGGCCGCCGGTCGGCACCATCGAGAAGTATTTCGAGTAATGGAACTCGTGATTGACGTCGAGCCCGAACAGCCCAAAGAACGTCATCTTGTGCTGCATCACCACCGGCATCGCCGGCGCCAGCATGTTGGTGCCGTAATCGCCAACCACGATGTCAACCTTGTCGACATCCAACAGCTTGGTGAAGATCCCCGGCACGGTCGCCGGATTGGTCTGGTCATCATAGTAGATCAGCTTGACCGGGCGGCCGAGCAGTCCACCCTTGGCGTTGATGTCCTGTTCCCAGATCTTCATCGCCAGGAGCGCCGCCTTGCCGGCGCCGGCAAGGCCGCCGGTCAGGGCCATGCCAAAGCCGATCTTGATCGGCTCGGCCGCGGATACCGGCCCGGCAGCGAGCGCGCCGAGCACGACGCCCGCCGCAAGCAGTCTCAGAAAGCGCGATGTCGCCATGGTTTCCCTCCCCCGATTTTGCTCAATCGACTGTAGACCATCGCCGTCGCGCGACGGGCGGCAAAATTGCCGCTATGACATCCGACGAAACCGCGTCCCCCGGAGGCTCTTGATGCAGGCAATTCTTCTGCCGGCAGCGGCGCCGTCAAGGCGCGTCCGATGATCACCAGATCGTGGCTCAGCCGGCGCAGGGTACGCACCAGCGGATCGGGATCGGGCGCATGGGGAGGCGGCGCGAGCCAATCGAGCGCGCGCGACGGGCATCCGGCGGCGCTTCAGGGCATCACCGGAAGCGCGGCATGACCTCCTGGCAGAGCAAGCGCAGCGCGTTCAGCACGCGCTCGTGCGGGATGATGCCGCCGCAATTCACCTCGGCGAGGAGGCCGTCAAAACCGATATCATGCTGCAGTTGCTTTAGCCGCGCCGCCACGCTGTCCGGCGTGCCGACGATGACATTGTCGCGCAACACGTCGTCGTAGGTCAGGTTTTTCAGGTATTCGGCCCGACGCAGGAACTCGGGGCGGCCGGAGCGCCGCGCCGATTCGGCGATCAGCTCGTATTGCAGCCGGTAGAAATGCTCGACGCTGTCGCGGGCTTCGGCGCGCGCCCGCTCCTCGGTCTCGGCGATATAGACCGGCGCCGACACATAGACCTCGCCCCTGCCCTGATGCCCGGCCGCCCGCCAGCCCTGCTGATAGGTTTCGACCTGCGGCCGCAGATCGCTCCACGTCGTATGACGCACGCTGGCGAACACCGGATAGCCCTGCGCTGCGATCGCCGGGAACGTGTCCGGGGTCGAGGCGGCGATGCGGATCGGCGGCAGCTTGTCGCGGTAGGGGTGCGGCACGCAGGCGACGTCGTCAAAGCGATAGAACTTGCCGGTGTAGGAAAACCGGGGTTCGCTCCAGGCCCGCTTGACGATTTCGAACACCTCGGCAAAGCGCTCGCGGCTCTCGCCGTAGGGTACCTGGTAGGCGTCGTAGGTGCTGACGACACCGCTGCGCCCGACCCCGAAAATCAGCCTGCCCTGGCTGACCTGGTCGACCGTCGCGGCTTCTTCGGCCAGCCGCAGCGGATGGCACAGCGGCAGGACCTGGACCGCGATGCCGATCTTCATCCGGCTGGTGCGCGCCGCGATTGCGCTGGCGATGGCGAGTGGCGCCGACAGATGGGTGCGCTCGGGCGCGAAATGGATCTCGGCCAGCCACATCACGTCGAGGCCCCAGCGCTCGGCGGCATCGACCTGCGCCATCGCCTCGTCGAAGGCTGCCGTGTCGCTGCGCCCTGGCAGCGAGGGAAACTCGTGGAACATGCCGAATTCCATCAGCGCCCTCCTGTCATCCGCAGACGCGCGGGCCGCGGTCATAGCATCTGGCAGGCGCCGGCACACCTGTCATCGCGCGCACGGGCGGCACGCAATTTGGACGCCGGCCGCCGCGCGGCGTGAACTGCCTACGTCATCGTGTAGCGGGGTTCAATGGCAAGCGCATTCAAGTCGAAATGCGTGATCAGGCCGCCGGCGAGGTGACCGCAATCGTGTCTTGGACGTTTTTTGTCTCTTCCTCGGGTCGCTCGATACCCACCTCATTTTCCTCGGTCGCCGCCTCGCCGGTTGCGTCGTGGTCGGCAAGGCGGGCAAAGCTCTCCTTTATTTGGTCAAGCTCTGCTTCTGTGAGGTCTTCGAGCGTCAGGAGCTTGTTGCGAGCGCTGCCGCTCGCCCGGATCAACTCATCGAGTTTGAGCTGAACCGCACTCGCGTCGCGGTTCTGGGTGTTCTGGATCAAAAACACCATCAGGAACGTGACAATGGTCGTCCCGGTATTGATCACCAGTTGCCAGGTGTCAGAGTAATTGAATATCGGTCCACTCACTCCCCAAACAATAATCACACTAAACGCTATGCCAAACGTCAAGGGCCGGCCGCATTGCCGCGACGTCCATTGGGCTATCTGAGAAAAGAACGACGACGCGGACATAAGACGCCCTCCCGTTCCGGCTGTCGGTCTGTGCTGCTCCGCAGCCCGCCATCGGGTCACATCGTATTATATCAGATCAGCAGGCGCGCGAGATGGGCTGCCGGGTAGCGCGTACCGGAAGCGGCGCCGGGCGCGAACACATGGTCAAGCGCGTCCGCGGTGTCGGCCGACAGGCGCAGCCCCGCCGCCGCGGCATTCTCTTCGAGCCGCTCGGCGTGGCTGGTGCCGGGGATCGGCACGACGAACGGCCGCCGCGACAACACCCAGGCGAGCGCCAGTTGTGCCGGGGTGCAGCGTTCGGCAGCGGCATGCGCCTTGACCTCTTCGACGAGCGCCAGGTTGCTCTGCAAATTATCGCCCTGGAAGCGCGGCATGTTGCGCCGCGCGTCGCCCTCGCGCAGTCCGTCGAGGCTGGTCACCGCGCCGGTCAGAAAGCCGCGCCCCAGCGGGCTGTAGGCGACAAACCCGATCCCGAGTTCCTCGCATAGCGGCAGGATCTCGGCCTCGACATCGCGCGACCACAACGAATATTCGACCTGCACGGCGGCCATCGGATGGGTCGCGTGCGCCCGCCGGATCGTCGCGGCGCCGGCCTCGCAGATGCCGAGATGGCGCACCTTGCCCTGCTGCACCAATCCGCTCATCGCGCCGACCGTGTCCTCGATCGGCACGGTCGGATCGATGCGATGGATGTAATAGAGGTCGATGACATCGGTCTGGAGCCGCTTCAGGCTCTTCTCGCACGCCTCCCGGACATATTCCGGCCTGCCGTCCGCGAAGCGCGGGTCGCCGAGCAGGCCAAGATTGCCGAACTTGCTGGCGATCACATAGTCGGCGCGATGCCCGGCGACGGCCCGGGCGATCAGCTCCTCGTTATGGCCGCGGCTGTAGCCGTCTGCCGTGTCGAGCAGATCGACGCCGATCTCGCGCGCCCGGTGGATCGTCGCGATCGCCGAGGCCGGATCGGGCTGGCCGTAGAATGGCGTCATCGTCGCGCAGCCGAGCCCGACCGCCGATACCTCCAACTCGCCGAGCCTGCGTCGTTCCATGCCGATCTCCTCGCTTGGCCGCCTCGTGCGGCACAGTATGATCGCGCGCCATTGATGCCAACCCGGGAGAGTCGATATGCCGCGCTATCAGGAACTCGCTGAATCGCAACTCGACGACACGCAGCGCCGCGTCTTCAACGAATGCAAGGCCGGCCCGCGCGGCTCGGTGCCGCCGCCGGTGCATGTCTGGCTGAAAAGCCCCGGCCTTGCCGACAACGCCCACAAGCTCGGCGCCCATGTCCGCTTTGGCACCGATTTCACCCCGGCCCAGACCGAGATCGCGATCCTGATGACGGCGCGCTATTGGACGGCGCAGTTCGAATGGGCCGCGCATGTCCGCCTCGCGCTGCAGGCCGGGTTGTCGCAAGCGGCGATCGATGCGATCGCGGCGCGCGGCACGCCGCAGTTCAGCGATCCCGACGACCAGCTCGTCTATGATTTCTGCCGCGATTATTACGACGACCACCGGGTTGACGACGCGACCTACGCGCGCGTCGTCAAGCGCTGGGGCGACAAGGGCATCGTCGATCTCGCCGGCCTTATCGGCTACTACTCGTTCGTCTCGGTCACCCTCAACACGTTCGAGGTGCCGACCCCGCCGGGCGCCAAGCTGCTCGAGAAATAATGCGCGGCATGCGCCTCGACGATTTCGACTACGATCTGCCGCGCGAACTGATCGCCGACCGGCCGCTGGAGCCGCGCGAGGCGGCCCGGCTGCTGGTGGTGCCAGCGTCGGGCGCACTTGCGGACCGCCACATCGCCGACCTGCCGATGCTGCTGCGGCCGGGTGATTTGTTGGTGTTCAACGACACCAAGGTGATCCCGGCGCGGCTCGTCGGGCGGCGCGGCCTGGCCACGATCGAGATCACGCTGGTGCGCGACCTGGGCGGCGGAATGTGGCGCAGCTATGCCAAGGGTGCGCGCCGGCTGCGGCCCGGCGAGCGCATCCAATTCGCCGATGATTTTGCCGCCGACATCGTCGCCAAGGGCGCCGAGGGCGAGGTGACGCTCTGCTTCGATTGCGCCGGCGAAGCATTCCGGGCGGCGCTGGCGCGCTACGGCGCGATGCCGCTGCCGCCTTACATCAAACGGTCCCCCAGTGGCGATCCTCGGGGCGAAGCGCGCGACCATATCGACTATCAGACCATCTTCGCCCGCGCCGAGGGCGCTGTCGCCGCGCCGACCGCCGGACTGCATTTCACGCCG
>DATLRS010000048.1:0-25828 GCA_035534535.1 Allostellaceae bacterium | reverse complement strand
CTATGCCGTGGCGTGGTTCCTCGTGACCGACCCGGTGAAGCTGCTCGCGTATCGGATCCTCGATCCTCTCAAAGCCTCCCCCAGTCCCGGAACCAAAGGGATGCCTCACGCTCAGCCCGATGCCGTGGGTAAACCTGGAGTCGAAGCCATGCCCAAGCCTGAAGCCAAAGCCGGCCCGAAGCCCAAAGTCGAGGCCAAGCCTGCCGCCATCGCCGCGCCCGCACCTGACGCCCAAGCCGCATCTCACCGTATCGCCAAGCCTGCGCCAAAGCCTGCGCCAAAGCCTGAAGCCAAAGCCGGAACGCCGTCCGATGTAACGCCGAAACTCGTCAAGCGGGTCCATGAACTCTACGAGGAACTGGGGCGCGAGGATGTGCAAGCCGTTCAGGACTGGGAGGCGGCGGAGAGGAAGATTCGAGAGGACGAACCCCAAAAATGAGCGGTGACCCGGCGAGAGCAGACAGAAGGACACAGTGAATGATTGCCACTGCGACACGAGCGAGAGACGGGACCGACCATCCGCAGACGCTGAAAGCGGGAATCTTCGACGTCGACGGCGTCCTCTTGGCATCGCCGCACGAGCGTGCCTGGCGCGAGGCGCTGGTCGGCATTGCCGAACCGGATCGTTTCACCACCGCGATGTATCAGGCAGCTGTCGCCGGTAAGCCGCGCCTCAGCGGTGCCCGCGCCGCGCTGGAGGCGCTGGGCGTGCCGGACGCCGGCCGCCAGGCTGCCGCCTACGCCGAGCGCAAGCAGAAACGGCTTGAGGATCTGATTCATGCCGGGGCTGTCTCGGCCTTCCCCGACGCGCTCCGCTTCGTTCAGGCGGTCAAGGCGCTCGGCTGGCCGATGGCGGCCGCATCGTCCTCGAAAAACGCCAACCAGATGATGGAGTCGATCCGCCTCGACGCTGGCGACAATTTGCGCGAGGTCTTCACCGTCAACGTTTGTGGTCGCGATCTGCGGCAGGGCAAACCGAACCCGGAGATTTTTCTGCTGGCTGCGGCGGAGCTCCGGGTCGATCCCGCACAGTGCTTTGTCGCCGAGGATGCCCCCGCCGGCATCAGGGCCGCGCGCGCGGGCGGCATGAGGGCACTGGGCGTCGCCCGACTGGGAGACGCGGCATCACTGCAGACGGCGGGAGCCGATCTCGTGGTGGCGGGTTTGGACGAAGTCGCCATCGATCAACTGGCGGAGGGACGGCTCTGCCGGCGGCAAACATGAGCGGGCCGGTGACGATGGAACGGGCGCTGAAGCCGACCGACGATCCCGCGTGGGTGCTTGACGCGGACGGATTCAACCCGCTCCTCGAGAGCAGCGTTGAGTCGCGCTTCGCGATCAGCAACGGTTTTCTCGGCATAAGGGCGGCACGAGCGATTACGCGGGGAGCGCGCTGGATCGTTCCGCCGCGCACTTATGTCGCCGGACTGTTCGACGCGCCCGGCGCGGCGCCACTTGTCACGGAGCGTGTTCCGGCCGCGGACTGGTTGCTGGTCAGCATCCTGTTGCCCGGCGGACCCTTGGTGCATCACCCTTGTGATGTGTCGTCGCACCGCATGACGCTCGACCTCAGACGGGGCACCCTGTTCAGCGAAGCCCGCCAGTTGAAAAGCCCCGGTTTGGCCATCCGGCTGCGTGCGTTGCGCCTCGTATCGCTGAGCGAGCGCGCGGTTGGGCAGCAACTGGTCCAATTGGAGATCGAGGACGGCGAGGTCGAGATTACGCTCGAAGCGTTGTTTGGAGGGGTGGATCTCGGGCTTGTATCCGAGCATCTCGACCAGGATCTCGGCGTGTGGCACACGCATCGTTCCGGCAAGGGCCTCGCCATGGCGACCGCATCGTCGCTGCAGATCGATGGTCGCGATCTGCCGCCGACCGCGCTCGGCCAATTGGAATGGTCCTGGACCTGGAAATCCCGTCCCGGGCAGATCGTGTGTTTCGAGCGCTCCGTCGCCGTGGCGCGGAGCGATACGGAAGGTCAGGACCCCGGCGGCAGGGCGCAGGATCAGCTCGGCGTTGCCCGACACCTCGGCTGGCGCGGGGTGGTCGCAAACCACGAGGCGGCCTGGGCGAGCCGCTGGCAGTGCAGCGACGTCGAGGTCGAGGGCGATGCGGGCGCACAGCAGGCATTGCGGTTCGCCGTCTACCACCTCAACAGCGCCGCCGACCCGGCCGACGAGCGCGTCTCGATCGGCGCCCGGGCGCTGACCGGCGATGACTACCGGGGACATGTGTTCTGGGACACCGAGATCTTCCTGCTCCCCTTTTATGTCCTGACCTGGCCCGAAGCGGCGCGGGCGCTGCTGATGTATCGCTTCCACACCCTCGACGGCGCGCGCGCGAAGGCGGCCGGGATGGGCTGGCGCGGCGCACTCTACGCCTGGGAATCCGCCGATACCGGCGCGGAGATGACGCCGGAGCAGGTCATCGGTCCCGATCGTCAGGTCATCGATATCCTGTGCGGCAAGCAGGAGCAGCACATCAGCGCGGATGTCGCGTACGCGGTCTGGCAATACTGGCAGGCGACCGCGGATGAGCAATCCCTGCTCGACGCCGGCGCCGAAATCCTGCTCGAGACAGGCCGGTTCTGGTCGAGCCGCGCTGCGCTGGAGGCGGATGGCCGCTATCATATCCGCGGCGTCATCGGACCGGACGAATATCACGAACATATCGACGACAACGCCTTCACCAACGTCATGGCGCGCTGGAACATCCGGCGCGCGCTCGATGTGGCGGCGTTGTTGCGCGAGCGCTGGCCTGAGCGTTGGGCAAACCTTTCCGGCCGCATCGGCCTCGATGATACCGAGATGATGCAGTGGTTGAAGGTCGCGCAGACGATGGCAACCGGCCTCGACAGCAAAACGGGACTGTACGAGCAGTTCGAGGGCTTTTTCGCTCTCGAAGATATCGACCTGATGGGCTTCGCCGGCCGTTCGGTGCCAATGGACGTGGTGCTCGGGAGAGAGCGGACACAAAAATCCCAGGTGATCAAACAGGCCGATGTCGTGGCCCTGCTGGGGCTGCTGCCGGAAGAGTTCGCCGGCGAGACGGGGGCGGCGAACTTCGGTTACTACGAGCCGCGCTGCAGTCACGGCAGCTCGCTGAGCCGCGCCATGCACGGGCTCGTCGCCGCCCGGCTGGGCGATGCCGAAAGGGCGCTGGGCTACTTCCGGGCGACCGCGGCGATTGATCTCGATGATACCCATGCAGCACTCGACGGCGGCGTGCACATCGCGGCCCTCGGCGGGGTCTGGCTGACCGCAGTGCTCGGTTTTGCCGGCGTGACGCTGCGCAGCGACGGCATCGCCCTCGACCCGCGACTGCCGCCAGGTTGGCGCAGCCTCAGCTTCGGCCTTCAGTGGCAGGGTCGCCGCCTCCGGATCAAGATCGTTCAGGGCGATGAAGTCGTTGAAGCAACGCTGGAAGCGGGAGAGCCGATGAAACTTGTCGTAAGCGGTCAGCCGCACGAACTGCAGGGCGACCGAACGCTCCGGGTATCCGCGGAAAGGGTGAGTGGCGGTTCGCATGAGGAGAACCGCCGAAAGGGACAGAAATGAAAATCGACACACAGGATTTTCGGGTTCGGGAAGGCGACGACGTCGACCTGGAAAAATGGCCGACCACCGTGAAGCCGGTGTACAAGTCGAAGAAGCACTATAAAAAAATGCTGGAAGAGCATGTCTCCCAGCTGAGCGAGCTGCAGCGGCTTCATTACGCGTCAAACCGCTACGCCGTCTTACTGATATTTCAGGCGATGGATGCGGCCGGCAAGGATGGCGCGATCAGGCATGTGATGTCCGGCGTCAATCCGCAAGGCTGCCAGGTTTTCAGCTTCAAGCATCCCAGCCCGATCGAATTGCAGCACGATTTTCTCTGGCGCACCACGCGCGATCTGCCGGAACGCGGGCGGATCGGCATCTTCAACCGGTCGTACTACGAGGAAGTGCTGATCGTGCGCGTCCACCCCAAGATTCTGCACAGCGAAGGGCTCCCGGACGCCTTGCTCGTCGAGAAGGCGGTCTGGCACGACCGCTATCGTTCGATCGTGGATCTGGAGCGACACCTCCACGCCAACGGCACCCGCATCATCAAATTCTACCTCCACCTCTCAAAGGAGGAGCAGCGCAAGCGCTTCCTCGCGCGCATCGACGAGCCCGAAAAGAACTGGAAATTCAGCCTCGCCGACATCGAGGAGCGGAAGTTCTGGAAGGAATATATGACAGCCTTCGGGGAATGCCTCGGTGCCACCAGCACGAGCGATGTGCCCTGGTATGTCGTTCCCGCCGACGACAAGGAGAATGCTCGGCTGATCGTATCGCAAATCGTCGTCGATACGTTCGAAGGGCTCAACATGACCTACCCGAAAACGAGCGCACAGCGCCATGCGGAACTGCTGACGATCCGCGAGAAGCTGGCGAAGTGAGATCCGCAGAGCGCCGACCAAAGCGCCGGCGATGCATCGCTGAATGGAGGCCGACATGAGCGTACGCGGAGGGCCGCCGGACAGCGGGCAAGCGCACCGCATGCTGCGGGGAGCGACACCCCCCGATTTCCTGAGATCCTCTCTCGAATGGCGGCGAATTTTTTCCGAAATCTGGGGGACATTCCTGCTGGTCGTGGTAGCGGCCGGTGCCGGCGTGGTGGCGGCGAAGAGCGGCGGCGCTGTCACATTGGGCATGGCGGTGGTGGCGCCCGGCCTTATGGTCATGGTCATCATCTACTTCATGGGCACGGTAAGCGGGGCGCATCTCAATCCTGCCGTCACTGTCGCCTTCGCCGTGCGACGGAATTTTCCCTGGCATCGTGTCCCCGGCTACATTCTCGGGCAGATTGCAGGCGGCATTCTTGCTGCAATTTTCCTGCGCGCCATGTTCGGGACCACCGGCGACCTCGGCGCCAGCGAGCCGGGCGCGGGCGTCAGCGCCCTGCAGGCTCTACTCATGGAAGTGCTGCTCACCGCGGGCTTGGTGAATGCGATTTTGGGCACCGCATCGGGCGCGCGCAACATCGGCACCAATGGCGCCATTGCGGTCGGCGGCTACATCGCGCTCGCCGGGCTCTGGGCCGCGCCCATCAGTGGCGCTTCGATGAACCCGGTGCGTTCGCTCGCTCCCGATCTGCTTCGCTGGAACTTCGGTACGACGTGGATCTATCTGGTCGGCCCGTTTGTGGGAGCGCTGATCGCTGTCGGGTTCGAGACCATTCTGAAGGGTCCACCCACCGTCACCGGAACGGTCGCGGCGCAGGGGACGCTGGAAAGCGATCAGGCGGCTCCGCACCCGGGCTGACCTGTTTCCCTGTGCCTTTCCATACGTTCACGGCCCACAGGCAGATGTTATCAGCGTTGGGGGTTGGGGACGGGACGCGGGCAATCAGCCCCCGCTTCTCGTCGCTTCTCGTCGCTTCTCGTCATGCCGGCAACATCCGGGCGGCTGTGGCACGCGGATTGCGTCGCCGCGGCCCGGGAAGGAGACGCCAATGTCACAGGCTACGCTGACCATCACCAGCAAGAACTATTCCTCCTGGTCGCTGCGCGGCTGGCTCCTGGCGCGCTTTGCCGGGCTCGACTTTGTCGAAAAGCTCGTCCCGGCCGACGATCCGGCGATGCGCGCCGAACTGCTGCTGCTGTCCTCCTCGATCCTGGTGCCCTCGCTCAGCCATGACGGCATCACGGTCTGGGACACCCTGGCGATCGGCGAATACCTCAACGAAGTGCGCCCGAAGGCCGGCCTCTTGCCGGCCGACCTGGCGATGCGCACACGCTGCCGCTCGATCTGCGGCGAGATGCATTCGGGCTTCACGGCGTTGCGCTCGTCGCTGCCGATGAACCTCAAGGAGCATTTCCCGGGGTTCAAGGTGTGGTCGCGGGCGCAGGCCGATATCGACCGCATCGCGACGATCTGGACCGAGTGCCTGCAGGCCTATGGCGGCCCGTTCCTGTTCGGCGAGCGCTCGATGGCCGACGCGATGTATGCGCCGGTCGTCACCCGTTTTCGCACCTACGACGTGCACCTCGACCGGCTGTGCACCGCCTATTGCGGGCAGATCATGGAAATGCCCGAGATCATCGAATGGATCGAGGCGGCGCGCAGCGAACCCGATGAAATCGAGGAATTCGAGGTCGAATTCTAGAGCAGATTTCGGTCAAATTGATCTCCGCCCCCTTCGTCATCCCCGGGCTTGACCCGGGGATCCACGTGGATGGCCGGGACAAGCCCGGCCATGACGGAAAAGGGGACGATTCAACAGGAGCGGAACTGGCTCTAGACTGGAGCTGCAGGTTCACGCGCCGGTGCGGGTCATCAGCAGGTGGCCGTAGGGCATGAAGGCGGCCTGGCGGCTGGCGGCGGTATGGGTCATTACGGTCATCATGTCGCGGCGGATCAGTTGTAGCGGGTCGCCGTCATAGACCGAGCGCGCGCCGGAGAGTTCGCACAATCTCTCGACTCCCCAGGCGGCCTGATGCTGCGCGTAGGCCATGTCGCGGCGGGCGCGCAGGGCCTCGGCCTCGGTGATGCGGCGGCCCGAGCTGACCGCCGCGGTGCTCGCTTCGCGCCCGGTGTGCAACAACAGCGTCGCGGCATCGATCGCCGCCGCGGCTTCGCCGAGCGTCACCTGGACAAATTCGGATTCGGCCAGCCGCCGCACCCCCCGCGACACCCTTGCCGTAAACGACCGGCACGCGACATCAAGCGCGCGGCGGCCGAGCGCGATCGGCACCGGCGGCAGCGAATAGGACACGAGAAACCCGCGCGGCGCCCGCAGCACCGGATAATCGGGATGCACCGCCGCACCCGGCGGGGTGCCGGCAAACAGGTCGCTGACCATCACGACGCGGTGCTCGGGCACGAACACGTCGTGCAACAAGAGCGACTTCGAGCCGCTGCCGAGCAGCCCCAGCACATGCCAATCGTCGTCGATTTCGATGTCGGCGAGCGGCACCAGCAGGTAGGCGACCCCCCACGGGTCGCCCAATTCCCCAAGAAAGGCGCCGATGATCGCCCATTGCGCATGGTCGCAGCCGCTCGACACCGGGAAGCGGCCGCTCAGCCGCCAGCCGCCGGCGCACTGCTCGGCGGCGGCGCGCGGCGCCAGCGACGAGCAGGCGACCGCCTCGGGATCATCACCCCACACGTCGATCTGCGCCGCTTCGGGATATTGCGCGATGATCCACTGGTGCTCGGCGAGGACGGCATAGACCCAGGCCGAGGACGCGCAGCCATGCGTCAATTCCTCGACGATCCGCGAGAACAGGCTGAAGCGGCCCTGCATGCCGCCAAACCGCCGCGGCTGCAGGATGCGCAGGATGCCGGCTTGCTTGTATTCGGCGATCGTCTCGGCCGGCAATTTACGGGCCGCTGCCGCTGCCGGCGCCCGCTCGCGGACGCGCGCAACCAGCGCCAGCGCCCGCTCGAACAGCACCCGCTCGTCGTCCGGCAGATCGCTGTCGTCGCCCGACAGCGGCTCGTGGTTGGGGCCGATCGCGCTCACGCCGCCTGGGCGACCGGGATCGGCGCCTCGCCCTTCAGCATCAGGCGATAGAGATAGCGGCGCTCGGCCATGTCGTAATCGGGGTTGGCCTTGTGCATGACGCTGCGGTTGTCCCACAGCACCATGTCACCGTAGCGCCACGGGTGGCGGTATTCGTATTTCGGCTGCGTCGCGTGCGCCATCAGCTCGGCGACCAGGTCGAGCGCCTCGTCGTCCGGCATGCCGACGATTGCCTCGATGCGCACCGGGTTGAGAAACAGCGCCTTGCGGCCATTTTCGGGATGCACCCGCACCAGCGGGTGGATGCCCGGCGGCGGCAAGGCCTTGAGGCTCTCCGCGTTCAAGGGCTTCAGTTCGCGCGGGCTGTATCTGCTGAGATAGACATGCACGGCCTTGAGCGGATCGATCCGGCGTTGCATCGCTTCCGGCAGGTCGTCGTAGGCCAGGTGCATGTTGACGTATTGCGTGTCGCCGCCCTGGCTCGGCAGCGAAACCGGATAGAGGATCGTCGCCTTGGGCGGCGCCGGGTGGTTGGAGTGGTCGGTGTGAAAGGTTTCGCCCGAGATGTAGCGCTTGCCCGGCACGGTCTGCTCGTTCGACACGAAATACATCTGCGGGTAGCCGGGAACGTGCAGCTCCTTTTTGTCGTGCGGCTGCAATTCGCCCCACACCTGCACGGCGGCAAGGAAATCGTCCGGCCCGTATTTCTGGTCGCGCACGACGAGCACGTGATGCCGGGCGAAGGCGCGGTTGACCGCCGCGCGGGTGTCGCCGTCGATCGGCTGTGTCAGGTCGAGGCCGCGGATCTCGGCGCCGGTGTGCTCGCTGAGCGGGGTGATCGTGTACGCCATGAGGCTGCTCCGGGAACGCGATGTCCCCGAATCTATGGGCTTTCGGGCAGCCCGTCAAACCGCGCCGGTCAGGAAACCTGCTCGAGTTCGCGCGCCCGGGTCGAACGGGCGGCGGCGACATGGTCCTTCGCCAGGACGGTATAGACCGCCGGCAGCACGAACAGCGTAAACAGCGTGCCGATCGACATGCCGGCGACGACGACGAGGCCGATCGAGAAGCGGCTCGCCGCGCCGGCGCCGGTGGCGACCAGCAACGGCACGAGGCCCATCACCATCGCCGCCGTCGTCATCAGGATGGGGCGCAGCCGCACCCGCGCCGCCTGCTCGATCGCCTGCCGGCGGTCGAGACCCTCGCTGCGCTGCAGGTCGTTGGCAAACTGCACCATCAGGATGCCGTGTTTGCTGATCAGACCGATCAGGGTCACCAGCCCGACCTGCGAATAGATGTTGAGCGTCGAGACGCCGAAGAACAGCGGGATCATCGCCCCGGTGATCGCCAGCGGCACGCTGATCAGGATCACCAACGGGTCACGCAGGCTCTCGAATTGCGCCGCCAGGACGAGAAAGATCACGATCAGCGCGAAAGCGAAGGTGACCACCAGCTGGCTGCCTTCCTGCACGTATTGCCGCGCGTCCGACAGGTAATCGTGGTTGAAGCCGGCCGGCAGCGCCTGGGCGATCTTTTCGAGTGCGTCGACCGCCTGGCCCATCGTGACGCCGGGCATCGGCACCGCCTGGAAGGTGGCCGAGTTGAGCTGGTTGTACTGGGTCAGCGCGTTGGCATCGGTCTCGGTCTTGACCGTGACGAGGTTCGACAGCGGCACCGGCTGGCCGGCCGCCGAGGTCACGTAATAATGCGTCAGCGCCTGCGGCGTCAGCCGGTCGGCGCGCGGCACCTGCGGGATGACCTCGTAGGACCGGCCCGAGAGGTTGAAGCGATTGACGTAATTCTCGCCGACCAGGAGGGCGAGGGTATTGCCGATCGACTGCATCGTGATGCCGAGCGCATTCGCCTTCGAACGGTCGATGGCGATGCGGATGGTCGGCTGGTCGAAGGCGAGATCGCTGTCGGCGACCATGAACAGGCCGCTTTTGCGCGCCTCGGTCTTGACGGTCTGCATCGCCTGATAGACCTGCCGGTACCCGGCGGTCGAATAGATCACCATCTGGACCGGCAGGCCGCCGATCGAGCCCGGCAGCGGCGGCAGCGAGAACACAAAGGCGCTCATCCCCGGCACCTTCGCCACCATCCGCTGCACCAGCGGCTTCAACTGCTGGGCGGTGCGGGCACGTTCGTCCCACGGCTTGAGGTTCATGCCGGCGATCCCCTGATTGGGGCCGAACCGGCCGTTGACGACAAAGGTCAGGAAGGTTTCGGGGAACGAGGCGAAGATGCGGTTCAGCTGCTTGCCGTAATAGTCGGCATAATCGAGGTTGGCGTATTGCGGCGCCTTGGTGACCGCAAAGAGGATGCCCTGGTCCTCTTCGGGCGCCAGCTCCTTCTTGGTATTCACGTACATGAAGCCGAGCGCGACAAAGACGGCAACCGCAAACAGCGCGGTGACCGGCCGGTAGTCGAGCGTGCGCTGCAGCCGGCGGCCATACGCCGCGGCGAGGCGCGAGAAGCCGCGATCGGCCAGCCGGGCGAAGACGCCGTCGGCCATCTCGCGTGTCAGGAAGAGGGAGCACATCATCGGCGACAGCGTCACCGCGACGATCCCCGAGATGATGACCGCACCCGCCAGGGTGAAGGCGAACTCGCGGAACAAGGTGCCGGTGACGCCGCCGAGAAACCCGATCGGCGCATAGACCGCCGCCAGAGTGAGGGTCATCGAAATGACCGGGCTGGCGATTTCGCGGGCGCCGATCAGCGCCGCCTGGGCCGGCGTTTTGCCCATCTCGATATGCCGGTAGACGTTCTCGACGACGACGATCGCATCGTCGACGACCAGCCCGATCGCCAGCACCATCGCCAGCAGCGTCAAGAGGTTGAGGCTGAAGCCGAGGGCCGCCATCAGCGTGCCGGCGCCGACCAGCGACAGCGGGATCGTGACAATCGGGATCGCCACCGAGCGCAGCGCGCCGAGAAACAGGCAGATGACGGCGACGACGATGACGATGGCGAGGCCGAGCGTGTATTCGACGTCGTTGATCGAGGCGTGGATGAACTTGGTCGAGTCGAACGCCACCTTGACATTGACCCCCGGCGGCAAGGTGCGCTCGATCTGCGGCATCAGCTGGTTGACACCGTCGACGATCGCCAGCGGATTGGCCGTCGGGGTCGCCTGGACGCCGATGAACACCGCGGTCTGGCCGTTGAACATGACGCTCGAGGCCCAGGACTGCGCGCTCAGTTCGACCTTGGCGATGTCCTCCAGCCGCACCACCGTGCCGCCCTTCGCCTTCACGACCATGCGCTTGAACTGCTCGACATTGTCGAGCCCGGTATTGGTCGTGACGTTGCTGACCGTAAAGTAGCCCTTGGCCTGACCGGGCGCCGACTGGTAGTTGTTGGCCTGGATCGCCGCGGCCACATCGCTCGCCGAGATGCCGTAGGCCGCCATCTTCGCCGGGTCGAGCCAGACCCGCATCGCAAAGGTCTGGCCGCCCAGAATGTCGGCCGACGACACGCCGTCAACCGTCGAAATCAGCGGCTGCACCACCCGCGTCAGGTAATCGGTGATCGCCGGGCTCGGCACCGTCTGGCTGGAAAACCCGATATACATGACCGCGGTGGTCTGCCCGGTCGCCTTGGTGATGACCGGGTCCTGGGCGCTGGTGGGGATCAGGTATTTGACCTGCTGGACCTTGGCCATGACGTCGGTCATCGCCTCGTTCGGGTCGTGATTGAGCTTGATGTAGGCGGTGACGGTGCTGGTCCCCTGGATCGAGTTCGAGGTCAGGTAGTCGATGCCCTCGGCGCTCGCCACCGCCTGCTCGATCGGGGTTGTGATAAAGCCCTGCATCAGCTCGGCGGAAGCGCCGGGATAGTGCGTCGTGACGGTGATCGTCGTGTTCGACAGCTGCGGGTATTGCCGGATTTCCAGCTCCAGCATCGCCCGCAACCCGATCAGGAAGATCAACAGGCTGACCACCAGCGACAACACCGGCCGCTTGATGAAGATGTCGGTATAGTGCACGGCGCGGGCTCGCTAATGCAGCGTCGGTTGGGCCGGCGGCGGCGGTGGCGGCACCTTGCTGATCGCCACCTCGGCGCCGCTCTGCTGGATCTTGAGCTGGCCCGCGGCGACCACCCGCTCGCCCGCCTTGAGCCCGGTGAGGATCGCCACCTTGCCGTCCCACTGCGCCCCGGTCGTGACCGGTTGGCGGTAGGCCCTCAGGATCGGCGTGCCGGTGGCGTTCTCTCCTGCGGCGTCCTTCCCTGCAGCGTCCTTCCCTGCGGCGTCCTTCCCTGCGGCGTCCTTCCCTGCGGCGTCCTTCCCTGCGGCGCGGATCACGTAGACGGCATCGCCGTACAGCGTGTAGTCGACCGCGGTTGCCGGCAGCACGATTTCCGGCGGCTGTTTCGGCAGCACAACCTCGGCGGTCAGGAACATGCCGGGCAGCAGCGCCTCGTCCGGGTTCGGCATGGTCGCCTGGATCTGCATCATCCGCGTGTCGGCGCTGATCTGCGGCTCGATCGCGGTGATCTTGGCGTGGAAGACGCGGCCGGCAAACGCATCGGACTTGACGTTGACATCCTGCCCCAGCGCGATCTGCGGGCGCATCGTCGAGGGCAGCGTGAAATTGACGTACAGCGTCGCCAGGTTGGTCAACGTCACGATCGGCGCCCCGGCGCTGAGGTATTGGCCGAGATTCACCTGGCGCAATCCGAGCCGCCCGGCAAACGGCGCGCGGATCAGCTTTTGTGCGATGATCGCCTGGGTCTTGTCGATCTCGGCATTCATCTGGTCGAGTTGGGCCCGGTTCTGATCCACCGTCTGCTGCGGCCCGGCCTGGCGCTGCGCCAGGAGCTGCGAGCGTTGCAGCGAGATGGCGGCGAGGCGCGCCTGCGCCTGATAATTGGCGAGATCGCCGCGGTCCGGACCGTCGTCGAGCTGGACCAGCGTCTGGCCTGCCGTCACATGCTCGCCGGCGGTGAAGAAAATCTTCGTGACGAGGCCGCTGACCTGCGGGCTGACCGTCACCTGCTGGACGGCCGCCAACGAGCCGATGCCTTCGGCAAACCGCGGCACCGCCTCGGTCGTTGCCGTCACGGCGGAGATCTCGGACGGCGGCGGCTTGTTGTGCGCGAAGAACGTGGCGATGGCGTGCGAACGGAAGCGATTGAAGCCATAAAGGCCGCCGAGCACCAGCACCAACAGCGCGCCGACGATCGCCAGCCAGAGCGTCGTTTTCACAGGTCTCGCGGCCGGGCGCGGCGGGCCGCTCGGCTGGCGCGCCACGGCGTCGGCGGCTTCGGCTTTGGGGGTCGACACGAGCGGGTTGAGATCGCCGTCCATGACCTCTCCGGCTTAATCCGCGGCCGCCGGCATGGCGTGCCCGGCGGCGTTGGCGAGCGCTGCATCGGTCATGCCAATGCCGCGCAGGATGAATGAAGACGCCTCGGCGACGATATCGTCGAGATCGCCCCGGTAGGGGACGCAGCTCGCGCCGGGCAAGGCGGCAAAGGCCAGCATCGCCGCGACATGCTGGGCGAACCAGAAGCGGTTTGCCGCATCGCCGCGCAGCGGCGCCGCATCGCCGGCGGCGATCGCGGCGGCGAGCGACGCCTCGAACAGCGGCACCACTCGGTCGTCGATCGTCTCAAACAGTTGGCGTGCGTAGTTGCTGTCTTCGAGGAAGCTGTGCAGCACCAGCCGCAGCCGCGAATCGAGTGCGGCGCGCTCGGCGTCGCTGCCCAGCACAAAGCGGCGGACCATGAAGCGGACCATGCAGATCAGGGTCGCCGTCGAAGGCTGCAAGCCGGCGAGCTCTTCCAGCGCCGGGTCGCCCTCGCAGCCGAGCCGCAGGATCTCGCGGTAGAGAAGCTGCTTGCTCGGAAAGTGCCGGAACAGCAGCGCCTCGGAGATGCCGGCGGCTTCGGCAAGCTCGCGGGTCGTCGTGCCGGCGAACCCCTTGCGCGCAAACAGCGGCACCGCCGCGCTGACGATCGCGCGTCGCCGCCCGTCGCTGTCAAGCCTCGTCACCGCCATGGCGCGACAAAGTAAGCGCTCACTTACCGCGATTCAAGAGAGCCCGGTCGGCCGCGCAAAATGGGCGGCCTCCCCTAAGGCCGCCCATCCTGCGATGCGGTGCGAGGCAGCGCGTTCCCCTCCACGCTCCCGACCCCGCACAATCGCCGACGCTAGCCAAACCCCCCTTGCGCGCAACCGGCAAATCGGCAATTAACCGCCCTATCCCCCGAAAACAGCACTTATCCCCGCGCCGCGTCGGGTCATGCCTCGGGTTATCCACCGGCCGCCGGGCGGGGTCACGCCGCGATTTCCTCGATCCGGCCGCCGGCGAGCCGGAAAATGCGATCCTGCGGCACCGGCAGGCGCAGCGCGGCGGCGCGCGGCAGGCCCGCGTAGAGGCCGCGCAACACCCGGGTCACGACGCCGTGGCTGACGGCGATCACCGTGTCCTCGCCGATGTCACCGAGCCAGGCGGCCAGGCGCCCGGCAAACCCGTCATATCTTTCGCCGTCGGGGGTGCGGAAATACCATTCGTGGCGCGCCTCGCCGGCGAACATCTCGGGGGCGCGAGCGCGCACCTCGCGGCGGTCGAGCCCGTCCCACGAGCCGAGCGAGATCTCGCGCAGCCGCTCGTCAAAGCGCAGCGCCGCGGCATGCCCGAGGTGCTCGGCGACGATCTCGGCAGTGCGACGCGCCCGCCCGATCGGGCTGGCGACGATCGCGCTGCCGGTCGCTTCGGGCAGGGTGCGCAGGCGCTGCCCGATCGCCGCGGCCTGGGCAATTCCCTGCGCCGTCAGCGGTGAGTCGCTCCAGCCCTGGTAGCGGCCGATGCGGTTCCATTCGGTCTCGCCATGCCGCACCAGAAAGATCGTCATCGGTGCTATTTCTTGGCGGCGCCGCGCCCGGCCATCTGGCTCAGGAACATCTCCTGCAATTGCTCGAAGCCCTTGAGGCCGGCGGGCAGCCAAGTCGTCAGCATCGTCTCGGGGTCGAGCGCCTTGAGGTTGGTGCGCAGCCGCTCCTCGACCTCCTTGAGCAGCCGCTCGTGCATCGGCTTGACGTCGGGCAGCCCGAAAAACCCGCGCAATTCCTCGGGCGTACAGTCGATGTCGAAGCTGATTTTCATCATCCCTCCTCAGCCGAAAATTCGCCCGTCGGGTCTCCAAAAGAACCCGTCATGGCCGGGCTGGACCCGGCCATCTCGCTGAGCCGGGACATGATCCCCGGGTCAAGCCCGGGGATGACGAAGAAGAGAGGACGATGAGCACGTCCGTTGAAGCTCCTACAGCCGGTCGGCGACGGCGGTGCGATAGCGGCGCAGCGCGGCCAGGTGGTCGGACATCGTGTGGCCGGCGATGCGCTGATGGCGGCGCCGGTTGAAGGTCGTCGTCAGGCACAGATGCGAGGCGCCGGCCGCCTTCCAGAAGCGGGCTTCCTCGGCCCAGTCAGCTTCGCTCCCCGAGCCCATCGAAACCCACACCTCGATGCCGATCTTGCCGGGATCGCGGCCCGCCGCCTCGGTCAGCGAGCGCAATTTGGCGAAGACGTCGAGCGCGCTCTGGTCGGGATCATAGGCATTGGGCATCCAGCCGTCGCCCCATTTGGCGATGCGCTCGAGGGTGCGCTCGTGGTGCCCGCCGAACCACACCGGCACCGTGCCCGACGCGGGCCGCGGGTTGAGGCCGGCGTCGTCGATCGTGTGCCAGCGGCCCTTGTAGCTGACATGCGGCTCGGCCCACAGCGCCTGCATGACCTGCACCTGCTCTTCCGAGCGGCGGCCGCGATTGTGGAAGTTTTCGTTGAGCCCGATGAATTCGACCTCGTTCCAGCCGACCCCGATGCCAAGCCGGAAGCGGCCGCCGCACAGCACGTCGAGACAGGCCGCCTGCTTGGCAACGAGCGCCGTCTGGCGCTGCGGCAGGATCAGGACGCCGGTCGAGAAGCCGAGCTTCTGGGTGCAGCCGGCGAGATAGCCGAACAGCACGAACGGGTCGTGGAAGAGGCCGGCGCCGGTGCGTTCCCCCTCGCGCGAGGCCAGCACATGGTCGGGGGCCTCGAGGAAATCGTAGCCCGCCGCCTCGGCGGCCTGCGCGTATTCGCGCACGCTCGCCGGATCGCCCCCGATATCGCCCAACGGCAACAACGCGCCCAGTTGCATCACCTGTCTCCCCGGCTGATCGCCCGCAAGAGGTTACACGGATATGGCCGCCGGCGCACGGCCGACGACGGCGATCAGCGGGTCGCTCTCGTCCTCGACCCACGCGGCGAGGCGGTGGGTTGCGATGTCGGCGAAGCCGGCATGCCGCAGATATTCTGCGACCAGCTGGGCGTGGCCGTCATCATTGAGGCGGTGCCAGATCGCGACCGCCTTGGTTGGGAAGCAGCGGTTGGAAAAGCTGATGACGATCGGGGCGCCGGGCCGCAACACCCGCGCCGCCTCGCGCAACACCGCAACCGGCTGCTGCAAATACTGGATCGAGACGCAGATCATCGCGGCGTCGGCGCTGCCGTCGGCGAGCGGCAGCGAGGGGTCGCGATTGAGGTTCTGCACAAACCAGCGGGCAAAGCGCGGGTTGGCCGCCAGCTCGGCGGCGTTCATGCCATGCCCGATGACTTCGGCGTAATGCGCCTCGGGCGGCAGATGGCTGACCCAGCTGCTCATCAGGTCGAGCAGCACGCCGCCCTCGGGCAGCACACTGCGGTAGAAGGCGGTGAGGGCGGCGACCGCGCCGTCGTCGATATGGTAGACGAGCCGCGGCTCGTCATAAAAATGCTCGTCGTCCTCGCTGTCGATCTTGCCAAAGGCGCCTGGCGGCAGCCCGAGCGCGTCGTCCATGTCAGAGCCTCGACCCCGGGTCATCCCCGACCCTACAACCCGGCGTCAGTCCGGCGAAAGCGGGAATCGCGGCGCCCGATCTGCGGCTTGCTCCGCGCGACTGCCGCGTGTTATCGGGTCGCGCAATAATAGCCCTTGGGGACGGACGCATGCGCTTCGGGTTCTTTGACCAATTGCCGTGCGCGCCCGGATTTACCGAGCAGCAACGCTACCGCGACATCCTCGCGCAAATCGAGCTTGGCGATGCCGTCGGCTTCGACACGGTGTGGCTCGGCGAACTGCATTTCAGCCGGGGGTTTTCGATCCTCGCCGACCCGCTGATGGTGCTGGCCGCGGCGGCGCAGCGCACCCGCCGCATCCGCCTCGGCACGGCGGTCACGCTGTTGCCGATGCACAACCCGGTCAAGATCGCCGAGGAAGCCGCGATCGCCGACATCCTCAGCGACGGCCGCCTCGAACTTGGTGTCGGGCGCGGCACAGCGCCCTTGCATTACGCCGGCTACGGCATTCCGCAGGAGGAGAGCCGCGAGCGCTTTGACGAGGCGCTCGACTTCCTGATCGGCGCGTGGACCCACGAATCCTTCTCGTTCGAGGGCAAATACTTCCGGGCGCAGAACTTGACGGTGACGCCGCGGCCGCTGCAACAGCCCTATCCGCCCATTCGCATCGCCGCCAACAGCCCCGACACGTTCCCGTTTGCGGCGCGGCGGCGCTTTCCGATCTTCGCCACCCCGATGATCAACCCGCCCGACAAGCTGAAGGAGGGGCTGGGGGTCTACCGCGCCGCGCTCGGCGCCGACCCGTGCGACACCGCGCTCGCCTTTCCGGTGCATGTCGCGGCCAGCCGCGAGGCGGCGCGCGCCGAATGCGAGCCGGGGCTGATGCGCTTCATGCGCGAGGCCGGCGAGCGGCTGCGCCCCTTGGGCGACCATGACATCAAGAGCTTTGAAGCCTTCCGCCAGGTGCTGGCGCGGATGGACGCCGTCACATTCTCCGACATCGACCGCGAGATGGGCGTGTTCGGCGACCCGGCTTACTGCGTCGAACGGGTGCATGAACTCAAGCGCGAGTACGGCATGGACGAGTTCATCTGCTACTTCAACCAGGGCGGCGTGATGGACCCGGTGATGGTGCGGCAGTCGATGACCCGGTTCGCCGAGGAGGTCATGCCGTACTGCCGCTAGGAAATGCTGTTATGATCATGGCGCGATGGCGATCGACACGCTGAAAGTTGCTAAGAGACTGCGCGAGGCCGGCTTCGATGAGGCGCAGGCCGAGGCAGTCATCGCTGCGGTTCAGGACGGCGCCGAAAGCTCTGACGTCGCGACGAAGCTCGACCTGGCGCTGGTGAACGCTCGCCTCGACGCGTTGAGTTCGCACGTTGATGCGCGGATCGACTCGCTGGCTTCGACCCTGGATGCGCGCCTCGCCGACGCGAAATCCGAAATCTTGTATCGCGTGTTTCAAATGATCCTCGGCGCGGTGCTGATTAATGTCATAGCAATGCTGGGAGTCATGTTTGCGTTCGCCAAACTGCTCGGACATTGAAGGAGGCGATCATGAAGAACGGCTTCAAAATATTCGACAGCGACACGCATGTCCTGCCGGCCGCCGAAATCATCGAGCGCTATGTCGATCCCGATTTCCGCCCGCGACTGGCCGAGTTGGCGCCATACCGCACCCCGATGCGGCAATCGGCCGAATACCAGGGCGCGCTGCATGGCTATCGGATCGCGCCGCAACTCTATCGCCGCATCCTCGGCGAGGCGGCGCCGCGCGAGGGCCATACCGGCCGCGACACCAATTGGATGGGCGTGAAATTGCCGCGCCCCGGCGTGCAGGACGACGAGGCGGCCAACCGCGTCGCCGACATGGACGAGGAGGGCACCGATGTGCATTTCCTGGTGCCCGGCGGCTGGTCGAGCCTCGTCGGGGTCGACGACCCGTCGCTCGAAAGCGGCATGATCCGCGCCTTTCACCGCCACATGGCGGATTATTGCGGCCGTTTTCCCGACCGGCTGAAGGGGCCGATCGTTGCGTCGACCCGCGATGTCGAGGGCGCCGTCGCGGAAATCCGCAAATGGGGAAAGTCGGATTGGGCGGTCGCGGTCAAGCCGCAGATCTACCAGATCCCGGCCGATCACCCCGCGCTCGACCCGATCTGGCGCGCTGCCGCCGAGCATGATCTGCCGATCGTGCACCACAGCTCGACCTGGAACCCGCCCTACTACCCGGGCCACGACGACATGTGGGACAACATCTTCCTCGGCCGGCTGGCCTCGCACCCGTGGGGCGCGATGCGCTTTGTCGCCGCATTCATCGGCGGCGGCGCGCTCGACCGCTATCCGAGCCTGCGCTTCGGCACATTGGAATGCGGCTTTGGCTGGCTGCCGTTCTGGGGCCGACGCATGGACGAGCAGTATGCCTATGTCGGCTCGACCGCGCAGCTCAAGATGAAACCGAGCGACTACATGAAAAGCGGCCGCTTCTTCTGTAGCATCGAGCGGCAGGAGGGCGAGGACATGTTCCATGCGGTGTGCGATTTTCTCGGCGAGGACGTGCTTATGTACGCCTCCGACTACCCGCACTCGGAGTGCCAGTTTCCCCAATCGATCGACAACATCCTCGCCTGGAAGAGCCTCAAGCCGGCGACGCAGACGAAGCTCTTTTGGGACAACGCCACAAGATACTTTCGGCAGGCGTGACGTAAAGCGGGATGCGCGCAAGGCGCCGAGCGGCGCGCATCAAAGATATCGTTGTCGATGTCGCCAAGCTTCGGGATTATTGCCTTTCTGACAGCCACCCGCGCGGCCGTCACAAAGCGCGGGTATTGCGCTCACGCCTGGGTCTGACCGCAAATGATGCAGAATCGCTCTGCGACCTGCTGGTTCGAGCCGCGCGGTCGCAGCATCAAGATCTGATTGCGGCCGGGCGTGACGCCTATGGGGAGCGCTTCATTCTGGACATCGAGGTGACTACATGTACGGGAAGCGCAACGGTTCGCTCAGGGTGGATCGTGCGGCAAGGGGAACGGACGTTGCGGTTCGTGACGTGCTTCGTCCTTCGGTAGGCGCGAGAGAGGTGGACGATCGTGGGCCAGATCAATCTTCTCGATGTCGTCGCATTGACGACCGACCTTACCGACCGCGGTCTCGTGCGAGGCCAGGTCGGGACCGTTGTCGAACATCTTGGCTCCGATGTTTACGAGGTCGAATTCTCCGACGATAGCGGTCGCACCTACGCCCAGATGCCGCTTCGTGCGGAGGAGTTCATCGTCTTGCACTACGCGCCCCGGGCGGCGTGAGCAGCGCATGTCGGAGCGATGGCCCTTTGACGTAATGTGCTGCTTCAGCGGCCAAAAGGTCGAGCAGGAGTATCCCGACCCGGGTACAGTCGTCGTCAGCACTGCTAAGGAAGAAGAATGGCAGCAATGGTATTGCCATTCCGCCTGTTTCCTGGATCGATTGGTAAACAAAGGCTCGTGATGAATCGCGTATATTCTGATCCTTTCGTCAATCGGATTATCGGTTTATCTCTCCTCATCCTTGGCGCATCCTTTGAGACCTTTGTATTGATGCGCTCTCTTTTGAGGTTGCCGATACGATGGCGCGCGGCCAGTACGTGACGTATACTCTCAGGAAGCAATCAACCTTGGTTTGGGTAGCGCGATGCTCGTCGAACAGATCTGGACCGCCAATTCGGGGCGCAATTTCAACTATCTGATCGCCTGCAGCGAAACCGGCGAAGCCTTGGCGGTCGATCCGCTCGATCACGCAAAATGCCTCGCCGCCGCCAAGGCGCGCGGCTGGAACATCACCCAGATCCTCAATACCCACCATCATCGCGACCACACCGGCGGCAACGACCAGGTGATCGCCGCGACCCACGCCAAGCTGCTGGCGCATGCGGGCGCCAAGGACCAGATCGACGGCATCGACCGCGGCCTCAAGGCCGGCGACGTGATCAAGGTCGGCCGCACCGTCGAACTCGAATGCCTCGATACGCCGGGTCACACGATGTCGCATATCTGCGTCCTGTCGCATGGTGACACGCGGGCCCTCTTTTGCGGCGACACGCTGTTCAATGCCGGCGCCGGCAATTGCCACAATGGCGGCCACCCGAGCGAGCTGTACAACACCTTCGCCGCCCAGCTGGCGAAATTGCCGGATGCGACGCTGGTCTATCCGGGCCACGATTACATCTGCAACAATCTGCGCTTCACGCTTGACCGCGAGCCGGATAACGCCCGCGCCAAGACGTTCCTGCCCGACATGGAGCGGCAAGACACCAACAAGGCGTTCATCACCACGCTGGGGCTGGAAAAGGAGATCAACACCTTTTTCCGGCTGACCAGCCCGTCGGTGATCCGGCGGTTGCGCGAAACCTTCCCCGACCTGCCCGAGCATCCCGATCCGCAGACCGTGTTCCTCAGATTACGCGAGCTGCGCAACAAATGGTGAATAGACGGTGATGGAGACCCCGATGGCACCGCATTACGATCGCAAAGCCGAGGATCTCGGCAACATTACCATGCTCGAACACGTCAACCTGCAGATCCCCGACCAGGCATCGGGCACGCTGTTCTACATCCAGGGGCTGGGGTTGACGCGCGACCCGTATATGAACACCGGGCTCGCCAATATGTGGGTCAATGTCGGCAAGAGCCAGTTTCACCTGCCGACCGGCGAGCCCTGGGTGTTGCGCGGCGCCATCGGCCTGGTAACGCCGGACCGCGACGCGCTGCTCGCCCGCCTCGCCGCCATCAAGAAGCAGCTCGCCGGCAGCAAATTTGCGGTCGCCGAAAACAACGATTACGTCGAGGTGACCTGCCCGTGGGGCAACCGCTTCAACATGCACAGCCCCGATGAGGCGCGCTTCGGCGCGATCAACCTCGGCATGCCCTATCTCGAATTCGACGTGCCGATGGGCACCGCCAAGGGGATCGAGCGCTTTTACAAGAAGATCTTCGGCGCCAAGACCAGGCTCGACGGTAACGGCTCGGGCAAGACCGCCCGGGTCAATGTCGGTTATCACCAGGATCTGCTGTTCCGCGAGACCGATAAGCCGCTGCCGGCCTATGACGGGCACCACATCCAGGTCTATGTGCAGGATTTCTCCGGCCCCTATGCGCAGCTGATGAAGCGCGAACTGCTGACCGAAGAAAGCAATGCCTACCAGTACCGCTGGGAGCATATCGTCGATATCGACACCAACCAGACGCTGTTCGAGATCGAGCACGAGATCCGCAGCATGACACACCCGCTTTATGCCCGCCCGCTGGTCAACCGCAATCCGATGCAGAGCCAGCAGAGCTACGTGATGGGCGGCGATGCGTGGGATTGGGAACTGCGCCGGGCGAACCCGCGGCTCGACACCCCGCCGCTGACCAACCCGGCCGCCGTCGCCTACAATAAGCGTCGGACCGGCCGCATGGCGCGCCCGGCGATGTAGGGCGAAGCCGTCGACGCCCGGGACGCGCCCGGGTCAGGCGATTTGTGAGGCAAGGGGCTGATGGCTGCCGAGATCCCGTACCGTCGCGACTTCACCTTTGAGTATGGCCGGCTCGAGCCGGTCGCGCCCGGGGTTCGCCGCATCGTCGCGCGCAACCCCGGGCCGTTCACCTTCCGCGGCACCGGCACCTATGTGATCGGCGAGGGCGAGGTCGCGGTCATCGATCCCGGCCCCGAACTGGACGATCACATCGCCGCATTGCTGGCGAGCCTTGCCGACGAACAGGTGACCCATATCCTGGTCACCCATACCCATCGCGATCACTCGCCGGCGGCCAAGGCTTTGAAGGCGGCGACCGGCGCGCCGAGCTATGGCTTCGGTCCGCATGCCGGCGGCCAGCGCGGCGCGCCCGGCAGCCCCGGGACCGAGGAGGGCGGCGACTGGGACTTCGTGCCCGATGTCGTGGTCCGCGACGGCGAATCGATCGCCGGCAAGGGGTGGGTTTTCGAGGCGGTGCACACGCCGGGACACACCTCGAACCATCTATGCTTTGCCCTGGCCGATGCCGGCATCCTGTTCAGCGGCGATCATGTGATGGGCTGGTCGACCAGCGTCATCGCGCCGCCCGATGGCGACATGGCCTCCTATATGGCCTCGCTCGACAAGCTGCTGGCGCGGCATGACGCCGTCTACTGGCCGACCCATGGCCCGGCGATCACCGAGCCGCAGCGCCATGTTCGTGCCTTCATCGCGCATCGCCGCGAGCGCGAATCGGGTATCGTCGACTGCCTCAGATCGGGCTGCGAGACGATCCCGGCGATCGTCGAGCGGCTCTATGTCGGGCTTGACCCGGCCTTGCAGCACGCCGCTGGTCGGTCGGTGCTGGCGCACCTGTTTGATCTGATCGGCCGCGATATCGTCGCGGTCGACGGGCCGGCGAGCCTCGCCGCCCGTTATCGCTTGCGTCACGGCCTGCCGCGCGGCTGAACGATCCGGCGCGGCGCCGTTGCGTGCCGGCACGCCGATGCGAAAACGCCGCACATTGGCAATAACTGGGGGCTAGACCAAACTCACCGCTTTAGTCGAATGACCAGAAGTGCTATGTGCATGTTCATCGTGATAACTGTGCCGGTCAATTCGGGAGAGGGTCGTGGTCAAGCTAGCACAACCGTTGTTCGTCGCCTCCTTCTTGGCGTTGCTGGCGGCGTGCTCGCCCGCGCCGCCGCCGCCGGAGCCGGCACCGCCGCCGCCGATGGCCGCTCCAGCGCCGCCGCCGGAAGCGCCCATGGTGGCGCCGAGCGTCGAGCCGATGCACCACCATTACGTCCGGCATCATCGGCACGAGAGGCACGAGAGGCATCATCACGTCGTGCATCACCATCACCACGTCGTGCATCACCATCACCACGTCGTGCACCACCGTCACCATGTCGTGCACCACAAGGCGGCAGCGCCTGAGAGCGCGGCACCTCCGGCGGAAGCCGCCCCGGCGGCCCCGGCTCCGGAGCCCACGCCGGCCCCGGCGATGCCAGCACCGCAGCCGAACCAGCATTAAGCGGTCACAATCGGCACGGGCGCAGCCAGACCGGCTGCGCCCGTTTCGTTTCAGGCCAGATGCGTGAGGTATTGCGCGACGAAATCGCAGCCGGCGAGGCGCGCGTAAGCCTCGCCGATGCGGCGCGTTACCGGACCCGGTAGCGGGCCCGGGAGAGTGCGGCCGCCGATGCTGCGCACCGGGCAGATGCACAGGCTGGTCGAGGTCATAAAGATCTCGTCGGCGGTTGCCGCATCGTAGAGATCGAGATCGGCTTCGCGGCAGGCGAGGTCGAGTTCACCGCACAATTCGATGACCGCCGCGCGGCTGATGCCGGGCAGCACCCAGCGCGCCTGCGGTGTCATCACCACGCCGTCGCGCACGACGAAGATGTTGCTGCCGATGCCCTCGGCGAGGTGGCCTTGAGTGTCGAGCAGCACCGACCACGCCTCCTTGTCGTGCGCCTTGGCTTCGAGATCGGCGATGATCAGGTTGAGATAATTGTGCGTCTTGGCGCGCGGGCTGAGAGCTTCGGGCGCGACCCGCCGGGTCGCGGGCACGACAATATCGATGCCGTCGCGAAAGAGGCGCGCGCGCGCCTTCAGCGGCAGCGGGATGCATTCGACGATGACGTTGGGACCGGTATGCTCCCAGCCCTCGTCGCCGACCGCGTCGACCCCGCGCGACACGCGCTGGCCGAGCCAAAAATCGGTGTCCGGGGTCAGGAAATGCCGGTTGCGCTCCAGCACCTCCTCGCTGACCGCGACCATCTCGGCCGCGCTCAGCCCGGGGTCGATGCGCAGATAGCGCAACGAGCGATAGAACCGCTCGACATGCTCCGTGAGACGGAACGGCCGTCCGTGAAACGTGCGGGTCATATCGAAGGCGGCATCGCCGTATTTGAAGCCGCGGTCGCGAAACGGCAGCACCACCTCCCGCTCCGGCACGATCCGTCCATTGAAATAGGCGACGCGGTGATTGGCGCGTGGCTCGGCGCGATCGCTCATGTGCGGCCTCCCTCGAACAATGGCACGCGGGTCTCGGCGAATTCCTCGACGGCGGCGACCAGCCGGTCGGCATCGGCCGCTTCGAGGGCGATCGACAGGGCCATCATGCCGCGCTTGGCGAACCAGACGCCGCGCGCCAACAGGTCGAAATAGAACAAATCGAGGAGCGCCGCATCGCCCCGCGCGGCGTCGGCTTCGCAGCTGATCGGCCGGTCTGTCATATGCACCCCGATCATCGAGCCGATGCCGGTGAACTGCATGGCCAGCCCGCGCCGCCGCACGACGCCGTTGAGCCGTTCGCGCAACTCCTCGCCGAACCGGTTGAGGGTGCGGGCGCGCTCGGGCGTGTAGATTTCGGTCAGCCCGACATAGCCGGCGTTCATCGTCAGCACGTTGTTGTTGAAGGTGCCGGCGTGCTGGAAGCCGCCCTCGCGGCGCGGGTCGAACCACTCCATCAGCGCGGCCTTGCCGCCGAACGCGCCAAAGCTCATGCCGCCGCCGACATATTTGCCCAGCGTCGTCAGGTCGGGCGCGATGCCGTGCACCTCCTGCAAGCCGCCCGGCGCGAGCCGCGAGGTCATCACCTCGTCGAAAATCAGTACGGCGCCGGTCTCGCTCGCCAGCGCGCGCAAATCGGCGAGAAATTCGCGGGTCGCCGGGATGCAGCCGCTGCCGCCGAGCATCGGCTCGACGAGGATCGCCGCAAGGTCGCCCGCATAGGGCGCGGCCAGCGCGCGGGTGCCGGCGATGTCGTTGTATTCGGCGACGACGAACTCGAACGGCGCGTTGACCTTGCTGCCCTGGCCGCGGAAATAGAAGACGCCGCCGTGATAGCCGCCCTGGAAAACGAGGACCTTGTTGCGCCCGGTCAGCGCGCGCGCCGCGGCGACCGCCATCAGATTGGCCTCGGTGCCGCTATTGGTGAAACGCACCAATTCGATCGAGGCAAAGCGGGCGCGGATCGCCTGCGCAAAGCGCGCCTCGGCGGCCCCATGCGCGCCGAGGTTCCAGCCGCCGTCGAGCGCCTGGTCGATCGCTTGGCGGATCAGCGGGTGCGAATGGCCGTAAAGGCCCGCGGTGAACTCGCTGAGGAAATCCACGTATTCGTGGCCGTCGGCGTCCCACAGATGCGCCCCCTCGCCGCGCACCATCGTCAGCGGGAACGGCTCGACAAAGATCGCCGAGCGGGTATTGCCGCCGGGCAATGCGGCGCAGGCCTCGGCATGATACGCGAGGCTTTGCGGGTTGCGCGCGCGGTAGTGCTCCTGCGCCTCGGCGAGCGCCGCAGCGACAGAGCTGTTGGCAGGACGGGTCGGGCTCATCGCGTCTCCTTGTGCGCCGCCGGGCTGAGGCGTCAGCCCGGATAGGCGCGCCTTCCGTGGTCGCGCAGCCAGAGCCGCACGAGGTGGCGGCGGCGCTCGGGTTCGGGGAAATCCTCGAACTCGCTGCGCGCGTGGCCGAGCACGCGGTTGTCGACAAACTGCATCTGCCCCGGTTCGAGATCGAAATCGGCCGACAGC
>DATLRS010000047.1:0-25745 GCA_035534535.1 Allostellaceae bacterium | reverse complement strand
GAGCCAAGCCCGGCAACGGGACGGTGTAGAGACTAGACGGGCAGCACCTAAAGCCGCACGGCCAGGGTGAAGGGATAGTCCAGACCCCAAACTCGTCCCGCGCCGCATGCGCCGGAGCGAGGCGGCGAAAGCCGTAGCGGGTATGAAAATCCGTAGGGCCGCGAGGCCTGTGCCGGTTCGATTCCGGCCGCCCGCACCACTCTCGCCAAAGGCGCGCCGCGTGCGCTGGCGCGGTATCTCGTCAGATCGACCCACCCCACAGCGTCATGGCCGGGCTTGACCCGGCCATCCACGAGAGGCGGCAGGGGGATCCCCGGGTCAAGCCCGGGGATGACGGTCTGGGGTGATAGGATCTCAACGGATCATGGTCTAACTGGCGAACTGTTCCTTGAAGACGCGTTCCTCGAGGTTGGCGTCGTGGTCGAACAGCACGGTCATCGCAATGTCGCGGTTCTCGCGAATGTCGACCGAGACGATTTCGCGCACCTCGGTGAAGTCGGCGACCGCGCTGACCGGGCGCTTGTCGGTTTCGAGCGCCTCGATCGTGACCCGCACGCCAAGCGGCAACAGCGCGCCGCGCCAGCGCCGCGGCCGGAAGGCGCTGATCGGCGTCAAGGCCAGGATGCCGGCGCCCAACGGGATGATCGGCCCGTGCGCCGACAGGTTGTAGGCGGTGCTGCCGACCGGGGTCGACAAGAGGATGCCGTCGGCCATCAGCTCTTCCAGCCGCACGACGCCGTCGACGCTGAGCCGGAGCTTGGCGGCCTGGCGGGTCTCGCGCAGCAGCGACACCTCGTTGAAGGCAATCGCGCGATGGCGGACGCCGTCCTCCCGGCAGGCGATCATTTCGAGCGGATGCAATTCGACCGGCTGGGCCGAGGCGAGGCGCTCGTAAAGCCCGTCGAGGCGATAGGAGTTCATCAGAAAGCCGACGCTGCCGCGATGCATGCCAAAAATCGGCTTGCCGCTCTCGACGAACCGGTGCAGCGTTTCGAGCATGAAGCCGTCGCCGCCCAGCGGCACGACGATGTCCGCCTCCTGCGGGTCGATCGTGCCGTAGCGCCGGCGCAACTCGACCAGCGCCAGCTGCGCCGCCTCCGCGTCGGAGGCGACGAAGGCGACCCGCACGGCGCCCTTGTCGCTCGCCGCCGCGATCACCCGCCGGTCACGCTCATATGCCGGGCGACGGCGGGCCGGTTGTGGCGGCGGTCGATGATGAAATCGTGCCCCTTCGGCTTGCGGCTGATCGCCTCGACGATCGCCGCGTCGAGCGGCTCGTCGCTTTCCGATATCCGGAGCGGCGTGCGCAGATCGGCGGCGTCCTCCTGGCCGAGGCACATATAGAGCGTGCCGGTGCAGGTCAGCCGCACCCGGTTGCAGCTCTCGCAGAAATTATGCGTCAACGGCGTGATGAAGCCGAGCCGCCCGCCGGTCTCGCGCACCGTCGCATAGCGCGCCGGCCCGCCGGTGCGATAGTCGCTGTCGTCGAGGGTCCAGCGCCGCTGCAGCCGGGCTCGCACCAAGGACAGGGGCAGGTATTGGTCGAGCCGGTTCTCGCCGCCGATATCGCCCATCGGCATGACCTCGATGATGACGAGGTCGAAGCCCTCGCCGCCGGCCCAGGCGACCAGCTCATCGAGTTCGTCCTCGTTGACGCCGCGCAGGGCGACCGTGTTGATCTTGACCGCGAGCCCGGCGCGCTTGGCCGCTTCGAGCCCCTCGAGCACCTGGTCGAGCCGGCCGCGCCGGGTAATCTCGGTGAATTTGGCGGGGTCGAGCGTATCGACCGAGACGTTGACCCGGCGCACGCCGCAATCGCGAAGCTCTTCAGCATACTTGGCGAGCTGGCTGCCGTTGGTCGTCAGCGTCAATTCGTCGAGCGCGCCCGATGTGATGTGGCGTCCCAAAGCGCGGAACAGGCTCATGATGTTGCGCCGCACCAAGGGCTCGCCGCCGGTCAGGCGCAGTTTGCGGACGCCATGCCGGATGAAGGCGCTGCACACCCGGTCGAGTTCTTCGAGGGTCAGGAGCTCCTTCTTCGGCAGGAAATTCATCTCTTCCGCCATGCAGTAGACGCAGCGGAAGTCGCAGCGGTCGGTGACCGATACGCGCAGATAGCTGATGGTGCGTCCAAACGGGTCGATCATGCCAATGCCTAACGGGTGCGGCCGAGGCTCGCCGCGGCTAAATATATAGGGCGCGCCGGCCGACTGTCGCCCCCGATCTGATCATGGTTGTTCGCCGCCGCGCGCCGCCGCTTCGCCCGGCGCCGGCGGAACCCGAGCCTTGCCATTGCCTCGGACGCATCCTAGCGAGCGCGCGAGGCGCTCGCTAGCCGCTCGGACCGGGCCACCGGTGGCGGCTGGAGCGCCGCCATCAGCTGCCGCATGAACCCGTCGCGCGCGGCCGGGTCGATCCAGCGCAGTACCGCGACGATATCGTTGTCGGGGTCGATCCAGGTCAGGTTGCCGCCGGCGCCGCTCGCGAAATAGCTGCTCTCCGGCGCACTCGGGTACAGCGCGCGGCCGGTGTTGAGCCACCACAGGCAGCCGTATCGCGCAAACAGCGGGCACGGCTCGCGCATCTGCGCGATCCATTCCGCCGACAGGATAGGCTGTTCGCCCCAGACGCCGCCGCGCAGCAGCAGGAGGCCGATCCGCGCCTGGTCGCGGGCGTGGATAAAGACGCCGCCGCCCCAATGCGAGCCGCCGGAAACCGACTGGACCCGGGCACCGTCGAGCGCGACGTAGGAGTTGCGATAGCCGTGCCACTCCCAGTCAGAGGAGGCGCCGAGCGGCTCCATGACCAGTTCGCGGAACACTTCGGGCAGCGGGCGGCGCCACAACCGCAGCAGCGCGAGGGCGAGGCGGTTGACGCGGACGTCGTTGTATTCCCAGAAACTGCCCGGCGCCTGCAGCGCGCGATAGGTTCCTTTGCGGCCGGTCGCCGGGCGTCCGCCGACCGCGCGGTGGCGGTCGATCAGGTCGGGCTTGCCCCACAACTCGCCTTCCCATTCCGAGGTTTGCTGCAACAGGTGGCGCCAGGTGATGCGGTGGTTGTGCGGCGGGTCGAAGCCGCCATCGTCGACCGTCCGGCAGACCGGCTCGTCGATGTCGGGCAGGAGACCGCGGTCCCAGGCGAGGCCGGCGAGGATCGCCAGATAGCTCTTCGCGACGCTGAATGTCTGGTCGATCTGCACCGTGTCGCCCCATTCGGCGACGATCCGGCCGCCGCGCACGACGAGGCCGTTCGGGCCGCCGCGCGGGCGCACAGGGCCGAGCGCCTCGTTCCACGGCGGTTCCTCGCCGAAATCGGTCGCGATCATCTGGGCGAGATCGCGGCTCCACGGCGTTTCGTGCTCGAAAGCGCCGCGCGCCGCGGCCTCGACGAGTGCCGGATCAAGGCCGGCATCGGCAGGCTGACAGCGCTCCCAGGCGGGATGCGGCGGTGGGACATAGGGCATCAACGGCTCCTCCAGGGCGGGAATTGGTCTTGATTTTCCGGCGATCGGCACGACCTCGTGTCATATCCACCGGCGCAAAAGGCCGCGTACGCGCGATTCGGCGGGCCGTATGCGATGGAGTCTGCTAAGTTAGCCGAGCTTTCAGCTTCCGGGGTCGTCTAATGGGTTCTCTGAGCATCTGGCATTGGCTGATCGTGATCGGGGTCGGGGTAGTGCTGTTTGGCGGCAAGGGCAAGATCTCCGGCGTGATGGGCGATTTTGCGAAAGGGATCAAGGCGTTCAAAGCCGGCATGAAGGAGCCCGAGGAGGAAATCGGGGCGCCGGCCACGCAGGTTCCGCCGCCCTCCGCCACGGTAGCCTCGGCCGCTTCGGCCGGCCTCGCCGATCATCCGCGCGACCACGCCTGAGCCGCTCTCGGCTGACGGGGCCTCGCTGTGGCCGCGGCGGCGCGGCGCCAGCACGTCCACGCTCACGCCCAGGGCCACGATAGCCGGCGGCCGCTGCCGCGCGACAACCTCGAAATCCGCAGCGACCCCGGCAAGGGCCGCGGCATTTTCGCCACCGCGCCGATCGCCGAGGGTCTGCTGATCGAGGCGGCGCCGGTCATCATCGTCCCGGCGGCGGAGTGTGCGTTGCTCGATCGCACCATCCTGCACGATTACTATTTTGCCTGGGGCGGCGAGCCCGACAGCGCCTCTGGGGGTGCGGGGAGCGGCGCGGTCGCGCTTGGGCTCGTCGCGCTGTGCAATCATTCGCGCCGGCCGCGCGCCCGGGTGAGGTGCAATGTCGCGCGCGGCACGCTCGATCTGGTGGCGCTGGTGCCGATCGCAGCCGGCGACGAGGTCACGATCGACTATAACTGCCCGCTGTGGTTCGCCGCGCAGGATTAGGCCGTGCTCAACGCCGCCGGGTCGACGACGCCGAGCCGCGTCAGCCGCTGCAGCACCCTGGTGAAATGGGCCGGCGCCGAGCGGTCGAGCGCTTCGAGCCAGTTCTGGTCGAGAAACGAGGCCAGCGCCGGCTGGCCGAGCGCTGCCTCCCACAGGATGCCGAGCAGCGAGGCGGCCGCCTCGTCGGCCTCGCGCTCGAGGAGCGGCAAACGGGCGGCGCGTTCGGCGGCGGCACGGTCGGTGGTGTCGGGCCCCGGCCCGAGGCCGAAATCGACGAAAGCCCGGCGCTCGGGCGGGGCCAGCACGAAATGCGCCGCCTCGTGCAGGATCACATAGGCCTCGGTGTCGCCGTCGAGCGCGGCGCCGTCCCAGTTGCAGCCCGGACGCGCACCCGCCGGGTGGATCACCATGCCGCAGCCGCGCGCAAACGCCAGCGCCGCTTGCCGGTGCGTCTCGGCGAGGGCGCCCGCAGCACGCCCGCAAGCGGTCGCGCGAATGGCGGCGAAGGCGGCCCGTGCGGCTGGCTCGTCGAGCCGCGCCGCAAAGCGGTCGAGCGCCTCGGCGAGACATTCGCGCGGGATCGGGGTCAGGATCATGCCGCGGCGCCCGCTAGTGCTCAGACGTTGACCGGGGCGAGCGGGTCGCGGCCGCGGATCATGTCGGCCGCCTTTTCGGCGATCATGATGACCGGCGCGTTGATGTTGCCGCCGACCAGGTCGGGCATCACCGAGGCGTCGACGACGCGCAGGCCCGCCACCCCGATGACCCGGCATTCGCCATCGACCACCGCCATGTGGTCGGCCGCGCCGCCCATCCGGCAGGTGCCGAGCGGATGGTGCACGGTGATCGCGGTCGCACGGATATGGGCGTCGAGCGCATCGTCCGATTGCGCGTCGGGTCCGGGCGCCAATTCACGCGCGATGAACGGACGCAGCGGCCCCTGGCGCGCGATGTCGCGGACGAGGCGCAGGCCGGCGCGCAGCGTCTTCCAGTCCTTGTCGGTGGCGAGAAAGTGCTGCCGGATGCGCGGCGCCCGACGCGGGTCGGCCGAGGCGAGTTCGAGCCATCCCCGGCTTTCCGGCCGCAACACCACCGCGCGACAGCCGAAACTGTCCTGATAGGGCCGCGTGAAGGGCGGCAGATAGGGTCTCGCCGCCATCGGCGCGGCGGCGAACAACAGCTGGATGTCGGGCAGAACCGCCGCTTCCTGGCTCTTCAAAAACGCCATGACGCCGCCCGGCAGGTTGTTGGTGATGCCGGTGCCGAGAAAATAATTCTTGCTCAGCTCGCGGGCGATGCGGTCGAGCCGCATCTTGGCGTGCAAGGGGCCCGGCGCGTTGCGCTGCCACGCGATCCCGGCCGAGATGTGGTCCTGCAGGTTGCGGCCGACCCCGGATAGCGGCGCGGCGACCGCGATGTCATGCGCGCGCAGCATCGCCGGGTCGCCGATCCCGGACAGCATCAGCAGCTGCGGCGAGTTGATGACGCCGCCGGCGAGGATCACCTCGCGCTCGGCCGTGGCGACGACCGGCTCGCCGTTGTGCAGATATTCGACGCCAACGGCGCGGTCGCCGTCGAGCACGATGCGGCTGGCGAGGGCACCGGTCGCCACCGTGAGGCCGGAGCGCGCCGCCGCCGGCCGCAGATAAGCGACCGCGGCGCTGCATCGCCGGCCGTCGCGGATCGTCGCCTGCCAGCGCCCGAAACCCTCCTGCTCGGCGCCGTTATAGTCGTCGGTTGTCGCAAAGCCGGCGGCTTCCCCGGCCGCCGCATAGGCCTCGACCAGCGGGTCCCGGTAGCGCGACCACACCGTGGTCAGCGGCCCGTCGCCGCCACGATAGGGCCCGCTGCCGCCCTCCCAGCTTTCCTGACGGCGGAAATAGGGCAGGACATGCGCATAGGACCAATGCGGCAGCCCCATCCCGGCCCAGCGCTCGTAATCGCCGCGATTGCCGCGGACATAGGCCATCGCGTTGATCGAGGACGAACCGCCGATCACCTTGCCGCGGGCGCATTCGAGGCCGCGCCCGTTCATCGTCGCCTCGGGCTCGGCGAAGTACATCCAGTCGTGCTGCCGCCGCTCCAGCATGCGCGCCCAGGCGAGCGGGATCGTGATCCACGGGTCGCGGTCCCAGCCGCCCGCCTCGAGCAGCAGCACCCGCACGCCGGGATCTTCGCTGAGCCGACAGGCGAGCGTGCAGCCGGCCGAGCCGGCGCCGACGATGATGTAGTCGTAGGATGGCTTCGGCAATGCGGGGCTCCCGCGCGGGCAAGCGCGCGAAGTGTAGCATGTAACAATTGCCGATGCTGCCGGCAGCCGGACTCTACAGCCCGACCAGCCGGGCGCTCTCGTCCCACAGACGCTCGGCCAGATCGTCGTCGAGCGCCGGCGCATCGGGCTGCACCGCCCGCGTGCCGATCACGTAGGCGCCGTGGAATGGCGTCGGGTCGGCCGTCGCCGCGAGAAACAGCGAGGTCGCGGCCCCCTTTTCCGGGCTGGTCAGGAACGGCTTCGCGAGGCGCCAGCCGAACCCGGCGATGCTGCCGGCGCGGTTGCCGATATCGGTTGCGACGACGCCGGGATGCAGGCAGCAGGCGACGACGCCGCTGCCCGCGAGCCGCTTCGCCAGGGCGCGGGTAAACAGGATGTTGCACAACTTGGAGCGGCTATAGGCCTTGAGCGGCGTCCAATCCGGCGGTTGCACCAGGCTGGCGACATCGAGCTGCGCGCCGCGGTGAGCCTGCGAGGCGACGGTAACGATGCGCGCTGGCGCGGATGCCCGCAGGCGGTCGAGCAGCAGATTGGTCAACAGAAACGGCGCCAGATGGTTGACCGCGATGGTCAGTTCGTAGCCATCCGCGGACAGCTGAAAGCTTGGGCTGATCAGCCCGGCATTGTTGACGAGCAGGTCGAGCCGGTCGTGCCCCGCCCGCACCGCCCCGGCGAGGCCGCGCACCGCGGCGAGGCTGGCGAAATCGGCGAGCGCCGTTTCGACCCGCGGCGAGCCGGCGCGCTCGACGATCGCGCGGCGCGCCGCTGCGAGACGCGCGGCGTCGCGGCCGGCCATGATCACCCGGAACCCGGCACGCGCCAGGCCCAGCGCCGTCTGGAGGCCGATCCCGGCAGTGGCGCCGGTGACGAGCGCGATCCGCTCAGGTTCGCTCACCGCCGTCGGCTTCTGGCGTCAGAGGCTGTCGAGCCCATAGGCCCAGCGCCGGCAGATCTGGTGCGCGATCGCCACCGGGCCGGGCACCGAAACCTGCGTCGGGTCGTCGGGGCCGGTCGCGGCGCGCGCCACCATGGCGCGGATTTCCTCACGGGTGAACCAGCGCGCCTCGGCCAGCTCCTCGGGATCGACGGTGATCTCCTCGCTCAGCGCCTCGCACAGAAACCCGGTCATCAGGCTCGATGGAAACGGCCAGGGCTGGCAGGCGAGATAGCGCACCCGGCCGACGCGAATACCGGATTCCTCGTGGACCTCGCGGCGGACGCATTCCTCCAGCGTCTCGCCCGGCTCCATGAAGCCGGCGAGGCAGGAGAAGCGGTTGCCGGGACGCCGCTTGTTGCGGCCGAGCAGGGCACGCTCGCCGCGCACCGCCAGCATGATCGTCACCGGGTCGGAGCGCGGGTAGTGCGAGGCTTTGCATTGCGGGCAGCGGCGCACCCAGCCGGCCGCCGTCACCCGGGTCGGCGCACCGCATTGCGCGCAAAACCCGTGCCGCGCGTGCCAGTCGAGCAGCGAGCGGGCTTGGGCGAGGATCGCCGCTTCGCCGGTGGGCAGCAACGGTGCCAGGGTGCGGGCATCGAACGGTTCGTCCGCCATGTCCGGCTCGCCGGCGAGCGTGCTGGCATCGATCGCGAAAAACGGGCGCCCGTCGCCGAGGCCGAGAAAGATCAGCGTCGCACCCCGCTCGATCGCCTCGCGCCACGCCGCCACCGGCCGCCAGTCGAGCACCGGCGCAGCGGTGCCGCGGGTCAGCGGCCGCAAATCGTGCAGCGCCAGGACGCGCGCCGCCGGATCGTCGAGCAGCGTGGCGATCCAGGCCGTGTCGCGCCGCCGCTCGCTGGCGCGGTCGAGCGGATTGCCGGCAAAGCAGTAAATCTCTTCCATCTATTTTTTCCCGGCTATTTTTTCCCGGACTTCTCGGCGGCGTATTCGGCTTTTGAGCGGGTCAACTTCTCGGGGTGGACGATCGTCTTGTTGACGGCGTTGCGGGCGGCCCCGAGGCTGGGAAATTCGCTGTCGAGCCCGTCGCGCTGCAGCACATAGGCCGCCGCAACCGGCTTGCGGCTGACCTGGTCGGCCGTGGTGCGCTTGACGATCGTCCAGTGCACCCGCCGGGTCCCGTCATCCTCCTCGACATCCTCGAAGCCGCGATCGACGACCGAGTCGACCGAATAGAGCGCCCGCTCGACCCGGCGCGGCGGCCCGTCGCGGCGATCCCGCCGTCCGTCGTTGCCGGCGCGCGGTCCCCGGTCGCGTCCCCCGCCGCGCCCCCCGTCGCGCCCCCCGTCGCGCCGATTGCCGGCACGTTCGCCGTCGGCGCGGCTCGGCGCAGCGCCGTCGCGCGGCCGGCGCTCGGCGGTTTCTGCATTCGCGGGCGAGGCGGGCGCGCCGGCCGGCGCCGTACGCCGGCGGCGCCGGTTGCGGGGCCGCGCGGGGCCGGTTGCCGGTTCGCCGCGCGGCGCGGCATCCCCCGCGGCTGGCGCGCTGCTGCCCGACGCTGCGTCCGGCCCGGACGGTGCCGCGGCGAGCGGGGCGTGGCGCCGCCGCCGCCGCGGCACCCGGAAGCTGCGGCGCGCCGGCGTGCCGTCGCCGGTCGCCGCGGCGTCGGCCGGTTGGGGCGCGCCAGCATCGGGCGCGCCAGCATTGGGCGCGGTAGCGCCGGCTTCGGCGGCGCCATCCGAGGGTCCGGGCAATAGGCCGGGAGCGTGCGTTCGGCGATGCCGCCGGCGGCGGGGGTGCAGCCGCAGGATCGGCCGCGCCGGCTCGGCCGCTTCGGCTGCAGCCTCGCCCCCCGGGTCGCCCCCCGGGTCGCCCCCCGGGTCGCCATCGGCGGCGGCGGGGACAAGCTGGGTGGCGTCGGCTGGCGTCTCGCCGGCGCTGGCGTTGCTCGCCGTCGTGCCCAGCGGCGGCCGGCGCCGGCGCCGCCGACGACGGCGCGGCCGCGGTGTGTCGTCCGCGGCGGCGCCCGGCTCTGCTGTCGGGGGCGCAGCGGCGGCGGTGTCGCTTGATGCAGCCTCGGCGGCATCCGGGCGTGGCGGCGACGGGCTCGGCTCGTGCACCTCGCCGGCGCCGGGGGTGGGTTCGGTCGCGTTCAGGGCCGTTTCCTCAATGGCCGACCCGGCCGGCCTTGCGCGGCCGGCGAGGGACTGTGCCGCAACTCTATCGTCCGCCGGAAATCAAGGGAAGCGCGGGCGCAGCATTGGCGGCGAGCCGGGCGTGTGGCGGGCCGGGATTGCGGGATGCGAGATCGCAGGGCTAGTCTGGCAGCTTGGGCGCTGGCGCGAAAGGAGGCAACGATGGCCGAGGGACATGCCGAGGGACATGCGGCGGGCGATGCGATCGTCGGTAGCGGCGGCTACACCTACCGGGTCGCGGCCGACTGGGCCAAGCTGCCGCCGGGCTGGACGTTTCGCGACGTTGCCGCGGTGGCGACCGACGGCCGCGACCGCGTCTATGTCTTCAACCGCGGCGAGCATCCGATGATGGTGTTCGACCGCGACGGCAATTTTCTGACGTCGTGGGGCGAGGGGCTGTTTCATCGCGCGCACGGACTGCATGTCGGGCCGGACGAGACGCTCTACTGCACCGACGACGGCGACCATACCGTGCGCAAATGCACGCTTGACGGCAAGCTGCTGCTGGAGATCGGCATTCCCGGCCGGCCGTCGGGCTTTATGAGCGGCGAGCCCTTCAATCGCTGCACTCATACCGCGCTGTCGCCCGATCTCGACATCTATGTCTCGGACGGCTATGCCAACGCCCGCATCCACAAATTCGCGCCGGACGGCAAGCTGTTGTTCTCGTGGGGCGAATGCGGCGCCGACCCGGGCCAGTTCAACATCCCGCACAACATCGTCAGCGACCCGGACGGCTGGGTCTATGTCGCCGACCGGGAAAACCACCGGGTGCAGATCTTCGACGGCAACGGCCGCTTTGAGACGCAGTGGAACAATCTGCACCGCCCCTGCGGCCTCTATATGGAGGGCGGCGCGCACGGTTGCTGCTATATCGGCGAACTGGGGCCGCACCAGCCGGTCAACCAGAAATTCCCCAATCTCGGGCCGCGCATCAGCATCATCGGCCGCGACGGCAAACTGCTCAGCCGGGTCGACGAGAAATCGGGACTGCCGCCGGGCCAGTTCAGCGCGCCGCACGGGCTCTGTGTCGATCGCCATGGCGATGTCTATGTCGGCGAGGTGTCCTGGACGGCGTGGCAGAATTATACGAACCCCGGAACGCCGGTGCCGCCCACGGTGCGCAGTCTGCAAAAGCTGGTGCGGGTGCCGCGTTAGCGGCTCGCGCCGCGCGGCCGGCTCCCCGCGGGGGCGTCGCACGGACAAGGCTGAGGCTCGACGCGACCGTAACAAAAAAGCCGGAGAGGGGTTGCCTCTCCGGCTTTTTTTGCGGCGACGGTCGTTGCGGGCCCGCCTATTCTCTCTCCAACTGGAAGATTTCGTCCTTGATGCGGAGTTTCTGGCGCTTCAGATCGGTGATCGCGTCCTGGTTCGGGAACGGGCGATGGGTCTCCTCATCGAGGGCGCGTTCGAGTGAAGCGTGCTTTTCTTTGAGCGCCTCGATGCGATCTTGCACCGGCATGCTGTATCCTCCTGATAGACGATGACGGCGACCGATCGTAGCGCGGGAACGGTCGGTCGGCCAGGGTATCCAACCCTCGCGTCGAGATGGGTCGCGGCGGGCCGGTTTGTCAGGGGGCGCCGGTGCCGCGCCGCCAGGGGGTAGGCAGATGCGAGGCAAACCGGGGCATCCGCGTCTGATCGTCGGCATCAGCGGCGCCTCGGGCGCGGTCTATGGCGCCCGGCTGCTGGAGCTGTTGCGGCCGCTGCCGGTCGAGACCCATCTGGTGATGAGCCGCTCGGCCGAGGTCACGCTGGCGCTCGAAACCGAGGTGAAGCCGGCTGCGCTGCGCGCCCGCGCCGATGTGGTGCACGGGGTCGGCGATCTCGCGGCGCCGATCTCCTCGGGCTCGTTCGCCACGATCGGCATGATCATCGCGCCATGCTCGATCCGCAGCATGGCCGAGATCGCCACCGGCGCGACGACGACGCTGTTGACGCGCGCCGCTGACGTCACGCTGAAGGAGCGCCGCCGCCTTGTCCTGATGGTGCGCGAAACGCCGCTCCATACCGGGCACCTGCGGACGATGACGGCGCTGTCGGAGATGGGTGCGGTGATCGCCCCGCCTGTCCCAGCCTTCTATGCCAAGCCGCAGAGCCTCGACGAAATGATCGACCACACGCTGGGGCGAGTCCTCGACCTGTTCGGGCTCGATGTCGGCACTGTGCGGCGCTGGGGCGAGCCGGAATAGGCGGGCGCGGGGGTTACGCGCACCGCATCAGCGCCGCCAGCGACCGGCGCAGCAGCGCCGCTTCGGGCGAGCCGTCCGCCGCACCGAGACAAAGGGCGAGATTGGCCGCCGCCGCGGCGCGGCGATCCGTCTCGGGGGCGCCGCGCGGCGGGCTGCCGAGGCTGGCGGCGAGGCGGCGCTGTTCTGCTCGTTCGGCGGCGATCTCGATCCCGGCGACGCCCCGGCGGAGCGCCTGGGTATCGTGATCGGGGACAAATTTGAGCTGCCGGCGCAGCGCGCGCAACGGCACGACGACGGCGTCGAGCGGGGCGACGACGGCCGCGGCGCCGGCCAGCCCGGCGGCGTCGAGCCGCTCGCCGCGCGTCGCGCCGCGCCACAGCGCGAACAGGATCAGGTTGACGTTGCAGCCGGCACGGTCTTGGAGCGCGATGAGGGCCGGCGCGACGCCGGGCCGGGCGTAGAGCGCCAGCGAGAAACGCCAGAAGGCCTCGCCCGCCGCGTCGCACGTGCCGTTTTGCCGCCTCGTCATGCCGCCAGATGAAACCGCTGCGATTCGTGCTATAAAACAGACCTCAGCGCATCCTCGGGGATGCCGCCCGATCATTCCGCGCCAACGGTGCGCCGCCGCGATGGATCTCGACGTCGAAGCCCTGAAGGCCAAGCTTACCGCGCTCAAGACCGAGCATCGAGACCTCGACGACGTGATCGCGCGCGTCGTCGAACGCGGCCCGTTCGACCAGCTTCAACTGCAGCGCCTCAAGAAGCGCAAGCTGCTGCTGAAGGACCAGATCTCGAAAATCGAGAGCGAACTGTTACCCGACATCATCGCCTGACCTGGCGCGGCCGGCGCTAAATCAGGTGCCGGCATGGACCACGGCGCGCTTTTGCGCGTACATCGCGCGGTCGGCGGCGGCAATCACGTGCCGCCACTTGTCGGTTCCGGAAAACGCATAAACCCCATAGGCGGCCGAGACCGGCACTCTAGCCTTGCCCCAGCGCAGCGGTGTTTCGGCGATCGCCTCGGCCAGCGCGGCGGCCTTGCCGTGCGCCTGCTGCTCGTCGGTCTGCGCCAGGAGGACCCCGAACTCGTCGCCGCCAAGCCGCCCGACAGTATCGCTCGCCCGGATGTTGTCGCGCAGCACGGTCGCGATATGGTGCAATGCGGCGTCGCCCGCGGGGTGGCCATGCACGTCGTTGATCTGCTTCATGTTGTTGATATCGAAATAGACCAGGCTGGCCGGCACGCCGTAGCGGTGGGCGAAAGCGATCATGCGGGTCAATTCGCGCACGAAGGCACGTCGATTCGCCACTGGCGTCAGCGTGTCCTCGTCGGCCAGCCGCTCGAGCGCGGTGATCTTGCCGCGTGCCTTGGCGAGTTCGTTGCGCAGGCGATCGCGTTCCGCCGTCAAGCGGACAAATGCCTCGCACAGTTCGGGCGCCAGCGCTGCATCGGCGATATCGTGGAGGGCCGGTACCGCCGGGTCGCTCGCCCGCTCGGCAGCATCTTTGATCGGTTTGGCAACACGCCCTGGCACGTGCCGCAACGTCCCTCTATGCTTCCCGAACCGGACCATTCTCTATAGCCGATGGATGGCGTTTCTTTGAAACGAATTTGCCACGCATTCGATCCAAATTCGACCGATCGGGCGGTGGCGGCGGCCCTTGTGGCGATGCGCACCGCATCTATAATCGGCGCAGCTGACGAACCGGAAGGAGCACCATGAGCGAGGCGACCTGCGCGATCGGCATCATCATGGGCAGCCAGTCCGATTGGGAGACGATGCAGCATGCCGCTCGGGCTCTCGACCGGCTCGGGATCGGCTACGAGACCCGCATCATCTCGGCCCATCGCACGCCCGATCGGCTGCATGCCTACGCAAGGGGTGCGGCGGGGCGCGGCTTGAAGGCGATCATCGCCGGCGCCGGCGGCGCCGCCCACCTGGCGGGCGTGACGGCGGCGCTGACCCCGCTGCCGGTGCTTGGGGTTCCGGTCGAGAGCCGGGCGCTGCACGGCATGGACAGCTTGCTGTCGATCGTGCAGATGCCGGCCGGGGTGCCGGTGGCCACCTTTGCGATCGGCAACGCCGGTGCGACCAACGCGGCCCTGTTTGCTGCCGCGATGCTCGGCCTCGCCGACCCGGCGATCGCCGCGGCGCTGGATCGGTGGCGCACGGCGCAAGCCGACGCCATCCCGGAGCGACCGCAGACCGCCTGATTCGATCCGCCCGCTCGCTGGCCGTCAGCGCGGCGGGCGCAGCAGGCGCAACGGGTTCGGCAGGTGCTCGGCGCTGCTGGCGATTCGCCCGCGCAGGCCGGTCAGGCGATGCAGATCGGCCAGCCGGCGGTCGATGAAGGCCTGCGTGTCGGCGCCGTCGGGCGAGCGATCGTCGAGCCAGTAGAGTGTCGCGGCGGCATGGATCGCAGCAAGGCTCGCGCGCTTTGTATAAAAGCTGAAATCGGCCGGATGATCGCCGACCCCGCGCCAGATCGCGTCAACCGTGTCATAGACAAGACGCAACCCGAGCAGGGCGTTGTGCGGCAGGGCCAGGACCGGCAGGCCGCGGCGCACCGCCTCGCGCCACGGCAGCATCGCCGCGAAGCGCAGCTGCATCGCCAGCGCGACGCGGCGCGACAGGCCGAGGGCTTCGACCGGCGCGGCGGCGAGATGCGCCAGCATCTGGCGATCGGCCCAATGGCTGAACGCCGCGATCATGTCCGGCGCGCCGCGCGGGAACAGCGCCGAGGCTTCGCCCACCGGCATCCCGGCGCGGCGGGCGGCATGGTTCAGGGCCGCTCGCGACCAGCCGTCGAACGCGACGTCCGGCAGCAATGCCGCGATCAGCCGCTCGCGCTCGCGCTCAGCAAACGGGCTGTTCATGGCCCGGTTTCGCCGCCGCAAAACGCCGCCAGGTCGATCGGATGGCGTTGCAATTCCTCGACAAAGGCGAGCAGGCGATGGTCGGTCATGCGCTGCGGATAGAGGATGCCGTCAAGGTGGTCGCATTCGTGCTGCACGACGCGGGCATGAAACCCGGCCGCCTCGCGCTCGGTCGCCGTGCCGTCGAGCGCCAGCCCGCGATAATGGATGCGCAGATGGCGCGGGACGACGCCGCGCAGCCCGGGGACCGACAGGCAGCCTTCCCAGCCGAGCGCCCGCTCGGTGCCGAGCGGGGTGATGACCGGATTGATCAGCGCCATCAAATCCTGCTCGGTGTCGCCGGGCAGTTCGGTCAGCCGTTCGGGGCCGACGCGGAACACGACGAGGCGGTAGGGCATGTGCACCTGCGGGGCGGCGAGACCGGTGCCGCCGGCATCCTCCATCGTCTCGATCATGTCGTCGACGAGCCGGCGCACCCAGGGCGCGGCCGGGTCCTCGATGGGCCTTGCCGTGAGGCGCAGCACCGGATGCCCCATGCGGGCGATCTTCAACAGAGCCATGTCGCGAATATGTGGCGCCGTTCGCCCGTGGTAAAGCGCCGTTGCGCCTTCCGCCTGCTTCACAGACGCAGGCGCAGGTGATAGATTTACACCCGTAGGGCCGCGGTCGCGGCCTCTCTGTTCTGACCTCAGTATGGAGCGCGGCGCCCGTGCAAGTCCTCGTTCGCGACAACAACGTCGATCAGGCCCTCAGGGCCTTGAAAAAGAAGATGCAGCGCGAGGGGGTCTTCCGGGAGATGAAGTTGCGGCGCAACTACGAGAAGCCCTCGGAGCGGCGCGCCCGCGAGAAGGCCGAGGCGGTGCGTCGCTATCGCAAATTGCTGCGCAAGCGCATGGAGCGCGAGGGCTACTGAGCCCCCCGGCGGCTTCGCGCCGCCTCTCCTGTTTGAGAACGTCGTCATTCCCGCGCGAGCGGGAATCCAGGGCCGCCATGATCGTCGGCCGCCCCGGACCCCCGCTCGCGCGGGAGTGACGGGATAACTCGCGGGCTTACAGCTTCCAGCCGAGCCAGTCGCACACCGCGCGGCCCATCACCAGTTCGAGGTCGTGGCCTTTGAGCCACGGCAATTCCTCGGTGAACAGCGTCACGCATTGATGCCACGGGCACGGCATGCGGGTGATGTCGGTGCCCCAGAAATAGCGCTTGGGGCCGAACGCGTCGTACAGCTGCTGCAGGTATTTGTGGATGTTCTTGAACGGGTAGGGCTGGCTTGATTCGCCGGCGGCGCCGGTCGCCTTCAGCGCGACATTGGGGAATTTGGCCAGCGCGCAGACCTCCGCAATATTGGCAAAAGCGGCGTCGTCGCGGCCGCCGCGCGCCCGGCCGAGATGGTCGATGATCAGCTTAAGGCCAGGATGGCGCTCGGCGACCTGTGCCACCAGCGGCAGAAAGTTGGACGCCATCAGCGCCACCGGGATCCCGGCCTTCTCGCAGGCCGGCCACAGCCAGTCCATCGTGCCGTCGGAGGACCAGCTCTGCTGGTGCGGCTGGGTGAACGCAAAACGCAGGCCGAGCATCCCCGGCCGGCTCATCCAGCCCTCGATCAGGCCGCGGCTTTCCGGCTTGTCGAGCGGAAAATTGCCGAGGATCGCAAAGCGGTCGGGATATCTGACGGCGGCCGATTCGGCGACCACCAGGCTGTTGGGATCCCACCCCGGCGGGTGGATCAGCGCGGCATTGACCCCGCCCTGATCCATTTCCATCAGGCAGGTCTCGGCCGAATAGGACGGGATCTGGCGGTGCGCCGGGTTGGTCGGCAATCCCTGCGACCAGAGATGGATTTGTGCGTCGACGATCAGCATGGCGTGTCTCCTCGGCCGATTTTCCTGCGGGCCATGCTACGCGATCTTGCTTCCATCCGGATAGGTCTCCGCCGAGGCGGGATCAGCGCCTGGCGTGGTTCGGCGCAGCGGTCGACCGACCTTCGCGGCGCGTGGCGCGACGATTACCTCAACCTCCGCCCTCCGCGATAAATAAAAACACAAAAAATCTGAATCAGAGGTGGTAATATTCAAAATAATAATCATGTATCCGCTTGGCTAACTTCAGCACATTACGCAAAGATGTTACGTATCGTTACAATGAAGATAGCCAATCGGCCGTCTTCTCTGCAACGCCACAACCCTCATAAAAGGTATTTACTGATGTCACGTGTCATCAACGCTACAGCCCTGTCGTCCCCCTTGGCGCGCACGATTGCGATCGCGGCCTTGATGGGCAGCACCGTTCTTGCCAGCCCGCTGTCCCCGGCGTTCGCCAGTTCCGCGACCAGCCCGCCGGCTCAGCTGCACGCCCGGATGGCATCGGCCACATCGGCTACCCACAATCGCGGCGAGAGCGTCGAGCAGCGCATCACCAGCCTGCACGCGTCGCTGAAGATCACGCCCGCCGAGGATGCGAAGTGGAACTCGGTCGCCCAGGCGATGCGCGACAATGCCGCCAGCATGGACAAGCTGGTCGCAACCACGCGGACGAAGGCGCCGCAGGACATGACCGCCCTCGACGATCTCAACACCTACCAGGAATTCGCCGAGGCGCATGTCGCCAATTTGAAGAACCTGACCTCGGCCTTCGCCTCGCTCTACGATTCGATGCCTGCCGCCCAGAAAAAGAACGCCGATGAGGTGTTCCACAATTTCGGCCGTCATGGGGCCGCCGCACACAGCTGATCCGGCGGCCCGGCATCACGCTAATCACAGGAGATCTGTTATGTCTTCGACCAGGAATACGAAGTTGACGCAGCGCCGGTCCGCCAGATTGGCGGCAGGCGTCGCGATCTCGGCGCTGCTTGCTCTCGGGACGTTTGCCGGAGCGGCGCAGGCGCGCGAGGATCACGACGGCGATCGCGGCTATCAGCAGAACTGGAACAACAGTTACTATAACGCGCCGCCGGTCGTCTATGGCGGTTACTATGGCAATGGATATGGCTATTACGCGCCGCCGCCGGTCGTCTATGGCTCCGGCGTCGGCATCAGCCTGCCCGGCATCAGCATCGGCATCCGCTGAGTTTCGCGCGGATCGTGCGACAAACGGTCGGCAGCAATGCCGACCGTGGCGCGACAATCCGGGACAGCGCGGGGGGCGGCGCCGCTATCTGCCGGCGGCGCGGCTCAGCGCTGCATGCCCTCGGCGCCGGCCGGCACGTCGTAGAAGGCCAGCGTCATCGATACGCTGGTATAGAAGCCCATCAGGGTAATGACGTCGGTAATCCCGACATGGCCCAGCGCCTCGACGGCGCGATCGTAGAGACCCTTCGGCACCCAGCGCGAATTCGACAGGCAGATGCCCATCTCATAGACGACCTGCTCGCGCTTGTCGTCGAACGCGGTCGGCAGCCCCGAGAGGATCGCTTCGACCTTGTCGTTCGGCAGCCCGGCGGCCTTGCCGGCGCGTTCGTGCGCACTGGTCGGATAGGCCGAATGCCACTTGCTGTTGATGATGCACACGGCGATCTCGCGCTCGCGCTCGCTCAATGAATAGCCGGTGCGGAAATGCGCCCCCAGCGGCCCCATCACCTTGGCCAGCTTGGGGTTGTGCACGTAGATCTTGTTGGGGCCGGGCAGCCGGCCGCGGGTCTCGATCAGCGTGCGGTAGCCTTCCTGCTGCTCGGGGGTCATCTGGTCGTACGGAATCTCGGCATAGCGTCCGAAGGTGGGCGTCTCGGCCATCGGTTGTCTCCTGCGCTGGAAATTGTCGCTTGCCCCGAGCATAGCCGCTCGCGGGCCGGTGGGCGAATGAAGGATGGCTCCCGGGGCGGCGCCCGGTGCGGGGGAGCCATGCCGCCGCGGCGCGGCGCGACCGGCCGGCCTCAGGCCAGGACGCACAATCGGGTGTCAGGCAATCGGGTGTCAGGCAATCGGGTGTCAGATTGCGTCGAGCTGCCAGGCAACGTCGTTGGCGATGCCCCACAAATAGCCGATATCGGTGCGGCCGACGAGGGCGTAGGCATGCCCGTGGTGGCGCCAGTAGAGCAGGTTGACGTCCTGCCGGCGGTTGAAGGTCGGCGGAATATCCGGCTGCGTGGTGGCGCCGATGTCGAGGGTCAGCGGACCGATCGCCTTGTTGTCGGTGACATAGACGAGCTGCGCCGCGGGCCGGCCCTCGACGACCACCAGGCGGGCGCCGCGGAAGGTCAGCCCCCACGGCTTCAGATCGGGCAGCCGCACCTGCTGGGGGAGGCTCTGGCTGATCTTCTGCAAGGCCTCGCGCGGGTCGTTGCTGGCCGGAACGTCGATCAGCATGGTGTCGCCGGCGCTGACGGTCAGCTTGTAATAGGCCGCCGCGTTGTTGAGCCAGGCATCGTTGGCGGCGGCCGCGGCGAGCTGGCGCTCGGCAGCGGCGCCGGACGGGGCCAGCATGCCGATGCCGAAATAGGTGCCGGTGCTGCCGCAGATCACGCCGAGCAGCCCGGCCGCGGCGGCGAGGCCGATCTGCCAACCGCGTCGCCGCAGCGGCGTCGCGACCCGGCCCGGCCGCTGTAACACCAGGATCTCGGCCTGCTGCGGCGGCAGGCTGGCCGGCACCGTCTCGCCGCGCGCCGCCGCAATGAGGCGCTCGGGCAGCGGCTCGTTGACGATATCGGCATAGGCGCCGCGCACCAGTTCGGCCGATTGGGCGAGCCCGGCCAGGCGATCGCGGGCCGCCGGGTCGGCTTCGAGCCAAGCTTCGACATGGCCACGCTCGGCACTGTCGAGTTCCCCGTCGAGATAGGCGACGAGCGCCTCGTCACTATGCTTCTGCAATGTTCGCCCTCCTGCGGATACCGCCGCCGGCGTCGAGTTGCTGCTGCAGCGCGACCCGCGCGCGTGCCAGGCGGCTCATGATCGTACCGACCGGCACCCCCGCGACCTGCGCGGCTTCCTTGTAGCTGAGCCCGTCTACCGTCACGAGCATCAGCGTCGTCCGCTGGTCCGGCGGCAGCAGCTCGACCGCCCGCCGCACCTCGCTCAAGGCCAGCCGCGCCTCGATGCGGCGGACCGGGATGTCCGATCCGAGCCGTTCGTCCGCGACGTCGCCATCCTCCTTGCGGACGTCACGCGCCCGCAGCTGATCGATCCAGATCGTCTGCACGATGCGAAACATCCAACTGTCAAACCGGCTACCCTCCTCGAACTGGTGCGCCCGCGCCAAGGCGCGTTCGCAGGCGGCCTGCACGAGATCGTCGGCTTCGGCGGCCGAGCCGGCGAGACCGCGGGCAAACCGGCGCAACCTCGGCAGCACCGCGATCATCTGGTCGCCGAACCGCGCGCTTGCGCCGCTTCCGTGTTCGGCCGCGCTCGCCGGCGCCGCCGCAGGCTTCCAACGCAACGACAACGGACCTCCTCGCCGATTATTCCGGGCGCTGACAGGCGCGCGGCGGCAAGCCACGCGGAGCACCGAGTCGCAGCCTAGCACGCGTCAGGGCCGGTTCCAAAGCGCCCGGCATGGCGCTTCACAAAGGCCGCACGCGACGCCATTGTGCGCAGCAGCAAAGCGCGCTAGGAACCGGTGAACGAGCGGCGCCTCGATTTCGTCCGAGGCGACGGGGCTCGTTGTTTGAAGATCTGGCAGATCGAGGAACCGTGCGGCGATGAAGATCGCCATCATCAAGGAACGGCGCGCGCACGAGCGGCGCGTCGCGGCGACCCCCGACACGGTCAAGCACATGGTCGCCATGGGGCTTGCGCCGGTCGTCGAAACGGGTGCCGGCGCCGCAACCTTCTTTGCCGACGATGCCTACGCCGCGGCGGGCGCGACGATCGCCGGCGACGCGGCGGCGGCGCTGGCCGACGCCGACATCGTCCTCAAGGTGCAGCGCCCGCTGACCGGCGGCGCCGACGCGATCGACGAATTGCGTCTGCTCAAGCGCGGCGCGGCGCTGATCGGCCTGTTGGCGCCGTTGCACGACCCCGATGCGGTCGAGGCCTATGCCGCTTCCGGGGTCGCCGCGTTTGCGATGGAGCTGATCCCGCGCATCACCCGAGCCCAGACGATGGATGCGCTGTCCTCGCAGGCCAATCTGGCGGGCTACCAGGCGGTGATCGATGCGGCCGACGAATTCGGCCGCGCCCTGCCGATGATGATGACCGCGGCCGGGACGATCCGGGCGGCGCGGGTGCTGGTGATGGGCGCCGGCGTCGCCGGGTTGCAGGCGATCGCCACGGCGCGCCGGCTTGGTGCGATCGTCAACGCCACCGATGTCCGCGCCGCCGTCAAGGAGCAGGTCGAGAGCCTCGGCGCCACCTTCGTTACGGTCGACGAGGCGGCGATGCGTGCCGCCGAGACCACGGGCGGCTACGCGCGCGAAATGGGCGAGGATTTCCAGCGCCGCCAGCGCGAAAAGATCACCGAGACGCTGCGCCGCATCGATATCGTGATCTGCACCGCGCTGATCCCGGGCCGGCGGGCGCCGGTGCTGTTGACCGAAGCGATGGTCGGGCAGCTGGCGCCCGGCTCGGTCATCGTCGATCTTGCGGTCGAAGCCGGCGGCAATGTCGAGGGCAACCGGCCCGGCGAGGTCGTGATGACCGCGAACGGGGTCAAGATCATCGGTTACCTCAATATGCCGTCGCGGGTCGCGGTCGATGCCAGCCAGCTCTACGCCCGCAACCTGCTGGCCTTTCTCGCCCTCATCGTCGATAAGGAAGGGCGGCTCGTGATCGACACCGCGGACGAGATCGTCAAGGCCGCGCTGTTGACCCTCGACGGCGCGGTCGTCAACCCGGCGCTAAGGCCGGCGCCGGCGGCTGTGCCGGCCCAGCCCGGCGCCGCTACCAGCTGAGGGAGAGGCATGGCGGATCCCGCATCGCTCGCGCAGCGCGCTGGCGAGCTTGCCGGCGATGCCGGCCGGCTCGCGGCCAAGCTCGACGCGCTGTCGCAACAGCTCACGCTGGTAACCCAGCAAGGCGTTCATGCCGGCACGCCGTTCGTGTTCGAGCTGACGGTGTTCGTGCTGGCTGTATTCGTCGGCTATTACGTCGTCTGGCGGGTGACGCCGGCGCTGCATTCGCCCCTGATGAGCGTCACCAACGCCGTCTCCAGCGTGATCATCGTCGGCGCGCTGATCGCCGCCGGGCCCCTCGGCATCAGCTTTGCGAAGATCATGGGCTTCGTCGCGGTGACGCTGGCCGCGGTCAACATCTTCGGCGGCTTTATTGTCACCCAGCGGATGCTGCAAATGTTCCAACGCAAAAAGTAGCGGGCGCCAGGGTCCATCATGAGCGAAAGCCTTTCGGCCTTCTTCTATCTGGTCGCCGCGGTCTGCTTCATCATGGCCTTGCGCGGCCTCTCCTCGCCGGATACGGCGCGCGGCGGCAACATTTTTGGCGTCGTCGGGATGGTGATCGCCGTCGTGACGACGCTCGCGACGCCGCAAGTCGTCAGCTTCTGGCTGATCTTCGTCGGTATCGCGATCGGCGGCGCGATCGGCACGTTTATCGCCCTGCGCATCCAGATGACGGCATTGCCGCAACTGGTGGCCGCCTTTCACAGCCTGGTCGGCCTGGCCGCGGTATGCGTCGCGACCGCGGCCTTCGCCGCGCCCGAAGCCTACGGCATCGGGGTGCGTGGCGCGATCGAGCGCGCCAGCCTCGTCGAGATGGCGATCGGCCTGACGATCGGCGCCATCACGTTTACCGGCTCGGTCGTCGCCTTTGCCAAATTGCAGGGCCTCGTATCCGGCCGGCCGCTGACTTTTCCCGGCCAGCATTTCGTCAATGCCGGACTCGGCATCGTACTGATCCTGCTGATCATTCTGTTCGTGCTGACCGAGGCGGGCGGGGTTTTTGCGCTGTTGGTGCTGCTGTCGCTCATCTTCGGCTTTCTGTTGATCGTGCCGATCGGTGGCGCCGACATGCCGGTCGTCATCTCGATGCTGAACTCCTATTCCGGGTGGGCGGCCTGCGGCATCGGCTTCACGCTGTCGAACAGCCTGTTGATCATCACCGGCGCCCTGGTCGGCTCGTCGGGCGCGATCCTCAGCTACATCATGTGCAAGGGGATGAACCGCTCGATCATCAACGTGATCGCCGGCGGCTTCGGCACTGACGGCGGCGCCGCTGCGGGCGGGCCGGGCATCGGCGACCGGCTCGTCAAATCGGGCAGCGCCGAGGACGCCGCCTTCATCATGAAGAACGCCGGCTCGGTGATCATCGTGCCGGGCTATGGCATGGCTGTGGCGCAAGCCCAGCATGCGCTGCGCGAGATGGCCGACATGCTGAAGAAAGACGGCGTGCAGGTCCGCTACGCGATCCACCCGGTGGCCGGCCGCATGCCCGGTCACATGAATGTGCTGCTGGCCGAGGCCAATGTCTCTTATGACGAGGTCTGTGAGCTCGACGAGATCAACCGCGATTTCGCCTCGACCGATGTCGCCTTCGTGATCGGCGCCAACGACATCACCAACCCGGCGGCCAAGACCGATCGCGCCTCGCCGATCTACGGCATGCCGATCCTCGATGTCGAACACGCCAAGACCGTCTTGTTCGTCAAGCGCTCGATGGCCACCGGTTATGCCGGGGTCGACAACGAACTGTTCTTCCGCGACAACACGATGATGCTGTTCGGCGACGCCAAGAAGATGTGCGAGGAAATCGTCAAGGCGCTGGAATAGCGCCGACGGGCTCAGTCCTCGGCGAGCCAGTCGCCGATCAGCCGGCGCGCGATCGAATCGCGCCGCGGCATGCGAAAGCTCTCGTCGTCGACATGCGAGCGCAGCCAGTCGCGCTCGAACCAGCGCGCGTCTTCCAGTTCGCCGTAATCGACGGTGATCGCGCTCGAGGCCGCCTCGGCATAGAAGCCGAGCATGATGTTGGCCGGGAACGGCCAGGGCTGCGAGGAATGGTAGTGCACCGCGCTGACCTCGATCGCGGTCTCCTCGCGCACCTCGCGCGCCACCGCGTCCTCGAGGCTTTCGCCGGGCTCGACGAAGCCGGCCAGGGTCGAATACATGCCGGCGATGAAATTCTTGTTGCGGCCGAGAAGGGCGCGCTCGCCGTCGGTCACCAGCATGATGACCGCCGGGTCGGTGCGCGGGAAATGCATCGCCGCGCAGCCGGGATCGGTGCAGCGCCGCATGTGCCCGGCTTCCTCGCTGCGCGTCGGGGCGCCGCACATGCCGCAAAAGCGATGCCGCGAATGCCAGTACATCATGGCGCGGGCGAGCGCCAGCAGCGAGCCGTCGCGGCGGTCGAGCCGGCCGGCGAGCTGGCGCAGATCGGCGAATCGCACCCCGATTTGCGCCACCTCGCCCTCGGCGATGCCGGCGGCGGCCAAGGCCGGCGAGTGCAGCGCCTCGATCGGCGCGTCGATCGCCGACACGTCGAGGGCAAAATGCGCCCGCTCGTCGATCACCCCGAGAAAGACGAATTCGCCGCGGCCGAGGCGCTCCTCGACATCGCCGTCGTTGAGCCCGCCCCACAGCGAGCCGACCGCCTCGACGCGGACCACCGCGGCGCGTGGCTCGCCGCCCTCGATCTCGATGACCAGATTCTGACTGCGCCACACCGGGATGAAGACGCTTGCCGCGTCGAGCGCCTGGGCACGGATCCAGTCCGCCTCGCGGCGCCGCAGCCCGGCGCGTTCGAAGCCCGGATGGGCATAGTAATTGGGTGCTCGCATGACCCCAGACTGGCACAGGCCGCGGCGCTGCGGCAAGCGGGGCGATCCCGACGAGGTTGACCGCCCGGCAAATATTTCCTAACGATCGCGTTGAGCCGGCCCGCCGGCCCTGTCGGGACAACCGCCGCATGCAAGTCATTTCGACCGAGATCGCCGACGTCAAGGAGATCAGGCCGCTGCGCCACCGCGACCCGCGCGGCTTTTTTTCCGAGATTTTCCGGGAAGACGTGCTGCGCGAGCATGGCATCGACCTGCCGTTCGTGCAGGAAAACCATTCGCTGTCGGTCGAGCGCGGCGTCGTGCGCGGGCTGCATTTCCAGTCCCCGCCGGCGGGTCAGGCCAAGCTGGTGCGGGTCGGGGTCGGGGCGATCCTCGATGTCGCGGTCGATATCCGCCACGGCTCGCCGAGCTATGGCCGCCATGTCGCGGTCGTGTTGAGCGCGGCCGAGGGCAACCAGCTATTCGTGCCGGAAGGCTTCGCCCACGGGTTCTGCACCCTCCAGCCGAATACCGAGGTTTACTACAGGGTCAACCGTTATTATTCGCGCGAGCACGATCTCGGCCTCGCCTGGGATGATCCGGCCCTAAGCATCGCGTGGCCGGTAGCGGGCGAGGCAGCGCTGCTGTCGGACAAGGACCGGCGCCAGCCGACTTTGGCGGCGCTGCCGGCCTATTTCCGTTACGCGGGCGCGGCGCAATGAGGCTCTTGGTGCTGGGAGCCGGCGGTCAGGTGGGGCGCGAACTGTCCCGGTTTGCCTGGCCGGCGGGGTGCGAGGTGCTGGCGCGCGATCGCAGCGGCCTTGACATCACGCAGCGCGAGGCGGTGTTCGCCGCCGTGACGGGCGGGCGGGCGGACATTGTCATCAACGCCGCGGCCTATACCGCGGTCGACCGCGCCGAGAGCGAGGTTGAGGCGGCCTGGGCCGGCAACTGCACCGGCCCCGCCAACCTCGCCGCCGCCTGCCGTGACGCGGCAATCCCCTTGATCCACATTTCGACCGATTACGTCTTCGACGGCGCCAAGACCGGCCCCTACCGCGAGGACGATTCGGTCAATCCGCTCGGGGTCTACGGCAAAAGCAAGGAAGCCGGCGAGCGGGCGGTGCGCGAGGCGCTGCCGCAGCATGTGATCCTGCGCACCGCCTGGGTCTACAGCGTGCACGGCAGCAATTTCGTCAAGACGATGCTGCGCCTGGCGGCCGATCGCCCGGTCTTGCGGGTCGTCGCCGACCAGCACGGCTCGCCGACCAGCGCCGCCGACATCGCCGCCGCGATCGCCGCGATCGTGCCGCAGATCGCCGCC
>DATLRS010000046.1:0-23610 GCA_035534535.1 Allostellaceae bacterium | reverse complement strand
CGCGGCGCAGGCCAAGATCGGGCAGCGCGTCATGGTGCATCATTACAAGGGCTGCACCGTGTGCAATCATTGCCGCTCCGGCTGGTCGCAGCTGTGCCAGGAGCAGCCGGTGCTGGTCTACGGCAACAACGCCCATGGCGGACATGCCAAGTACCTGAAGGTGCCGGCTTTTACGCTGGTGCCCTTGCCCGACGAATTGTCGTTCACCACCGGCGCGGCGATCTCGTGCGGCACCGGCACCGCCTATGGGGCCTTGCGCCGCATTCGCCTCTCGGGCAACGACACGATCGCGATCTTCGGCCAGGGCCCCGTGGGCCTGTCGGCGACGCAGCTGGCGAGCGCCATGGGCGCGCGCGTCATCGCTCTCGACGTCAGCCCCGAGCGCCTTGAACGCGCCAAGGAATTCGGCGCCGCCGAGACCGTCAACCCGCGCTCCAACGATCCGGTCGGCGCGATCAAGGAGCTGACGCACGGCTATGGCGCCGAGTTCACCCTCGACACGTCATCGCAGCCCGAGGGCCGCATCGCCGCGGTGCGCGGCACACGCGTCTGGGGCACGACCTGCTTTGTCGGCGAACGCAACCAGGTGACGATCGATGTCAGCCCCGACATGCTGAGGAAGCAGCTGACGATTGTCGCCTCATGGACCTTCTCGCAGATGGGCCAGGCCGAATGCGCCCAGTTCGTCGTCGACCGCAAGATCGACGTCGAGAAATTGTTCACCCATCGCTGGCAACTCGACCAGGCCGACGAAGCCTACACATTGTTCGACACCCAGACCACCGGCAAGGGCGTGATCTTGATGTAGCCGGTTCTCGTCATTCCGGGGCGGTCCCAGGGCCGGACCCGGAATCCAAGAACGCTTGCCTCTGGAATACGGATCCCGGGCTCGCCGCGTGGCGGCGCCTCGGAATGACATTAGGGGAGCAACCCGCAATGACCGCAACAACGCCGTTCCTGACCAATGAAGACATGCTCGGTCCGCTGGCCTCGCGCTATGTGACGGTCGAGGCGCTGCCGTGGAAGCCGACGCCGTGTCCGGGCATCGACATGAAAATCCTGCTCGAAGACAAGGACACCGGCCTGTTGACCGCGCTGTTCCGCTGGCAACCCGGCTCCGAGTTGACGTTGCACGAGCATGTCGAGGTCGAGCAGACCTTTGTCCTCGAAGGCAGCCTCATTGACGACGAGGGCGAGGTGACGGCCGGCAACTACGTCTGGCGCCCCAAGGGCAACCGCCACATCGCGAAATCGCCGCATGGCGCGCTGGTGCTGTCGATCTTCCTCAAACCCAACATCTTCCTGACCGGCACCAGCGAGGGGCAGCAGCTGCGATGAAGTCCAAGATTTTCGTCAGCTTCGCCGATGCGGTCGCCGACATTCCCGACGGCTCGGTCGTGGGCTTTGGCGGGTTCGCGGTCGTCGGCGTGCCGATCAACCTCTACGGCGCGCTGACGAAGCAGGGCGCCAAGCGGCTGACCTGCGTGTCCAACGGCACGCGCGGCGGCGCGACGATGCCCGAGGAGGCGCCGACCATGGAGTGGCTGATCCGCAACGATCAGGTGGTCAAGGCGATCTGCTCCTTCACCGCGCCAACCCGCGCCTCGCAGCGGCTGGCCCTGACCGAATATGTCGATAAGGGGCTGATCGAGGCCGAGCTGGTGCCGCAGGGCACCTTGGCCGAGCGCATGCGCGCCGCCGGGGCCGGCATCCCGGCCTTCTACACCCCGGCCGCGGTCGGCACCGAACTCGCCGAGGGGCGCGAGACCCGAATCTTCAACGGCCGCGAATACCTGCTCGAAGAGGCGCTGCCGCTCGACTACGCCTTCATCCGCGCCTGGAAGGCCGACGAAGCCGGCAACCTCTTGTTCCGCCGCTCGCAGCGCAATTTCAACCCGCTGATGGCGATGGCGGCGCGCGTCACGATTGTCGAGGTCGAGGAGGATTTCCTGCCGCGCGGCATGATCGACCCGGACGACGTGCACCTGCCCGGCATCTATGTTCACCGCATGGTCAAGATCCCGCCGCCGCCCGACGGCTGGTGGCCGATGCGCCCGGCCGAGGTCGCGAAATACGAAGCCGAAAGGAGCGCGCGATGAGCGACGCCAAGGGGCTGACCCGCCAGCAGATGTGCGACCGGCTGGCGATGGAGTTCGAGGACGGCTGGATCGTCAATCTCGGCATCGGCATCCCGACGCTGTGCTCGAACTATGATTTCGGCGATAACGAGATCATCTTCCACGCCGAAAACGGGGTGATCGGCTATGGCCCCCTGACCGGCGCCGGCAACGAGGATTTGCACCTCGTCAATGCCGGCGGCCAGCATGTGACCTTGCGGCCGGGCGCGGCGATCGTGCACCACGCCGATTCGTTCGGGCTCATCCGCAGCGGCCGCATCGACGTGACCGTGCTCGGCGCCTATGAGGTCGCCGCCAACGGCGATTTCGCCAACTGGAAGATGGCCGGCCAGAAGGGCGGCGGCATCGGCGGCGCGATGGATCTGGCGGCCTGCGCCAAACACGTCTTTGTCGCCATGGAACAGACGACGCGCCGCGGCGCGCCTCGCCTCGTCGAACGCTGCGCGATCCCGGTGACGGCGAAGGGCGTCGTCGATCTCGTCATCACCAATTACGGGCTGTTCGCGATCACCGCCCAGGGCATGGAATTGAAGGAGATCGCGCCGGGCATCAGCGTCGAGGAGGTCAAGGCGACCACCGGCTGCGCCCTGATCGTGCCGCGCGAGGTCCCGCCGGTGAAAATGCGCGGCTAGGGGCGGGGCTGATGAGCGCGCCAATCGTTGCGATCACGATGCCGAAATGGGGCCTGACGATGACCGAGGGCAAGGTCCTCGGCTGGCTCAAGCGGGAGGGCGAACTCTATCGGGCCGGCGAGGAACTGCTCGAAATCGAGACCAGCAAGATCACCAATGTCTTTGAGGCGAGCGAGCCGGGCCATCTGCGCCGCATTGTTGCCGCCGCCGGCGTCACCCTGCCGATCGGCGCGCTGCTCGCCGTGGCGGCGCCCGACAGCACCCCCGAGGCGGCGATCGATGCGTTTGTCGCCGGGTTTGTCGCCCCCGAGCCGGCTGCAGCGGACGCGGCCGAGGCGACCGAAGCGGCGCCGTGCGACATCGAGGCGGGTGGCAAGCGGCTGCGGGTGCTCGATCTCGGCGGCGGGCCGGCGACCCCGGTGCTGCTGGTGCACGGGTTCGGGGCCGATCTCAACACCTGGATGTTCAACCAGCCGGTGCTCGCCGAGAGCCGGCGCGCGATCGCGCTCGATTTGCCGGGCCACGGCGGCTCGATAAAGCTGTTGGACGCGGCGGTCGATGCGGCCAGCTTCGCCGCCGACATCGACCGCGCGCTCGCGGCGCTGGGGGTCGAACGGGTGCATCTGGTCGGCCATTCGATGGGCGGCGCCATCGCGCTCGCCTCGGCCAGCCGGCAACCCGAGCGGGTGGCAAGCCTCACCCTGATTGCTTCGGCCGGGCTTGGGCCGGAGATCAACGGCAATTTCATCGGCGGCTTCGTACGCGCCCAGCGGCGCCGCGAGATGCAGGAGGTGCTGACCCTGCTGGTGCACGATCCGGCGATGGTCAGCCGGCAGATGGTCGAGGACGTGCTGCGCTACAAGCGGCTCGACGGCGTTGCCGCGGCCCTCGAGAGGCTGGCGCAGGACTGGTTTCCCAATGCCGTCCAGCGGGTCGCCCTCGCCGAAATCGCCATAAACCTGGCGTTGCCGGTGCAGCTGATCTGGGGGCGCGACGACCGCATCATCCCGCTCGCCCAGGCCGAAGCGCTTGCCCCGAAGCTGACGGTGCACGTCATCGACGGCGCCGGCCACCTGCCGCACATGGAGAAATCGGGCGAGGTCAACCGGTTGATCGCCGCCTTCATCGCTGCCCACCCATAGCGCGAGCGCTAACGCCCGACCGCTAACGCCCGACGGCGTAGGTCTGCATGCCGCGCGGGTTGGCGGCGGCCTTGAGGATCGTGCCGTCCGGGGTCGCCTCGCGGGCGCAGGCGGTCAGCCGCCCGCCCGACCAGGTTTCGCCATTGCGCACGCGGTGGCCGCGTTCCTTGAGCGCGCGCGCCGTCGTCTCCGGGAAGCGGCCTTCGAGCACCAGCCCGCCCGGATTGGCGGCGCGCGGGTAGAACGACGAGGGCGCGTGCTCGTTGTTGAATTCCGGGCAGTCGATCGCCTCCTGCAAATTCATGCCGTGGTGCAGGTGGTGCAGCAAAAGCTGCGTCGACCACTGGTCCTGCCCGTCGCCGCCCGGGGTGCCGAACGCCATCCACGGCTCGCCGTCCTTGAGCGCCAGGGTCGGCGACAGGGTGCTGCGCGGCCGCTTGCCCGGCATCAGCGCGGAGGCCGAACGCTCGTCGAGCCAGGCGATCTGCAATCTTGTGCCGAGGCAGAATCCCAATTCGGGAATGACCGGCGAGCTTTGCAGCCAGCCGCCCGACGGCGTCGCCGACACCATGTTGCCCCAGCGGTCGATGATGTCGAGATGGCAGGTGTCGCCGGCGACGGCACCCAATTCGCCGACCGTTGGCTCGCCGATGCCGGCGCCGGCCGCCGCGTTGTCGGCGCCGCCGACCAGCACAAAGGGCTCGCGGCCGTCGGGGCGGCCGGGGCGCAATTCGAGCGAGGCGTGCTCGCCGACGAGCCGGCGCCGCGCGTCGTTGTAGGCCACCGATAGCAGGGTCGCCATCGGCACATCGACAAAATCCGGGTCGCCGTACCACGCCTCGCGATCGGCATAGGCGAGCTTGGCGCATTCGGTGACGAGGTGGACGAAATCCGGCCCGACCGGGTCGAGATCGTCGAGCTCGAAGCCCTGCAGCAGGGCGAGCTGCTGCAACAGCACCGGCCCCTGGCCCCACGGCCCGCCCTTGACGATCGTGTGGCCGCGGTAATCGTAGGTCAGCGGCGCCTCGACCGGCGCCTGCCAGCGCGCCATGTCGTCGGCGGTAAGGAGGCCGCCGTGATGCCGGCCCGAGACGTCAAACACCTTCTCGGTGCGGCAGAAACGGTCGATCGTCTCGGCGACAAAGCCGCGGTACCAGGCGTCGCGGGCCGCCTCGATCTGGTGCTCGCGCCCATGGCCTTTGGCGCCGCCGCCGGCCGTCGCCGCTTCCAGCACGCGGCGATAGGTTGCTGCCAATGCCGGGTTGCGGAACAGCCTGCCGGGCACCGGCGGATTGCCGCCCGGCAGGTAGACCGCCGCGGAACTGGTCCATTCCTTACGGAACAGCTCGGCGACGGTCATGATCGTGTCGCGAATGCGCCCGACCAGCGGATAGCCGTTCTCGGCATAACCCAAAGCCGGCGCCATCAGCTCGCTGAGCGGCAGCGTGCCCCAGTCGCGCGCCAGCCGCGCCCAGGCGTCGAAGGCGCCCGGCACCGAGGCGGCGAGTAGCCCGGTGCCGGGGATCAGGTCGAGGCCGAGCGCCCGATAGCGCGCGATCGTCGCCGCCGCCGGCGCCACGCCCTGGCCGCAGATCATGTTGCAGCGCCGGTTCTTGGCGCTGTAGACGAGGATCGGCGCCTCGCCAAGCGGGCCGTTGAGATGCGGCTCGACGACCTGCAGCGTAAACCCGGCCGCCACCGCCGCATCGAACGCGTTGCCGCCCTTTTCGAGGACGCCCATCGCCACCGACGATGCGAGCCAATGGGTCGTCGCAACGACCCCGAACGTGCCGCGGATCTCGGGCCGCGTCGTAAAACCGGGCATGGGCGCTTGCCTCCGCAAATTCCTTGATGTCGCCGGCAGGTTAGACGAAGCGGACGGGATTAGGCCAGCCCGAGAAGAACCGCGAGCGAGCGGTTGGCCGCCCGCAGTATCGCCTCGTCCCCGGATCAGCCGGGACTGTCGACGGCATTCCGTCCCACCGGCGTTTGCATGTAGCGGGCGCCGCCCGCTTTGCTTAGCTTGGGGGCCATCGTCGCGCGCCATGCAACACGCGCAGAATGTAAATCTGCTCGTCAGGGCCGCGCAGCTCGTAGATGACGATATACGGCGTTCTGGACAGGACAAGTTCTCGCGTGCCTGCGACTCGGCCCCTACGTCCCATTCGTGGCATCGTTGCGAGGAGGGCCAAGCGGTCCTTGATCGATTGGCCGATCCGGATGGCGGCGCCGGGGTTGGCATTTCTTATCCGGCTGATGATCTCGCTGTAATCGACCAGCGCTGGTCGGGTCCAGCGAATGATGGTCATTTCTGCTTTGCCAGAAGTTCGTCGATCTGCCGCATGACCTCGTCGTGATCGATCAAATCGTCGGCATCGGCCGCAGCGCGCCCCTCCGCCACGGCTGCCGCGAAAGCTTTCTCGCTCAAGACAAACTCGGCAAGCACTTCGCGTACCAGCCGCGACTTTGTCTTCCCGCGAGACGATGCGAGCCGCGCCAGCGCGTCATCCAGTTCAACGGGGATGCGAGCTTCGATTGCAACATCGTTCGACATGGCCGAACCTCACTTTGCGACCCGTAAGCGGCATCGCGCACCTATCTCACACCAAGAGGCGGCTCAAGCGGCGTGCCGTCCGGTTTCCAGTCAATGATTTCTATGCCCGCGAGTCGACCATCGCTATCCAGATCGAGGATTGCTTCAACTTTGATCTGCACTCGATACGGTCCTGGCGCGCGCTCATTCAGCCCGAAATACCACGCCTTGGCATCGGGGTCGTAGCTCCAGTACGCGGATCCTCGCATTCGCTCGCTCTTTGCTTTCGGTAAGCATATCGGAACCGAGCGGCCAGCACGACACCCACGTCAAGGGCTGTTACAATCAAAGTGCGACACTACTGCTGGCGAAGCGAACTGCGCCATAAGGAAAGAGGATCTCGGTCTCGCTGAGGCCGCCGGGATAGAGCAGGATCTGGCCCGGCACCGGGTAGCTCGTCGCATTTTCGCAGCCGAGGCCGAGATCAAGCCCGCCGAGCGGGATTCAGCAGGCCTCGCCGCTCCAGTGCGCCTCTTCCAACGGGCATGAAACGGGAAGGGTCCAGCCGCGATCCGCAGCTCGCTCATTCCGCCGCGGCGGCGTCGGCGAGGCGCGTGCGGGCGTCGAACTCCTCGGCAACCCGGGCATCGGCTTCGAGCACCGCGGCGGCATCGATCTCGGCGAACTGGATCGCGCCCATTGCGGCGAAGGCCTCTCGCACCTTCGGCCCCCACAGCCCGATATCCTTGACGGTCGGCACGATGCGGCTGAACAGCCGGCTGCGAAACATCTGCATCGATTCGGAATGGTCGAGGATCTCGATGCACTCCTTGACCGGAAGCCCCAGCCGCTCCCACACCTCGCGCTGATTGAAGCGCTCGCGCATGTGCCAGCACGCCTCGACCGTGAATTCCTCGCGCTCGTTGCGCTCGGCGTCGGTCAGCTGCGGGTAGTAGTCGCGCAGCGCCAGCCGGCCGAACGCGACATGCCGCGCCTCGTCCTGCATGACATAGGCGTTGACCGCCGCGGCGAGCGGGTTTTTCGACTGGTCGCGGATGCGCTGGAACGCGGCCAGCGCCAGCCCCTCGATCAGGATCTGCATCGTCAGATAGGTCATGTCCCAGCGGCTGTCGCTGAGGCCGTTTTCCAAGAGCGCCTTGAGCCCATGGGTGATTGGATAGGCGAGCTCGAATTTCTCGTGCAGCAGGCGCGCATAGGCTTCGACATGGCGCGCCTCGTCCATCACCTGGGTCGCCGCGTAGAACTTGGAATCGAGGTCCGGGACGGTCTGCACGATTTTCGCGGTGGCGATCAGCGCGCCCTGCTCGCCGTGCATGAACTGCGAGATCTGTGAGGCCTGCTGATGGTGGCGCAGGCGGCGGCGCTCGGCTTCGGTCATCTTGTTCCAGATGTCCGAGCCGAAGATCGGCACGACGCGGTCGTCGAGCAGCATCGGGTTCTCGGGGTCGAGGTCCTGCGACCAGTCGATGCGCTCGGCCGCGTCCCATTGCTGCTTTTTGCCCTTGTCGTAGAGCTGCAGCAGACCGGCGCGGTTTTCGTCATACTCCCAGGTGAAGCAGACGTCGCTATGGCCCTCAAACTTCCATTCGGACTGCTCGACCGGCAGCGTGTAGCGATAGCTCGTCGACATCGTTAACCTCCCCGCGCCAGCGCCGCGCGCCCGCACGGCGACTGTAGCGCGAGACGGCGGCGTTTAACAGGGGCGGCCGGGACGGCTCAGGGCGGCGTCACGCAGACCACGAAATCCATCTCGACCTGCGCGCCGCGGGTCAGATGGCTGACGCCGACGACGCTGCGCGCCGGCAGCCGGTCGGCGGCGAAAAATCCGCCATAGGCGAGGTTCATGCGCTCGTAAAGGCGCGGGAATTCGACGAGCGACACCCGCACCGAGACGACGTTCTCCTTGCCCAGCCCGGCGGCACGCAACAGCGTTTCGAGATTGCCGAAGACCTTCTTCGTCTGGCGCTCGATCCCCTCGGGCAAGGGCACGCGATCGTCGGCGAGATCGATCGGCCCCAGCCCCGAGATGAACCCCCAGCCGCCGACCAACACAATATCGCTGGCGCGCGTGGCGCGCTCGGCCGGCGGGGTGGCACAAATAAACGGCATGCGAGGCGGCTCAGGCGACGAGGTCTTCGCCGAGCAGCCGGCGGATGCGCTCGCCGGCGACCCGCTCGCGTTCGAGCACCGGCAGGTCGTCGGTATCGACGACGATCTGCGCGACGCGCCGGCCGAACTGCTCGAGCGAGGCGAGGTCGCCGATGTTCGACTGCGACGGCAGGCGGAACACCAGCTCGTGATTGTAGGTGCGCACGCAGCCGTCCGGATAGAGCCGAGGCAGCGCCGGCGTCTCGCCGATGCGCACCGCCTCGATGGCGCGGCCGAGCATGCGGCGGAAGGTGACGATGCCGCGATCGGTCGTGCCGAGATGTTCGTTCTTGTGGTTGGCCATCGCCCCCTGGCTGACCAGCGCGTCATAGTCGCCCGGCTGGCGCTGACGCTCGGGGTAGGGCCGGTCGGCGGTCTGGCCGATGAAGTTCATCTTGTCGACCCCGTAGAGCGAGGGATCGATCTCGACGATCCGGTTGTTGCGCGCATTGGCGTGCGTGAAGCCGATGTAATAGGAGTTTTGGTCATCGATCGGCACGACCCAGCGGGTCAGCGAGCAGGCGATGTGAAAGCATTCGTTCTCGCCGGCATTCTGCCCCGAGGCGAATTGCGCGGCGTTGGGCAGGATGATGTCGCTGGCGCGGATGAAGACGTTGCCGTTGATCCGGCGCGTCGCCATCGACAGGAAGCCGAGCGGGGTCTCGACAAAGTCGAGCGCCGGCAGCACCGCGAAGGCCGGCGAAAACTGCGCGCCCGATGAAATCGCGTGCAGATAGGCGTTGTGGATCGGGTCGCAGGCATTCTCCACGATCTGCAGCCAGTTGCACGGCAACGTCATCTTGATCGGGATCAGCTGGTTGCCGTCGGGGTGGCTGAAGGTGTCATATTCCGGAAACACCGGCATCTGCTCGAGCGGGCCCATATAGGCGAAGATCATGCCGTGGCGGGCGATTGCCGGATAGGCGCCCTGGCAGAAGCTGTAGCGCGCCAGATTGGCCGGCGGCTCGGCGCCGGCGGCGATCACGGTGCCGTCGGTGGCGAACTGCCAGCCGTGATAGCAGCACATGATGCCGTGTTCCTGCACGATGCCGAATTCGAGCGAGGCGCCGCGATGGGCGCAGGCCCGGTGCAGCAGCCCGATCGCGCCGCTGCCATCGCGGAAGATCACGAGGTCCTCGCCGAGGAGGCGCAGCGCGATCGGCAGCTCCCGGAGTTCCGACTCGATCATGATCGGGTGCCAGTAGCGGCGCAGATATTCGCCGCCCGCCGTGCCCGGGCCGACTTCGGCCAGCGGACTCGCCGCGAACGGCGCCGGCCGGTTATAATAGCCGCTGAAGGCGCCGCGCCGTTCGGCGCCAGTCTGCTCGGTCGAACTCATCGCGCTCTCCTCGTGTGCCGGCGTCGGACGGCGATAATGTTCCCGACCCGGCGGCCGCCTCAAGCCCCAACATCACATGTCTCGGCTGAGGATCTCGACAATCCCCGCGGCGGGATCGACGCGCAGCCGGTCGCCGGTGCGGAAGAATTCGGTGACATCGCCCGCAAAGCGGTCAACCAGCGCAACCCCGGCAAAGGCGGCGCCTTGCGCCAGGATCGGGTTGACCCGGTTGAAGATCAGCGCCAAGGGCACGATGCCGCGCTGCGCCATGTCGCGCAGCATCCAGGCGGTCGCCACGCCGCCTTTCGCCTGGTCGAGCACCAGCACGCGGCCCTGGTAGCTTTGCCCGGCGAGGGCGTGGCTGGGGCGGGAAAAGACTCCTTCTTTCCGGTCGAGGTCATAGCGCGCGCTGAAATTGTCGCGGGCGACCAAGGCCTCGCCGGTCACCGCCGGACCGATGCCCTGGTGGCAATTGAGGACGATCGGCATCACACGATCCGCCCCTTGACCGCCGAAGCGACGCAGCGTTCGAGGCTGGCGAGCGTCGGGCGGTAGCCGTAGCCGCCGATGATGTTGACGAGCTTTGCCGAATTGGTCATGAGGCGCTTCCAGCCGTTGGCCTCGGCCATCTCGCCGGCATAGCTGTTGTAGAAGCACATCCCGGCGGCGACGATCCCGCCCGCCGCCTCGATGCGGCCGGTCAGCCCCATGCGGTCGGCAGCATGCTTGATTTCGGGCGAGGTGGCGACGAGCAGCGTCGTCGCCTCATGCACCTGCCGGCCGGCGAGCGCATCGGCGACTGCCGCCATCTCGATCAGCGACAATTGCGGTGCCGCGAACACGACGACATCGACCGTGTCGCCGGCGGCGCCATAGGCGGCGACAAACGCCTCGATCTCGCCGCGGGTGATCATTTCGGATTGCGACGTTCCGGCCGGAGTCGCCTCCTCGGGGGTGATGCCCGGCATGTGGAACAGCGCCACCGAGCCGTAGCTGGCGAGCGCCGCGCCGAAATGCTTGAGCGCATCCGAGCCGGGCGCCGCGCCAAGCTCCTCTGAAATGCCCTCGATCAGCGGCACCTCCCAATAGGAGCCGCAGGCGCGCCCGACAATGCCGCCCAAAGCGCCCCACTCGCTGAGGTCGCGCGGCATCGCGTCGAGCCGAAAACGCCGCGTCGCGCGGCGGCATTCGTCGAGGTGATAGCCGTAGCGCGGGGTGCGGCCGGTCAGCCCCGCCGCCAATGCCGACGGCCCGCCCTCGAAATTGCTGCGCGCGCCGAACACGCTGTTCGAATAGATGACGACGCCGGTGTCGCCCATCGCGAGGTGCTCGCCCCGCGTCGGCGGCATGATCGTCTGGTAATTGATGCAGGTGTCGGTCATCAGGACGCCAAAGGCCGTCAGCGCCGCGATCGCGCGCGCCTCGAGGGCGCGCATCGCCTCGCTCTGGCCGAGCCGCTTGTAGACCGCGACATCAAGGCCGCGCGGGTCGGTCAGGGTCGGCACCAGCACCTGCCGCTCGGCAGCGGGCAGGGCGGCGAGGCCTTCGAGAAAGCCCACCCCGGCCTCGCCCAGCGACTCGGTGTCAGCCATGATATGCGCCTGCGACACGGCCACGAAATCGGCGGCATCGAAGAATTCGCCGACCGCGATCTGGTGCCGGATGGCCCATTGCCGCGCTGCGCCGCACTCGCCGGCCAGCATCGCCTCTTCGGCGGCGCTCAGGCGCATCGTCGACAACCGCGCGACCGCCGGGCGGTTGCGTTCAGCCGGGCCGCGCCGGGGTCGCCGCGCCGCCGCGCCCGGTACGCGGCGGGGTCGGCAGCGGCTTGGTGCTGTCGATCTCGATGTTGATCTCCAAGAGCGAGGTCTCGCCCGATTTGCCGAGATTGACGCGGATCATGTCGTCGTGGATCGAGACATAGCGGCCGACGACGTCGATCAGCTCTTTCTGCAGCCGCGGCAGGAAATCGGGCGCGGTGCGGCCGGCGCGCTCATGCGCCAGCACGATCTTCAGCCGCTCCTTGGCGATCGAGGCGCTGTGGCGGTGCGGCGAGAACAGATTGAACAACCCCATTACGCCCTGCCGAACAAGACGCGAAAAAGACTGCGGCGCTCGGGTTTGACAAAGCGCATCTCGCGCTGCTCGCCGAGAAACCGCGCGACCGCGTCGAGATAGGCGCGGCCGGCCGGGCTCTCCTCGTCGAACGCGACGGGGGTGCCGGTATTGGAGGCGCGCAGCACCGATTCGGATTCGGGGATGACGCCCAATAGCGGGATCGACAGGATCTCCCTGACATCCTCGACGGTCAGCATCTCGCCCTTGGCGACCCGCGTCGGATCGTAGCGGGTCAGCAGCAGGTTGACTTCGACCGGCGGCTCGTTGCGCTCGGCGCGGCGCGAGCGCGAGGCCAGAATGCCGATGATGCGATCGCTGTCGCGTACCGAAGAGACTTCCGGGTTGGTCACGATGATCGCGCTATCCGCAAAGTACAGCGCCGTAATCGCACCGTGCTCGATCCCCGCCGGGCTGTCGCAGATGATGTAATCGAACTGCTGCTTCAGCTCCTCGATCACCCGGTCCACCCCCTCGCGTTTGAGTGCATTCTTGTCACGGGTTTGCGAGGTGGGGAAGATATAGAGGGAGTCGTTACGTTTGTCCTTGATCAATGCCTGGTTCAAGTTGGCGTCGCCATTGATCACATTGATGAAATCAAATACGACGCGGCGCTCGCAACCCATGATCAGGTCGAGGTTGCGCAGTCCCACATCAAAATCGATCACCACAGTCCGGTGCCCGCGCAACGCCAAGCCGGCGGCAAACGCCGCGGCGGTGGTCGTCTTGCCGACCCCTCCCTTGCCCGAGGTGATGACTACGACCTTTGCCAAAGAACTGTCCTTCGCCACTCCGCCGCGTTCCAAGATCGCTATTTTCCGGCGCGAGAAGACCGATTCGCAACCCTTATCACGATTGATGAGGCGTCAATTTGAGAGGATGGTCAACTGATCATCGAGCAGGGCGATCTGCACCGGCGTCCCGCGCTGCTCAGGCGGCAGCTGCTCGCTGACCAGATAGCGCCCGGCGATGCTGACGAGTTCGGCTTCGAGGCGCGAGCAGAAAATTCGCGCGCTCGTGTCGCCGCTCGCCCCGGCGATCGCGCGCCCGCGCAGCGCCGCATAGACGTGGATGTTGCCGTCGGCGATCAGTTCGGCGCCGGGGCTCACCGCAGCGGTGACGACGAGATCGGTGCCGCGGGCATAGATCTGCGTTCCTGAGCGGACCGGCTGATTGACAAAGCGCGCCGCCGCGCGGGCCGGTTGTGCCCGTGTGACGGCGGGTGCGGTGGCGGGTGCGGCTGCGGCGGCCGGCGCGGCACGGCGGCTCGGCTGCGAAGCGGTCGGCGCAAAGCTCGCCAGCCCGGCTTCGGCGGCGGCCGCGAGCTGGGCCGGCTCGGCATTCTGCACGCCGACCAGTGACAGCGTGTAGTCGCGCAACACCTGCCGTGCCTCGACGAATTCGGCGGTGGTGGTAAAGCCGTCGGTGGATTTCAGGTCGAGCACGACCGGCGCATTCTGAAAAAACCGCGGGCTCCGCTCGATCTGCTGCGCCAGTTCGTCGGCGAAAGCGGGGTCGCGCAGCATCCCCGCGCGAACCACCATCGCGGTAAAGAGCGCGCCCTGCACGAGGTTGCCCGCCGCCATGACAAATCGGCGCCCCAAGACCCAAAACGGTTAACGAGGTAGCGCCAAATCACCGCCGCCGCAACGCCTTTCGCTCGCTAGCCGGCCGGGCCCGCCACAAACCGAAAATTTTCTTCGTACCGGCGTCCCGTTCCCCCGCGCCGCAGGGGCGCGGTGCGCCGTATAGGTAAATTTCTTTCGGGGGCGGGCGGATGGTGCGGTACCAGCATGCGCACGATCCGTGTCCCGTCGGGTCCGGAGACCGTAGAGCCGGGTCCGCGCCGGCGAGCGCTCGGCGGGCATCCTGATCTCGGCGGGCATCCTGATATTGGCGGACCCGACACGATTCGAACGTGCGACCTCTGCCTTCGGAGGGCAGCGCTCTATCCAGCTGAGCTACGGGTCCGCAATAGGCGGTGGTGATTACCGCCTCGCGCCGGCCCGTGCAAGCGGCATCACCGGGGTGGCGAGCGCGGCGGGGTGCGCCGGCGGCCAGGGGCGGTGTCCGTCGGCCGCGTCGGCCTGCGAGGGCAGCCGCGAACGGCGGTCGAGAATCCAGCTCGCGACATCGCCGGCCACCACCGGTCCTTCGAGATCGCGCAGCAGCATATGATAGCCGTGCGCATAATAGGCGAGCCGGCGGGTGTGCCCGGGATCGGGCGGCAGATGCGCCACGAAATCGGCCATCGCCCGGCGCGGGATCAGTTCGTCATGCGCGCCGTACAATAGGAGCGTCGGACAGCGCAGGCGCGGCGCCGCCGCGAGCGCGTCGTCCATCAGGTTGACGAGCCCGTAGATCGTGTCGATGCGAGCGCCTTTCAGCACCAGCGGATCGCGCCCCAGCGCCCGCAGCATCGCGATGTTGTCGGAGGCGCGAATGCGCAGCCCGCGCCCCGTCAGCACCAGGTCGGGAAACAGCCGTGCTGCGACGAACAGGGCCGCCTTCGGCAGGAAGTCCATCGTCGCGCGACCCCAGACCGCCGGCGCGGCGAGCACGACCCCGTCGACATCGGCGACCGGCATGCCGGCCTCGCCGGGGATCACCCCGCGCGTCGCGCCGCTCGCCGCCAGGATCGCAACGGCGCCGCCCATGCTTTCGCCAAGCAGGTAGAGCGGCCGCCCGGGATAGGCACGGCGCAAGAGCCGGCTAGCGACGATCGCATCGACGGCGAGCCGCCCCTCGCCGACCCAGCGGCCGCGCTCGGGAGCGCGGCCGAAACCGCGCTGGTCATAGGCATAGGTGGCGATGCCGCTTGCCGCCCACCGCTTCGCCGGTGCGGCGAAGGCGTTGGCGTAATCATTGAACCCGTGCAATGCGAGGATCACCGCGCGGACCCCGCCCTCGGGCAGCCACCAGCGCAGCGGCAGCCGGGTGCCGTCGGCGGTGATGAAGACGCCGCCGGCAAATCGCGCCGGCCCCGCCTCGCGCGCGACCTCGGGTGATGGCGCGGCGCGGCCGAACCGGATTCCCCCCTCGCCGGCCGGCCCGCACGCGGCGAGCAGCGGCAGCGAGACCAGTAGCAGCAGCGGCACCAGCAGCAGCGCCGCCCGCCGGGCGCCCCGCCGCGCCAGCGTCTTCCGGCCGGAAACCGAGCGCGAGCCGATCATTGATTGTCCCGCGGCAACGCGTATCATCCGGCCCATCGGACGGTCAACCGGCAGGCGCTCGACGCGAGCTCAGTCTGCCGGGCCGGCAGCATGTTCCGGATCGCAGATGACCCCTTTCGAGACCATCGAGATCGACGAGATGGTGGCGGCCTGCAGCGGTGGCTCCGGGGGTGGCCCCGGGGGTGGCCCCGGGGGCGGCCACGGGGGCGGTGGCGGCCCGCTCGGCCATCCCCGGGTCTACCTCAACCTGGCGCCGTCGGGCCGCGTCGAGTGTCCCTATTGCTCGCGCCTTTACGTCAACCGGCGGGTGGCGCAGCGCGAACACAATCCCGGCGACAGCCCATCGCCGGGCCGGGCCGGCGAGGCTGCGGGAGGCGCCGATGGATGATGTCGTCGGCGCCGGCACGGTCGCCGCCGCGCGTCCGACCCCGCCACCACCCGCCGCACCCTCGGCGACGCCGCATCATGTCTTTCTGATCGACGGCTCGGGCTTCATCTTCCGCGCCTATTTCGCGCGCGCCCGCGACCCCAAGGCCGATCGCTTCCAGCGCAAATCCGACGGCATGCCGACCGAGGTCGTGACGATCTTCAGCAACATGCTCGACAAGTACCGGCGCGAGACCGACGCCGACTACATGGCGGTGGTGTTTGACGCTTCCGGCGCCTCGTTCCGCAACCGCATCTACGACCAGTACAAGGCCAATCGGCGCGAAACGCCGGACGACCTCGTCCCGCAATTCGAACATGTGCGGCGGGCGGCGCAGGCGTTCGACATCTGCCAGATCGAGCTGGCCGATTTCGAGGCCGACGATCTGATCGCGACCTACGCGCGCCACGCCGCCGCTGCCGGCGCCCGGGTGACGATCCTGTCATCCGACAAGGACCTGATGCAGCTGGTCGGCGGCAACGTGACGATGCGCGACCCGATGAGCGATCGCCCGATCGGCGAAGATGAGGTGCGCGAGAAGTTTGGCGTCGGACCCGACAAGGTCATCGAGGTGCAGGCGCTGTGCGGCGACAGCACCGACAATGTCCCCGGCGTCCCCGGCATCGGCGTCAAGACCGCCGCCGAGCTGATCAACGCCTATGGCGATCTCGAAACGCTGCTCGCCCATGCGCACGAGATCAAGCAGCCGAAACGGCGCGAGGCGTTGATCGAGAACGAAGCCAAGGCGCGGCTGTCCAAGGTGCTGGTGACGCTCGACGACGACGTGCCGCTGCCTTGTCCGCTGTCAGAGCTGCGGGTCAAGCCCTACGACCCCGCCAAGCTGTTCGCGTTCCTCGACGAGATGGAGTTGCGCGCGCTGAAGGGGCGCATCGTGCAGCGCCTGGCGGCCGACCCGTCCGCGCTCGCCGCATCCCCGGGCGAACCGGCCGAGCCGGTCATCCCGCAGATCCCGCCGTTCTCCGGCGAGCGCAATTATCAGATCATCGATACAGCGGAATCGCTCGAAAAATGGATCAGGTCTGCCCAAGACGCCGGCGAAGTGGCGCTCTGGGTAGCGGCGAGCGCCGTTCCAAACACCCGGCCGGAGTTGTGCGGAATTTCTTTGGCGCATAGCCCATCCGCGCTGTCTGCGGTGTACGATAAGGAACACCCGGGCACTATCCGCGCCGCCTACATCCCGCTTGGCCACCGCACAACCGAGCGGCAGACCAGTTTCGGCTTAGAGCCTTCCCAGGCCGTCATGGCCGGGCTTGACCCGGCCATCCCCGAAAACGAAGACGTGGATGCCCGGAACAAGTCCGGGCATGACGAAAAGAGTAATCTCCCTCGCCTCACGATCGAGGCGGCGCTGGCGCGCCTGAAGCCGCTCCTCGAAGACCCCGGCATCCTGAAGATCGGCCACGATATGAAGGGCGCGGCGCAACTGCTGCTGCGCTACGGCATCGCGCTCGGGCCCTGCGACTGCACGATGCTGATGTCCTATGTGCTCGATGGCGGCCAGGTCGACCACGCCATCGAGGAGTTGACCAGCCGCGCCCTGAGCCATCCGCTGACCCCGGCGAAAGCGCTTCTCGGCAGCGGCAGAAACCTCGTCGCCTTCGCCGCGGTGGCGACCGCGGCGGCCTGCGAGTTCGCCGCCGGGCGGGCCGACGCGGCGCTGCGCCTGCACATGCTCCTGAAGGCGCGCCTCGTGCGCGAGCACATGACCGCGTTCTACGAGACGATCGAGCGCCCGCTGGTGCCGGTCGTCGCGGCGATGGAGCATGCCGGCGTCAAGGTCGATCGCGCGGCATTGGCCGAATTGTCGCGCGACTTCGCGCGGCGCATCGCCGAACTCGAAGCCGCGATCTGGCGCGATGTCGGCAACGACTTCAACATCGGCTCGCCCAAGCAGCTGGGCGAAGTGCTGTTCGAAAAGCTGCAATTGCCCGGCGGCAAGAAGGGCAAGACCGGCGCCTACGGCACCGATGCCGGGGTCCTTGAGACGCTGGCGCCGCTGCACCCGGTGCCGGCGCAGGTTCTCGAATGGCGCCAGCTGACCAAGCTCAAATCGACCTATGCCGACGCGCTCGGCGAGGAGATCGACAGCCAGACCGGCCGCGTCCATACCTCGTTTGCGCTGGCCGCCACGGCGACCGGCCGGCTGTCGTCATCCGAGCCCAACATCCAGAACATCCCGATCCGCACCGAGGAGGGGCGCAAGATCCGCCATGCCTTTGTCGCCGAGCCGGGACACCTGCTGCTGTCGGCCGACTACAGCCAGATCGAGTTGCGCCTTGCCGCCCATGTCGCCGACATTCCGGCATTGAAGGACGCTTTCCTCGCCGGTCACGACATTCACGCCGCGACGGCGAGCGAAGTGTTCGGCGTGCCGCTCGACCGGATGGACCCGCAGACCCGGCGGCGCGCCAAGGCGATTAATTTCGGCATCATCTATGGCATTAGCGCGTTTGGCCTCGGCAACCAGATCGGCGTGCCGCAAAGCGAGGCGGCGGCCTATATCCGCGCCTATTTCGAGCGCTTTCCGGGCATCCGCGGCTATATGGAGCGGATCAAGGCCGAGGCGCGCCGCGCCGGCTATGTCGAGACGATCTTCGGCCGCAAGTGCTTCATCCCGGGCATTCGCGACGCCAACCCGGCGCGCCGCGCCGGAGCCGAGCGGCAGGCGATCAACGCGCCCTTGCAGGGCTCGGCGGCCGACATCATCAAGCGGGCGATGGGGCGCCTGCCGGCGGCGCTGGCCGCGGCCGGGCTCAAGGCGCGCATGCTGTTGCAGGTGCATGACGAATTGCTCTTCGAGACCGCCGAAGACGAGGTCGAAGCGACGGCCCGGCTCGTCAAGGAGGTCATGGAAGGCGCCTGCGCGCCGCGCCTCGAACTGTCGGTGCCGCTGGTCGTCGAGACCGGCTGGGCCAAAAGCTGGGACGAAGCGCATTAGCGCGCCCGGCTGACGCCGAAACGCGGCCGGCCCCACCCGCGCTGCGCCGCATCGACCGTGCGGCCGGTGCGATCAACCGCGTCCTCGCCGTCTTAGTGATCGGCCTGGCGATGCTCGACGGGCTTTACCTGACGCAGCGATCGCTCGAGGCGTTGCCGCCGCTGATCGTCGCGCTGAGTGCGCCGGCACCGTGATCCGGCGACCGGCTGGCAGGCAAGAAAGGTATGCATAGCTGTCTTGTCTCATCGGCGATTGTGCGGTGCAGCATTGGCCTATATGGTCACATCATAAGTTTTCAGGCTTCAAGGGAACGACACGATCATGCACCGTGAACCTTCGCCCAATCGCACGCCGATCAGGGAATTCTGGCGCCGCATGGACCGCGTCGCCGGCGATATGAACGCGTTCCTGCTGGTCATCGCGCTTGGCCTGGCAACGCTCGACTTCACTTTCATGGTCACCCTGGAAGTGGTCGACAACCTGCCGCCGATCATCCACGAGGCGCCGGCATCGTCGCCCTAGCACGACCGCGGATCGAACATCTCGGGGCGCGTGCGGCGCGGTTGCGGCGGCCGGTCCCCACCCGCTGACTGGGGCGCAGTCCGAGCGCTCTACGGCGCGAGCTGGCCGCGTGCCTCGCCGGGTTTGTGCTTGGCGGTATGCAGGTTGACGTAACACTTGCCGGCCTTCAATTCGGCCAGCTGGGCGGCGGTCATCTTGCCCGAGCCCTCGATCGGGCTGGCGAGGTTGGGCGCCTTGCCGAGCGGCACGGCAACCGGCGCGTTGGCGCCGGCCGCGGCGCCGCAATGAATATGGGCCGCGACGACCGGGCTGCTCATCCCGGAATACTCGACCCGCCACGACAGTTTGCGCGTCGCCGTATCGACATTGATTGCGGCGCTGCCGCTGCCCGCGCCCTGGACCGGCGGCACCTCGCTGGCGGTGCTCAGGCTGGCCCGGTAGGTGGTTGCGGCCGCCTGGGCCGCGGGCCATATCGCGGCCGCCGCCAGCAGGCCGAGCATAAGTGCCGTTTTGCGCATGCTGTCCTCGCGTAACCCTTCCGGCTTCGCCACGCGCAGCCCGCCGGATCGCTGCGCGGCGCTAGAGGTGCCATCGGCCGCCGCGAAGGCAAGCCAAACCGCGGCACTTAGCGCGACAATATCGCCGTTCGGGAGCGATGTCGGGCCGCCGCGATTTCTTTTATGCTGGGCCGGTCGCAACCCGGGGCACGGGGCAATGCAGGGCCTGAGCCTTTCATCTCCGGACCGACCGCCGGCTGCCGCCATGGCGCCCGGCCTTGCTCGCGCCTACCGCCTGTGGACGCTGGCCGCCGTCGCGGCAATCACCGCGGCGCGGCTGATCTGGCTCGCGGCGCAATCGACCGGGCTCTACCCGGACGAGGCGCAGTACTGGTTCTGGGCGCAACACCCGGCCTTTGGCTATTACTCGAAGCCGCCGCTGGTCGCCTGGCTGATCGCGCTGACGACGGCGGCGTTCGGCGACAGCGAGTTCGCGATCCGCCTGTCGGCGCCGCTGCTGCATGCCGGCGCCGCCATGCTGGTCTACGCGATCGCGGCGCGGCTCTATGACCGGCGCATCGGGTTCTGGTCGGCGCTGGCGTATGTCACCCTGCCCGGCGTCTCGCTGTCGGCCTTCATCATCTCGACCGACGCCGCGCTGCTGCCGTGCTGGGCATTGGCGCTCTACGGCTTGATCCGGGCGCGCGAACCGGGCGGCGAGCGCTGGTGGCTGGTCGCCGGCCTGGCCGCCGGGTTCGGCCTCCTCGCCAAGTACGCGATGGCCTACTGGCTCGTCTCGGCGCTCGGCTTTGTCGTGCTGGTGCCAGGGGAGCGGCGCCATTTGCGGCCGCTCTTGGGGGCCATGCTGATCGCCGCGCTGCTCTACCTGCCCAACCTGTGGTGGAACTGGCAGAACGGCTTCGTCAGCTATCTGCATCTGCGCGACAATGCCCACCTGACGGCGGACCTGATGCACCCGCTCGCCCTCATCCGCTTTGGCGCGTCGCAGTTCCTGGTCGTCGGGCCGGTGTTTTTCGCCGCGCTGCTGGTGATCGCGGCGCGCCCGCGGCGGCTGGCCGAACCGCGGGCATGCCTGCTCGCCGCGTTTGCCCTGCCGACCCTGGCATTGATGCTGCTCGAGAGCTTCCTGTCGCGGGCCGAGCCGAACTGGGCGGCGCCGGCCTATGTCTCGGGGATCGTGCTGGTCGTCGCCTGGGCGCTGGAACGGGGCTGGCGGCGGTTGGTGGCGGCCGCGATCGGCCTCAACCTGGGGCTGGCGGTCGCGATGTTCGGCATCGCCGACGCGGCCGCCGCGATTGGCCTGGCGCTGCCGGCGCGGTACGATCCGCTGCACCGCCTGCGCGGCTGGCACGAGTTGGGCGACCGCGTCGCGGCGCTGCTTGCGGCGCATCCCGGGCTCACCCTGCTTGCCGACGACCGCGAGCTGCTGGCGGCGCTGATCTATAACGTGCGGCCACACCCGTTCTCGGCGGTCGAGTGGAACCCGTTCCCCGCCATCACCGACCAGTGGCTGCTGACCAATAACATCGCCCGCCATCGCGGCGCGGACTTCCTGGCGGTCACCGAGCACGGCCTCGCCAGCGTGATGCGCCCGGATTTTGCCGAGTTGACGCCGCTGACGACGATCACCACGCGATCGGGCCCGGGCGGCGGCAGGGTCTATACCGTCTACATCGCGCGCGATTTCCTGGGCAGCGCCCGGCATCGCCGCTGAGGCCCGCCTCGGTCGCGGCCCTACGGCAGCAGCCGGTAGCCGCCCGGCTCGGTCACCAGGATCTCGGCATGCGCCGGATCGCGCTCGATCTTCTGACGCAGGCGATAGATATGCGTCTCCAGCGTGTGCGTCGTGACGCCGGCATTATAGCCCCAGATCTCGTCCAGCAGCGTGTCGCGGCCGATCACCCGGCCGGCGTGGTAGAGGAAGTTGAGGATCGCCGCTTCCTTCTCGGTCAGCCGCACCTCGCGGCGGCCGCGCGCGTCGGTCAGCTGTCTGGCGCTCGGCCGGAACGTGTAGGGCCCGATATTGAGGACCGCCTCGCCGTTGCGTGCGTTTTGCCGCAAATGCGCGCGCAGCAGCGCCAACAGTACGCTGAGGCGGAACGGCTTGGTCACATAGTCGGTGGCGCCGGCATCAAGCCCGAGCCGCGTGTCAGCGTCGCTGTCGGCCGCCGCCAGCATCACAATCGGGCAGCTCACTCCGGCGCAGCGCAGGCGCCGGCACAGCTCGCGGCCATCAATGTCCGGCAGTGCGGCATCGAGCAGCACCGCATCGAACCGCTCGCGCTGCAGCACCGCGAGCGCCGCCGTGGCGCTGTCGCATTGCCGGCAGGCGAACTCGGCGTGCAGCTCGAGCTGCTCGGCCAGCGACTGGCGTAGCGCCGCGTCGCTATCGACGATCAAGATCCGGTGACGATCGGGCATGTTCCGTCGGCCTCAGGCAGTCGCCGGCGCGCTCACCTGACGCGCGTGGCCGTTGCCGGCATTATCCGCACCCGCGGTGCATTTCATCCCCGGACCGGTGGTCGGCCGGGTGCACCGCGATTGTAGCGGAGCGCGGCGCCACCAGGCCATCGGGGCGGGCGATCGGGCGGGGCCGCTCAGGCAAACCGGCCGGGGTCGAACGGGGCGATGTCGATCGCCGCCGGCCGCCCGGCGACGAGATCGGCGACGATCCGGCCGGTCATCGGCGCCGCGGTCATGCCGACATGGCCGTGCCCGAAGGCGTAGATCACATCGGGGCTGGCGCGCGACGGCCCCAGCGCCGGCAGCGAATCGGGCAGCGACGGGCGATGCCCCATCCACAGCGACAGCCGCTCCTCGGGATAGGCGGCGGCCAGCCCGGGCAGCATGCGGCGGCCCTGCGCCAACAGGAGGCGGGCGCGCCGCCAGTCGGGCGGTGCGGCGAGCCCGGCCAGCTCGACCGTGCCGGCAAAGCGCAGCCCCGCCTGCATCGGCGTCGCGACGAACTTGCCCTCGGCATCGGCCGTCGGGATGCGCGGCATCGCCTCCGGGTCGCGGATCATCAGATGATAGCCGCGCTCGGTCTCGAGCGGCACCCGGTCGCCGAGCGCGGCGGCCAGGGGTCGCGAATGGGCGCCGGCGCAAACGATCGCGGCGTCGGCCGGAAACTCGCCGGCATCGGTGCGGATCGCAACCAGACGCCGGCCGACGAGGCGGAAGCCGACGGCGCGGGCTCGCACGATTTCGCCGCCCTGGCCCTGCAACCGCTCGACCAGCCGAGTCAACAGCGCCAGCGGGTCGCTGATATGACCGTTCTCGCGCACCAGCAGGCCGCGGACATAGTCGCGCGACAGGACCGGCTCGAGCTGGCGCAGTTCGTCGGCGTCAAACTCGTCGACGACGACCCCATTGTCGCGCCGCAGCGTCCAGGCGAGGCCGTCCTTGGCAAGCGCTTCGGCCGAGCGGTAGACATAGAGATGGCCGCGCTGCTGGACGAGGTGCTCGGCATCGGCGGCGCGCGCCAGCTCGCGCATCAGCGGCACGCTCGGCCCGAGCAGCGGACGCAGCGCGCGCGCCTGGTGCCGCACCTTTTCCGGCGTCGCCGCGCGCACCAGGCGGACCAGATAGGGCAGCACCGCCGGCAGATAGCTCCACCGCAGCGCCAACGGCCCGAGCGGGTCCTGGAGCCAGCGCGGCACGTTGCCGAGCACGCCCGGCATCGCGGTCGGCGTCACCGACGAGCCGTTGAGGCAGCCGGCATTGCCGAACGAGGCGCCCTCGCCCGGGTTGCCCGGCTCGATCAAGAAGACACTGTGACCGTCGCGCTGAAGCGACATCGCGGCGCACACCCCGACCATCCCGGCCCCGATCACCCCGATCCGCCGCGCCGCCCGCGCCGTCATCGCCTGCCCCGCCCGCCTCGCCACCGTTGAGGGTCAGCATGGCGCCCGCGCCCGTCGCTCGCAACACCGCAGGCCACCCC
>DATLRS010000045.1:0-2359 GCA_035534535.1 Allostellaceae bacterium | reverse complement strand
GATTCGACCAGCACGCCGCCGGTCGGGAAGTCGGGGCCGCCGACATGCGCGACAAGCTCGGCCGCGGCGCAGGCCGGATCGTCGATCAGCTGCAGCAGGCCGGCGCACAACTCGCCGACATTGTGCGGCGGGATGCTGGTCGCCATGCCGACCGCGATGCCGGCGGCGCCGTTTGCCAAGAGGTTCGGGAAGCGCGCCGGCAGGACGACCGGTTCCCGGTCCTCGCCATCATAGGTCACACGGAAATCGACGGCATCCTCGGCGAGCCCGTCGAGCATCGCCCCGGCGACGGCCGAGAGGCGCGTCTCGGTGTAGCGCATCGCCGCGGCGTTATCGCCGTCGATATTGCCGAAATTGCCCTGGCCATCGACCAGCGGATAGCGCTGCGAGAAATCCTGGGCGAGGCGGACCAGCGCCTCGTAAACCGCGATCTCGCCGTGCGGATGGAACTTGCCGATCACGTCGCCGACGACGCGGGCGCATTTCTTGTAGCCGGAGCCGGGATCGAGCCGCAATTCGTGCATCGCATGCAGGATGCGGCGATGCACCGGCTTCAGCCCGTCGCGCACATCAGGCAGCGAGCGCGCCATGATCGTCGACATCGCATAGGACAAATAGCGCTCGCCGAGCGCCTCGGCGAAATCGACCTCGCGAATCTCGCCACCGAGCGCGGTATCGGACATGCCTACCAGACCTCGTTGTTGTCAGCCGTCGATGATACCAGCAGCAGCGTGCCGCCGCATGCGATCGAGCAGCCGCTCGCGCGCCTCCGGCAGCCTGCCGCCCTGCGGCAGCAGCAGATGGTAGAGGAGGAAATGCCGGGTCATCACCAGCCCGGCGACGATCTCGGCCGGGCCGGCAGGCGCCTCATGCCACAAAAATCCGGGCAGCGGCAACAGCTTGTCGTGGTAGGGCAGACCCGCTTCGCGCGACACCGCGCGGCCCGAGCGCGGCGAGACATAGGCGAGGTCGACGCCCGCTCCAGTGACCGCGCAGCGCCCGAGGTCGAGCCCGAAGCCGAGCGCGGCCAACAGCTCGCACTCCCAGGCGACGTAGGAGGCGGCCCAGCGGGGCACCGAATCGAGCGCCGCGAGCAACGCCGCGAACGACGCGTAAACGTCGCCATGCGGCTCGCGTTCAGGCAAGGCCGCCAGCAGGAGCGCCGCGGCGGCAGCGAGCGCGGCGAGCCGGTCGGGATCGTCGAGCAGGCGGGCGGCGTGCGCCTCAACCAGTTCGCAATCGAGGGTGCCGAGCTGCTCGGCGAGGCGGCCGCGCCAACTCGCCGCGACGAGGTTGCCCGGCTGCAAGAGCGCGCGGCGGCGCGGCGACTGCCCGCCGCGCACCAGCCCGGCATGGCGGCCATGCTCGCGCGTCAGCAACTCGGCGATCAGCGCGTTCTCGCCATGCCGCCTTGTCCCCAGCACAAACCCGGTGTCGCGCCATTCCATCCAGACCCAGGCCATCTAAGCAGCAGTTCAGCGATTGTCACACGGTTGCTCGGCCGGCGGTAATCAGCCCCTCACCCCAACCCTCTCCCCGCTTGCGGGGAGAGGGAGCAGCGGGGCGCACTTCCTGCACCCTCTCCCCGCTTGCGGGGAGAGGGGAGCAGCGGGGCGCACTTCCTGCACCCTCTCCCCGCTTGCGGGGAGAGGGCAGGGTGAGGGGGGCCTGCCGGTCAACAGTGGCCCAACCAAGCGAATCCTGCTTACACATTGTAATCGAGGCCGAGGGCGGCGTAGCGCTCGGGATCCTCGATCCAGTTGTCGCGCACCTTGACGAACAGAAACAGGTGAACCCGGCGCTCCAACAGGCGCTGCAATTCGCCGCGGGCGCGGGCGCCGATCGCCTTGATGCGGCTGCCCTTGTCGCCGAGCACGATGGCGCGCTGCCCCGCCCGGCGGACATAGATCACCTGGTCGATGCGCACGCTGCCATCATTGCGCTCGGTCCACGCTTCGGTCTCGACCGAGACGGCATAGGGCAGCTCGTCGTGCAGTTGCAGGAACATCTGCTCGCGCGTCACCTCGGCGGCGAGCCAGCGCTCGGGCGCGTCCGACAGCTGGTCCTCCGGGAACAGCCAGGGCCCCGCCGGCACCGCGGCGGCGAGGTGCCGCTTCAAATCCTCGACCCCGTCGCCGGTCAGCGCCGAGATCATGAAGACCTGCTCGAAGGCACCGGTGCGGAACAGCGTGTCGGCGACCGCCAGCAGCGTGTCGCGGCGCACCAGATCGATCTTGTTGAGCGCCAGCAGCGCGCGCCGCCCACTCGCCACCAGGCGATCGACGATGCGGCGCGTGTCGGGTTCGGCCGGCCGCGCGGCGTCAACCAGCAGCACGACCTGGTCGGCATCGGCCGCACC
>DATLRS010000044.1:0-9144 GCA_035534535.1 Allostellaceae bacterium | reverse complement strand
GGTGTTCGCGGCGGTCTTCCAGGCGGCCGAGTTCGGCACGTCGGGATTGGCGAAATGGTAGATCGCGGCAAAGCGCTGGGTCGCGCCGACGCCCTGGTAGCGCCGTGCGCACAGCACCCCGGGGACGCCGCCGAGCGCCGGCAGGTGCTCGGTGTTGTACCATTCGTGAAACTCGTTTTCGTGCTCGGGCACGACATTCATCGCGATCAGCAGCAGGGCCGCCGCCTGCCCGACCGGCGCCAGCGCGTCGCCCGGCCGCAGCTGCTCGCCCTCGAGGCGCATGATCGACTTGGTGCGGCTGGTTACCCGCTTCGTCCAGGGCGAGCCGTTGGCGCCGCCGACCGCCAGATAGGCCGGGGTTTTCAGCACGCCGACCGTGTCGAGATCATAAATCGCCAGCGCGTGCTTCGGATTGCTGCCGCCGAGCCAGCGCTCGGCGTTGAGAAAGCCGGGAACGCGCAGCCGCTCCGGGATGTGCTCGGTATCGTACCAGTCGTGAAATTCGTCCGGCGCGACATCCGAGAAGTCCATCGCCGCGATCAGGATACCCTTGGCCATCCTTTCCTCCCTTCGGTCTGGTCGCGCAGCCTAGCACGCGATCGTCAGCCGCGCAGGGTCAGGATGATGCCGGCGACGATCAACCCGATGCTGACCGCGACATCGGCCGTAACCGTGCCGCCGAACATCGCCGTCGCCAAAAGAAAGCCGCCGACCGGCGTCAGCGCCATCACCTGGCCGGCGACCCCGGCCGGCATCACCGCGAGCACCTTGTTCCACAGGAAATAGCCGAGCGATGTCGTGACCACCCAGTTATAGGCGAGGATCGCCACCAGGGCGGGCGACCAATGCACCTTCTGCCCGAGCGCGCCGGGCAGCGCGATTACCGCGACCGCGACGCTGGCGACCGCCAGTTGCCAGAAATTCTGCGTCGCAAACGTCGAGCGCCAGACGCGGCGGCGATAGAAGATCGAGCCCAGCGCCCAGCAGATCGCCGCCACCAGCAGCATCGCGTTGCCGGCCAGCACGCGCGGACTGCCCCAGTCGACGAGCGCCGGGTTCATGAACAGCACGAGGCCGGCGAAGCCGACCGCGCCACCGACCAGCTGCCAGCGGCCAAGCCGCCCCGGCTCCAGCCACAGCTCAATGGGGATCGCCCAGAGCGGCATTGTATAGGCAAGCACGATGGCCCGCCCGGCCGGCAGGATCGCGAGGCCGATGATGCTGGCGATCAGAAACCCGGCTACCTGCAGCTGACCGACGACGAAGAGCGCGAGCCGCTCGCCCGCCACCGGCAGCAGCGGCGCGCGCAGCACGAGCATGGCCGGCGCCAGCAGGGCGAGCGTTCCAGTCAGACGCAGCAGCACGAACGACAGCGGCGGCGCGTCGGCCAATGCCAGCTTCATCAGCGGCCAGTTGGCGGCCCAGCTGACGACGATGATCGCGAGATAGAGATAGACGATGCGCGGGCGCGCGGCCGCGGCGCGCCCGGCGGGCGCCGCCTGTACGGCCGCCGGCTCGGATACAGGCAACTCAGGGGATCTCTTACCGCGCGGCCTCGGCCGGGATGCCCACCTCAAATAAGAGCGACCGGACGCACCGGGCACCCGGTGGCGCCCTTGAATTTGGTGGCGAGCAGGATGAAGCAGAAGCTCGCGAGACGGTCGCGCGCCAATTCGTCGAGCGCCAGATTTTCGATCAGATAGACGCCGGCCTCGGCCAGCACATGCTGGTGCACCGGCAATATCTGGCTTTTGTCGGGGTTGGGCATGACCTCGACGGCCATGTTGTCGCAGCCGATCGCGACGACGTCCTGGCGGGTCAGCCAGCGCGCCGCCGGCACGTCGATGCCGGGCTCGCCCGCGACGTAGCGGGTGTTGTCGAGCCCGAAAAAGCGGCCCCAGCCGGTGCGGATCAAGACGATGTCGCCGGCCGTGATCGCGACCCCGGCAGCGTCGGCGGTGCGCGCCAGATCGTCGGGCGAGAGCGCGCGGCCGGGGTTGAGGAACGGCCCGCCATCGAGCCCCGACACGTCGAGCAAGACGCCGCGGCTGATCATCGGCGGCGCGTGCTCGATGCCGAGCTTGTCGAGGCCCCAATCGGTCACCGCCTCGGCGGCGCTGATCCCGTTATAGAGCCGGTCGCCGATCGAGAAATGGCCGAGCGCGTCGATATGGGTCCCGACATGCATCGTCATCTCGGCGCGCTCGACATTGGAGCCGGCGTCGTTGGTCGCGCCCATGATGCGCCGCCGCGTGATCGACTGGCGCCACGACGCCCAGATCGACAGCAGAAACGGCGTCTGGTTGGGCAGCATGAACGGCGCGTTCATGCCGATCTCGTGGGAGAGATCGTAGATCCGGCCGTCCTTGACCGAGTGCAGCGCGGCGAGGCGGCGCTCGACGGTCAACAGATTGCCGGCGCCGATCTGGTCGGCCGCGCCCCAGCGCGAATGCCCCAACTGTGAATGACTGTGCGCGAGGCTGCTCATGCGATCTCTCCCAGGCGGTAGGCGCGCGCGGCGGTGCCGGCGAACAAATCGAGTTTCTCGGTGCGCGAGGCGCCCGCGGCGATGCGCTTAAAGGCGTTCCACAGCGCGGCATAGCCGATCGCCATCTTGTCGACCGGAAAATTGCTCTCGAACATGCAGCGCCGGGCGCCAAACAATTCGATGCAGGTCTCGATAAAGGGGCGCCAGATTTCGGCGATCGCCGCTGACGAGGGCGGCGTCGGCGCGGCGTGGAAATCAAAGGTGGCGCCGCGGTTGATCATGCCGCCGAGCTTGACGACCACGTTGGGGCATTTGGCCAGTTCCGCCATCGAACGCTTCCAGAGGGCGAATTCCTCGTCGCGCCGGCCGGCATAGGGGCCGTACCCGAGAAAGCCGCCGACATGGCCCATGACGATCGGCGTCGCCGGAAATTCGCGCGCCAGGTCGACGACATCGGCGAGTTGCGGGTGGTAGAGCCAGGCGTCGAGACTGAGCCCCAAGGCGCTGAGCCGCGCGAGGCCGGCGCGGAAATCGGGGCGCGCATAAAGATGCGGCTCGCTGTCGGGGCGGCTGTTGCCGATGACCGGGCTGGCATCATAGCCGGCCGAATGGCGCACGCCGCGAAAGCGGCCGCCGCCGGCCCGCAGCTGCGCCAAGAGGACCGGTTCGACGGCCGCGCCCAAGGTCAGGTCGGCGGCGCCGACGATGCCGGCGGCGACGCGTGTTCGGCCGTAATTGCCCGAGTCGCTCATCGCCGCGATGCCGGCGACAAACTCGGTCTCGCCGACCGGGCGCATCGCGGGCGCGCCCTCGGCGCGGTACATCGAGCGGCATTCCTCGAACACGGTGGCGACGACATTGTGGCCGCTGCTCAGATCGGCGAGCAGTTCGTCGAGCAGGTAGCGGTCGTCGCCGCGCTGCCACAAATGATGGTGCGGATCGACGATCGGCAGATCGGGTTCGATGATCGGCTCGGGCGCGGCCTGGGCGAGCCAGGCCTTATCGGGCGTATAGATCCTGCCGAACTGCCATTCCTGGCGGGGCGGTGCCATTGTCAGCCTCCGATATTGTGGGAAACAGCCCTCGTCACGCCGCGATTTGCCGCCGCAGCCGCGCCAGCGTTTCGAGATGCTGCCGGTGGTCGCCGGCGAAGCGCAGCACCATGTGGCCGACCCCGGCCCGCGCCCACGACGAGAGCCATTCCGCCGCGCCTGCGGCCGGCCCGGCATAGTTGGCCTGGCGCGCGCGCATGTCGATGCGGCCGTAATAACCCTGCATGAAGGCGTTCATCCGCTCCTCGGCTTTTGCCGTGTTCTCATCGATCGTCAGGGTCAGATAGACGGCGCCGGTCAGTTGCCCGGGGTCGCGCCCGGCCTCTCGCGCGATGCCGTGAATCTCGGCCCATTGCGTGGCCCAGCGGGCGGGATCGGGGGCATTGGGAAACCAGCCGTCATAGAGCCGGCCGACCCGTTCCAGGCTGGCGCGCACCATGCCGCCGATCCAGATCGGCGGCCCGCCCTTGCGGTGCGGCACCGGACCCAATGTCGCGTCGTCGACGACCCAGCGGCCGTTCCAGCTGACCGGTTCGCCGGTCCACAGCGCGCGGGCGAGACGCAGCCCTTCGAGCATGCGCCCGACCCGCTTCTCGAACGGCACGCCGCAGGCGACGAACTCGGCGCGGATGTTGGGCACATCGCTGGCGATGCCGACGCCGAGGATGAAACGCCCCTCGCTGATCTGGTCGAGCGTCGCGATGCCATGCGCCAGCACGACCGGGTTGCGCAGGGCCGGCAGCAGCACCGCGGTGCCGAGTTCGGCGCGCTTGGTGCGGGCCGCGACCGCCGACAGCAGCGTCAAGGGCTCGTGGCGCGGCCGCGCCAGGATCGAATCGCCGACCCAGATCGAATCGTAGCCGAGCCCCTCGGCGCGCTCGGCCAGCGCCAACAGCGGCGCCGCCTCGGGGCGGCCTTCCATGACCTGCTCGCGGGTCGGCAGCAGGTATCCGATGCGGACGGGCATGGGCAGGTTCCTTGTGGTTGGGCGCGCCACCATAGCATCGGCCGCCCAGCCGTCGCATCCGATCATCAACTCTTGTTCCGGCCTGGTTCATAACGGCTGGCCCAGAAACGAACGAAAGGGTTGCGTCTGCCCCTGATTGACAGCTCGCCGCCGGCACGCCGCAATGGCGGCAGACGAGTTGCAGGATGTTTTGATGAACGATGTGACGCCGCTCGGCCCGCAAGCCGACCCCGCTTTGCACGCCCGCGATCTCGGCGCGATGATCGCCGCTGCGGCCGATGCGATCGAGCAGACCCGCCGGCTGCCGGCGGCGCTGCTCGACGCGCTGCATCGGGCGCGCCTCTTCCGCATGTTGCTGCCGCGCTCGGTCGATGGCGACGAGGTGGTGCCCGGTGCCTATGTGCGGGCCGTCGAGGAATTGGCGCGGGCCGATGGCTCGGTCGGCTGGTGCGTCTCGATCGCCAACAGCACCGGGTTGATCGCGGCCTATATGGATGTCGCGGTGGCGCGGGAGATTTGGGGCGGCCCGCGCGCCACGGTCGCCTGGGGTCCGCCCAACGAATCGCGCGCCATCGCGGTGCCGGGCGGCTATCGGGTCAGCGGGCGCTGGGAATTTGCCAGCGGCTGCCGGCACGCCGCCTGGATGGGGGCGCATGGCGCCGTCGTCGAGCCGGACGGCTCGTTGCGGCTCAACGATGCCGGCCGGCCGAGCGTGCTGAGCTGGCTGTTCCCGGCCGGCGCGGCGACACTCCTCGATACCTGGAACCCGATCGGGCTGCGCGGCACGGCGTCCGATTCCTACGAGGTCCGCGACCTCTTCGTGTCGGAAGCCTACACCTCGACCCGCGAAGACCCGGCCTTGCGGCGCGAGCGCGGCCGGCTTTACGCCTTTCCGCAGCAGACGCTCTATTCGGTGGGCATCGCCAGCGTCGCGCTCGGCATCGCCCGCGGCATGCTCGACGCGTTTGTCGATCTGGCATGCCGCAAGACGCCGCGCGGCATGGTCCGGCTGGCCGACAGCGCGGTAATCCAGGCCGAGGTGGCACGGGCGGAGGCCAGGCTCGGCGCGGCGCGCGCCTATCTGATCGACACGGTGGACCGGATCCATGCCGCGGCCGACGACATCGCTCCGATTGACGTGCCCCAGCGCGCCCGGGTGCGGCTGGCGGCGGCGCACGCCATCGCCAACGCCGTCGCGGTCGCCGATTACACGTACAAGACGGCCGGGGTCGACGCGATCTTCCCGGGCAGCCCGTTCGAGCGCCGCTTTCGCGACATCCACACGCTGTCGCAGCAGATCCAGTCGCGCGACGCGCATTTCGAGACGTGCGGGCAGGTGCTGCTCGGCAACCCGCCCGCAGTATTTCTGTAGCTAGGGCCGCCGCACCGCGCCGGCCTTTTCGACGAGCTCTTCGAGGACCTCGTAGGGCTGAGCGCCGACGACGCCGTAGCGGTCTGCCACGAAGGTCGGCACCCCGGTGACGCCGTACTGGTGCGACTTTTCCCAGTCGACGTCGACCGCGTCCTTGAAACGGCGCTCGTCCAGCACGGCACGCGCTTCCGCCGCCGGCAGCCCGACCGACTGCGCGATCTCGACCAGGATGTCGATGTCGCCGATGTTGCGCCCTTCGACGAAATAGGCCTGGTAGAGCTTGTCGTGGATCGCCGCGCCACCGGGCTGGGTATCGGCCCATTTGCCGAGTTCCTGCGCCAGCCGGCTGTTGTAGGTGTGGGTGCGCCTGCCATAGGGCAGACCCTCGGCGTCCATCAGCCCTTTCATGCGCTGATACATCGCCTCCGGGTCGATATTGCGCCCGGCATATACGTCCGCCATCGGGCGGCCTTCGAGCGGCGTTTCCGGATGCAGCGGAAAATGCACCAGTTTCGTCGCAATCTCGAACGTCTGCTTCAGTTTTTCAACACGCACGGTGCTGAGATAACACCAGGGTCAAACGTAGTCGGTGAAGATCTCTAGCGTGACCGGTGTGCTCATCTTCTGCCCTCCTTGCGGGCTGTTGGCTTGCGTTATTTTACCGGAGACAGCGGCGCTGGCAATGGCGCGGCCGCACGTCGGACCCCCTTCGCGCCGCCGCTCCGGTTTGGTCGGGAGGCCGGCAGGGACAAGACAGCCCAGCGCTCGGACGATCAGAAAGCGAAATTCGCGGTCACCGTCCAAATGTAATCCGGCCTCAGCCCCTCTCCCTTATTTATCGGGACAATGAACGCCGCCCCCAAGATCCCTACCGAGAACGGTCTCCACCGGGCGCCGATCGCGAAATCAGCCGTGTTGACGCCGCCGAAGTTCTTTCTGCCGATCACGTCGACTGCCCCGGTCAGCTTATCAGTTATATGTACATCTGCCCCGATTACATAGCGGAGATTATTTTGATCAAGGCCGCCGATTGCTTGTTCATAACCGAGATTGAGGTGCGGGGCAACGATGCCCAGCTGTTTCGACAGAACGAGTTCACCCAGTATGTCGGTGCTGCCGGTGCCCAGCAGATCTCGTTCGCTGCCGGTGGGCGCCGTGACCTGCCCGAGAACCGAGAGATCGGGTAGCGAGGCCTGATCTTGTATGACATTGTACTTGGTGCGAAGAGCAATGTCGCCGAGACCAGTGCTATCACCGCCGGAATGCGACGTCACGACGTTCGTGCCGGTCGCCGTGAACGAATCTAAGCGAAAATCCCGGCCACCGGTCAAAGTGGCTGTCGCGCTGGCAGTCGCACTGGTGTGGACGATAGGAACGACGATTCCCACGTCCCATCTCGGAGTGATGCCGTACGTGCCGGTAAGGCCTAAAATGTCGCGCTGGAGACCAATATTGATATTGAACAGGACGCTATCGTCTTGTGGCGCCGGCGCGACCACGATTGCATTTAAATGATTGAGGGATTTGCCGTTGAGTTCGGTAAAGGTCGCGTGACTGAACGAAATACCGAAATCAAGCTGCCCCTTACCCAATGTTTCCGCCCGCTCCGCGAATATCGGCCCCAAGCTTTGCGGCGCCGTAATCGGAAGTCCGGTCTCGAGATTGAAGCCCGATGACACCATCGAGCCCGCAAATGGGGTGGCGTTGAGACTGTTTGTGATGTTGCTGTTAATCGCCGAAACCAAAGCCTGGGTACCAGCCAGAAGTCCGGAGGCTTCCTGCGGCGAGAATGATTCAAAGCTCTCGTTGAGATCGTTGACGACGAGTCCTTGGCCATTGAACAAGTCCGAGACGAAATTCTTGAGATCTTTCGCCTGAGCTGGCTCTGGGCACAAGGCCCCTGCGACCAGGGCGATTGCCACGCACGATCCGACGCGACGCATCGCAGACCGGCGCTCCTGCGCTGCCTTGGCAGTGTCGTTTTGTCGGACCCGAACGCGCATTTCCCATCCCCCAAAACAACATCCTGCGGCGGTACCGATCCACTCGATGTGCCATCCGTGGGTTTGGTCGCCGCCCCCGGATGCTCGCGAGCCACCCCGCCCATGCGTTCCGCCACGCTTAACACATGTTGACGGCGAACGAAATACGTTCACGAATGAGAGCCGGTCTCACCCGCAGCGCGTGAAGGTGCGATTGTACGGGTGCCACGTTTGCTGGCCTCTGGCCCGCCCGCGCATTTCGATCATCGTATTGCCGTCGGCAGAAAACGATCCGAATTCGATCGTGATCGCGGATTGTTCCGGTACCTGAAAGGTGACCCGCACCACCGGTCCTTCTGCGACACTGACGACGGGAAACGTGACGGCATTCCCGCCGCTTATCTGGAACGTCCAATTTGCGCGCGAGATATGGATCACAGTACTGCCGCTGCACCACTTGCCGAAGATGACTGGCCTTGCTGGAGCGGGCCGGGGCGGCGGCGCCATCATCGCCTGCTGCTCGGGCTGCGAGGCCCGCCCGTTCTGCCCAGTGGGATGCGATGCCTCAATGCGTGTCGCCGCCTCCCTGGCCTGTTCCTCTGCCGCTTGCTTCGCCGCCGCCGCCTCCCTGGCCTGTTCTGCCGCTTTCTTCGCTGCCGCCTCCCTGGCCCGCTCCTCGGCCGCTTGCTTCGCCGCCGCCGCCTGGGCCTTCTCCTCGGCCGCCTTCTTTGCCGCCGCCGCCTGGGCCGCCTCCTCGGCCGCCTTCTTTGCCGCCGCCTGGGCCCGCCACTCGGCGTCTTCCTTTAACAGCGCCGTCAGCCACGCCGGAGCCTTATTGCTGCCACCGCTGGTGGAAGTCTGATCCTGCTTCGCGCCGGGAGCCGTCGCTGTAGAGGCGGCGACCGCACCGGCTGGTGCGATGGGTGGTTGGGGTTGTGTCCTAAACAAATAATAAAAGGCACCGCCGACACAGAGAAACAGTCCGAGTACTGCCAGTAACGGCAGTCTCCGCGGCTGATCTCGTCTCGGCAGGTCTGCAGCCGCGGCGAACGGTATCGCCCCCTCTACAGGTGGGCGTGCCATTTCGGCGTGCCCGGCGAGGGTCGCTGAAGACGATTCCGCCGCTTCATCCGAAACAGTCGTCACTTCTCTGTGTGGGTAGGTGCCTTTCTCGAGTGCGGCTACGAGGGTCGCCTGATCGCCCTCCGAGGCCGCGGCCGCCTCGCGCGCCTTGCGAGCGGCCTCTTCGCGTTGGGCACGTTCCGCCACTTCGGCTTCCGCGC
>DATLRS010000043.1:0-12985 GCA_035534535.1 Allostellaceae bacterium | reverse complement strand
CGGGGTGATCGCGACATTGTCGAAGCTGTAGTGCCGGCCGTGATGCGTGACCGGCGCGTCGTCGGCCCACAGCCGGCGCACCACCTCCATGCCCTCTTCGAAGATCGACTGGTTGTCGTCGAACGAGACATCGAAGGGCGCATATTCGCGCCGGTCATAGCCGCGCCCTGCCGCGAAATCGACCCGCCCGCCGGAGAGAAGGTCGAGCGTCGCCCATTGCTCGGCGACCCGGATCGGGTGGTGCAGCGGCACTACCGTCACCGCCGGGGCGAGACGGATGCGCTCGGTCTTCGCCGCGACCTGCGCCAGCACCAGATCGGGGCAGGACAGCACCCCCAGCGTCGAAAAATGATGCTCGCCGATCCACGCCGAATTGAGCCCGATCTGGTCGGCATACACCGCCTCGTCGAGAATATCGGCGACGAACCGGTTGGCGCCGCGCCGGTTGTCGGCATAGTTGTTGTCGCTCAACGTGAAATACCCGAATTGCATCCTCGTCCCCCGCCTGATCCACCTGATCATACAGGAAATCTACAGGACCCCGGAGTCCGAGCGATCGCCGCCGGGCGCCGGCGACGCCTTCGCGCCGGGAGCGAACGCTCGCGCAGTCCATCATCGAAGTTGGGGACTCGCTGTCGAAAATAATCAGGCGGCCTACGTCACAAATTTTCGATAGGATAATTGGCAAGGGCGGCGGCGGCCTGCTCGACGCAATCGGAAGGCTGCCGAGCGGGATCGGGGCCACGCTTGGAAGGACGAGTACTTTTGGCGACCTCAGGTAATCCGGGAACCAGCCCGGCGTTCGTGCGGCTTGCGACAGTGCTCGCAGGCGCCCGACCCTTCAAGGAAGGGAACGTGAACGATACTTATCGTGGCCAGGTCCTCACAGATGATGGATCTACGCGCGCGGCGATCCTCAAGGACCTCGATCAACGGCAGCTCGCAAACGAGGTGATGGCAGCTGCGCTAGCGAATGCGGCAGGATTACCCGTGCCTCAGCCGTATCTTGCGATAGCCAGTCAATCGATCCTCCCAGCTACCAAGGGACCGAAGCAACCCGATGGTTCACGACTGGTGTTCGCGAGCACCGATGCACACACGCCTCCGATTGCTCAGCTCTACCTCGGGGGAGCGTCCGATGCGGTAAAGCGCCGGCTCGCCGATTGGGACGGGATTGGCGGGGTTTACGGGTTCGACGCGTGGATCGCCAATATTGACCGCCACGAGCGAAATCTCCTGTTCAGCGGCGACAAAGAGGTGTGGCTCATAGATCACGGTCACTGCTTCACCGGGCCTCAATGGAGGCCGGCCGACCTCGACCCGCCGCGGGAATACGCGAATCGGCTCCGACAGTGGCTCACGCCCGCGATGTCGACCGCACGACGAACCGTCGTCGCAAGTTCCGCAGCTTCGTTGGAGGCGCGCATCTCGGCCATAGATCCAAACCATATCGGGCAGCTAAACAATGTGGTCGGGCTGATAGAAAGCGGAGATTTCGCGGCTTTGGCAGATTTTTTGGAGGCCCGCTGCCAACACGTGCCCAAGTTGGCGGCCGCGGCGCTCAACATTGCGATCACGGTGTAAAGATGGCCGTCGAGATTGCGCACTTTCCGCGGCTGCAAACGAGGACACAAGCGCAGTGGGCGCCCATCCTAATCTCGCCGATCATGGGCTCCATGGAGCAGCTTGTCATCGGTGTCGCGGCTGCATCGGCTGAGGCCCGCTATGTCGAGCGCGCAAACATGCTGCGGCGCCTCCAATGCCTGTATGGCAAAGAAGCGGAGACCATCATCTTTGCGGCGCAAGTCGCAATGGACGAGCTGAAGATGGATCTCGCCGAGCGCGGTATCGCGGCGCTAACGAATCCAATGAAAACCTTTTCGGGGATAAGCATCGGGCCGGTTGCCGAGGGGGAGGCGAACAGCATCGAAGAGCTTTGTCGCAATTGGATGTGCTCGCTGTCGTCGCTCTACAGCGCCAGCGCCATGGAGCTGATGGAGGCCGCACCCGTCCAGTCCGCTGTGGCTGACACGCTCACCGCCAGCGGAGACCGCCTGCCGGCGCTGGTGTTGCAGTACGTTACCAATTTCCGGCCCGGCCTCGAACGATTTTTCAATCAAGACGTCCGCGAGCAACGTATCAGGCGCCGTAGCGCCAAGGTCCACAGCGTAATCATTGACTTTGCTGGGTCAAGTTTGGTTGCGAATTTCGCGACTCTTATGGCGAGTCACCACGCGGCTTCGGTCGACAAGATCAAACGCCGAATGTTCGACCTAATCGTGCAACGCGACACCGAGGCGCAGTCGTTGCCCTCTCGCGTCCACGAGATGATCGTTCAGCACCCGGCATTGGATGACCCGCAGATTACCGATCGTCAAGCCGCCGTGAATCAAGAAGGTCTCATTGCCCTTTCGGACCAGTCAAGGCGCGAGGAGATAACGTTCGTCCCGATGACCAGCGTCGCATCGATCGGGGACCATGTGCTGCAGGCAGAGCACCGAGCAGACCCTTAGGAGCAGGGCAGGCGAATGCCTGTAATGGGGCATAACCCGCCGGCCGGAAATCCGCTGAGGGGTCCACGCCGCCCTCTACCACAACTCGCGGCTCGCGATCCGCGCCCCTTCGGCCAGCGCGGCGAGTTTGACGCGGACGACCGAGGGGTGGACTTCGCAGGTCGCGGCGAAGCTGGCGAAGCCGCAATCGGCGCCGGCGATGACGTTTTCCTTGCCCACCGCCTGCGCAAAGCGGCCGATGCGCTGGGCGATCAGTTCGGGGTGCTCGACGATGTTCGAGGAATGGGTGATGACGCCCGGAATCAGCGCCTTGCCCGCCGGCAATTTGACATTTTCCCACACCCGCCATTCGTGTTCGTGGCGCGGGTTGGCGGCCTCGAACGAATAGGCGCCGGCGTTGATGCTCAGCATGATGTCGACGATGTTCTTCAGTTCCATATCGTGGACGCGCGGCCCGATATTGATCGAATAGCAGGTGTGGTAGCGGATGCGGTCCACAGGCAGGCCCTTGAGCGCATGGTTGAGGGCATCGACCCGCACCCGCGCCCAGTTGCGGCAATCCTCGATGCTCGCTTCCGGGTGCATGACGTAATAGGAGGCGAGGAGCGGGTCATCGACCTGCAGGACGAGGCCGGAATCGATGATCGCGCGGTATTCCTCGTGCATGGCGTCGGCCAGGGCGTAGAGGTATTCCTCTTCGCTGTTGTAATAATGGTTGCGGTTCCAGTTGGCGAGGTTGGCCGGCGATACGGCCGGCATGAAGGCTTCCTCGTAGCGCGTGCCCGCGAGCGCCGCCGTGAGGCTGGCGATGTCGCGCTGCAAGGCCGCCTGGCCCTTATAGGAAACCGCGCCGGTGCAGACCCAGCGGGTGCGCCCCGTTTGCCCGGCGGTGCCCGGCATCTGCGATGCCCAGGCGTAAAACTGCGGAAACGCCTGGTATTCGCGCGACAGGCTCCAGTAATTGGCGGCTTCGGCATTGGGGCTCGGCTCGATCCCGGCGAGGCGCTCGTTGACATAGGGGATGAAGCCGATGCGGCCCATCTCGCCGTCGGCGACGATGTCGATGCCGGCTTCGCTCTGCGTGCGCACGATCTCGGCGACGGCGCTCTTGACGCGCGCCGCGAAGGCCGCCTCGTCGATCGCCTCGCCCTGCTGTTTCTTGAGGATCATCGCCCGCAGATCATCCGGCCGCGGCAGGCTGCCGGCATGCGTCGTCAGGATCCTATCGGTGCTGCGTTTCATGGTCGGCTTCCTCCGCGGAAATTTGCGCGACAGCCTACCGCGGATCGACCCGGTTTGCAGAGGGTGCGGTTGACACAGATCGCGGGAGCGGCGTCAATTGGGCTCTGGCGCGATCGGAGCACGCAATGACGTCTTCAGCGGGGGGCTCGCCGCCCTCGCAGATCCAAGTGGGCGCTTCGCGTAGTGACGGCAGCTTGCGCTATTGGCTGGCAAAGGAGGCGGTCGCTAAAGGAGAAATGTTGCTGGGATCGCAGAACAGCTCGCTGGGTCGCTTGTCAGCAAACGCGACCTCGATCATGGGATGGAGCGTTACCATCTCGCTTGCCCTGACAGCAGCAATTGCCTCGGCACTTCTTCCGCCCGCCAATGCTCCTGCACACACAGCATCGCTGCTCAGTCATCTGCTTTGGCCCGCCGCCGCCGCAGAGTCCTTGATGCTGATCGCGTCGATTTGTTGCTTCGTTGTCCTTTGGCCCGGCAAATGGTCCGTTGCAGCATTCGAACCCGATCTCGTGCTCAACACGCCCTATGAGACCGAACTTGAGGTGCTCGAAGCGATGGCCAGCGGCTATGCCGAGGGGGTGGCCCGCAACGCCAGCGGCCTGAACCGTCTAGAAAAATTGCTGCGCGTTGCGTGGCTCTGTTTCATGGCGTCGCCAGTAGTGGGGCTTATCGCATACTTTGCGATCTAAGTAACGGTCACCCATCCAACCCCGGCTCCGGTCACGGCGGTTGGACCGGTGGGCGCGGCGGCGTTCGCATTGGCAAGGTAGGCACCGGCATCGGCTTCGGCTTCGGGGGTGGTGGGGCAGTGGCCATCGCTGATCTTTCCTGATCTGCGGAAGACTGCGGATATGGTAAGCACTCCAAGAGGCGGCCTCAAGGCGCACCCTTCGATGCACTGCCGCCCAGCCGAGGCATTATAACGATGCGCCTGCTGATCGCGATGATGAAGCATGAGACCAACACGTTCTCGCCGGTGCCGACGCCGCTGGCGCGTTTCGGGCATGGACCAGGGCCGCTTTACGGCGAGGCGGCGATTGCGGCCTATCGCGGCACCGGGTCGGGGCTCGGCGCCTATCTCGACCTCGCCGCGCGGGAGGGCGCCGATATCGTCCTGCCGATCGCGGCCGGCGCGCCGCCCTCGCGCCCGGTAGATGACGCCGCCTTCGAGCACATCGCCGGCATCATCTGCGACGCCGTGGCGAAAGGCGGTTTCGACGGCATCATGCTCGACCTGCACGGCGCGATGGTCAGCGAGAGTTTCGACGACGGCGAGGGCGAACTGCTGCGCCGCATCCGGGCGATCGACCCCGTGACGCCGATTGCGGTCGCCTACGACATGCACGCCAACCTCTACGAGGCGATGATAACGAACGCCACGGTCGTCGCCGGCTACCGCACCTACCCGCATATCGACACCTACGACACCGCGAAACGCGCCGGCGAGATCCTGTTGCGGGCGATGCGCGGCGAGGTGCGCCCGGTGATGGCCTGGGGCAATGTGCCGATGCTGCCGCACGTCATGCGGCAGGGTTCGGACGACCATCCGAACCGCGAATTGCAGGCGCGCGTCGCGGCGATGAGCGCCCCGGGGCCCAATGGAGGCGCCTTGGCCGCCAGCCTCTTCACCGGCTTTCCGCATGCCGACATCGCCAATGCCGGCCTTTCGGCGGTGGTGGTGACCGACGGCGACCGGGCGCTCGCCGAGCGGCTGCGCGACACGCTGCTCGACCAGGCCTGGGGCGAGCGCGAGGCGTTTGTCTACCGGCTCGAGCCGCTCGACCACTCGCTGGCGCGCGCCAAGGCGCTGGCGGCAACCGAAGCCGCGGCGGGCGAGGGGCCGATCGTGCTGCTCGATCACTATGACAATTGCGCCTCGGGCGGCACGATGGACACAACCGCGGTGCTCGCAGCGGTGCTGCGCGAGGGGCTCGACAATGTTGCGGTCTTTGCGATCTACGATCCGGCCGCCGTGCAACAGGCGATTGCCGCCGGTATCGGCGCCGCCGTCACGCTGTCGGTCGGCGGCAAGATGGCGATGCCGGCGATCCCCGGCGAGAGCCGGCCGCTCGCCATCACCGGCACCGTCAAGACGATTTCCCACGGCCGCTTCCGCAACAAGGGGCCGATGGGGCGCGGCGTCCTGACCGATATGGGGCCGAGCGTCGTCATCGATACCGGCAAGGTCGAGATCGCACTGATCTCTCACCACGTCGAGCCCTCCGACCTCAACTGCCTCCTCGCCCTCGGCATCGACCCGATGCAGAAGCGCTTTGTCGTGCTGAAAAGCCGCATCCATTGGCGCGCCGGGCTGGGCGCGGTGGCCAAGGCGGTCGTCGAATGCGCCGGTACCGGGGTGTGCACCTCGGATTACAGCCAACTCAGCTTTCGCAACGTGCGGCGGCCGATCTATCCGCTCGACTTGCCGAACCGGTGAAACGTGAGCGGGCGATCAAATTGATCACCCCCTATTCGTCATCCCCGGACTTGTCCCGGGGATCCGCGTGGATGGCCGGGACAAGCCCGGCCATGACGATAAGGGGGCGTTCGGCGTGAGCGAAACTTGCGGTAGGGTGCCGGCGCGGCGCGGGGGCGGATGTGAAGATCGCGAGCTGGAACGTCAATTCGGTCAAGGTGCGCCTGCCGCACCTGCTCGACTTCCTGACCGACGCCCGGCCCGACGTGTTGTGCCTGCAGGAAATCAAATGCCTCGCCGACGATTTCCCGCGTCTCGAAATCGCGGCGCTCGGCTACCGCGTCGAGGCGCTCGGGCAGCGCGCCTATAATGGCGTCGCGCTGGTGTCGCGCGAGCCCGCCCGCGCGGTCGTCCGGGGCCTGCCCGGTGCTGACGACGATGACCAGGCGCGTTATATCGAGGCGTCGTTCGGCGGCTCCGACGGCGAAGAATGTCGCGTCGCCTGCCTCTATTTGCCCAACGGCAACCCGGTCGGCACCGACAAATTCACCTACAAGCTCGCCTGGATGGAGCGGCTGATCGACCATGCGCGCGAGTTGCTGCGCCGCGAGATCCCGTTTGTCCTGGCGGGCGACTACAATGTCTGCCCGGGCGACGAGGATGTGTACGATCCGCTCGCCTGGCGCGACGATGCGCTGTGCCGCAGCGAGACGCGCGCGCGCTTTCGGGCGCTGGTCAATCTCGGGCTGACCGACGCCTATCGCGTCTTCCACCGCGAGCCGCACCGCTACACGTTCTGGGATTACCAGGCCGGCCGCTGGAACCGCGACGAGGGGTTGCGCATCGACCACCTGCTGCTGTCGCCCTACGCGGCCGACCGGATTGCCGCCTGCGACATCGATAAGACGCCGCGCGGCAAGGACCGCGCCTCCGATCACACGCCGATCTGGTGCGAGCTGGCGCTCTGAGCCGCGGCCGCCGGCTATTGGCGCAGGGTGGCGCCGGCGTGCGGATGAAACTCGATCCGTTCGGTACGCGGGTCCTCGAAGCAGATCGCCGAGTTGCCGCTGTCCAGGTCGGCCCGCACGACGGTCGCGGCGAACGGCATTGCCTCGCCTGAGCCGGGGACGCCCATTTCGCCGCGCACCCGCACGCCGACCCCCTCGCAAATGCCGTACAGCAGGGCGCCGCGCATCGACCAGTTGACGGCGCGGAAGCGCTCGCTGCCGATGCTGATTTCCAGTATCGGCAGGGCGTAGCGCCGCTCCCGCCGCCGTTCCGCCGCGAAAAGACTTTTCGGCGCTATCGTCATTGCGCAGATTTTCGGAAAATCCCGGCGGATTACCAGAAAATAGATGCTTAACGCCGCGTCGTTAAACCGCCGGCCAGGCGCTGCGTTATCGCGGCAACGCTCTCCTGCCCCTCGGCGAATTGGGCGAGCGGCACCAGGACCACGACCCTCGTCCCGGGCAGCAGCCCGGCGAAGTCGCGAATCAAGGCGAACTCGCTGCCCTCTGCGGCCGCCGCGAGCGGGATCGCGAAACGCGACAGATCGTTGACGATCGGCGCTTCGAGCACGATCTCGGCGATGGCGAATTCCCGCCCGTCGAACATGATGCGGCCTCGCGCCCCCGGCAGAAACGCCAGCCCGGCGAAGGCCGGTCCGGCCAGGGCGGCGACCGAAAAGGTGGTCTCGAACTGGAAATGCCGGGCGATCGAGGCGCCAAACTCGGCACCGGCGATGCGCAGCACGATCGGCATGCTGGGATTGCGGGCGCGCGCGCCCAGCGCAATTTCGAGGTTCAGGGTGTCGACATTGGTCAGAGCGACGAGGCTGTGGGCCGCCTCGAGATTGCACAGGTCGAGCGTGTCGTCGCGGCTGGCATCGCCCGTCAACAGCTCGACATCGCGGTCGCGGGCGCGCTCGACCAGGGCGGCGTCCGGGTTCTGCTCGACCACGACGAGCGGCTTGCCGAAAGGCAGCAGCAGGTCGATGACTTCCGTCCCGATGCTGCCGCAGCCGCAAACGACGATGTGACCGCGCCGGCCGATCGGCCGCAGGCCCTGCATCCGCACCCATTGCGCACGGGTCAGACGCGATGCCATGAAGGCGATGAAGATGCCGGTAAACGCGGTCCCCAGCAGCATCAGCAGCATCGCGGCGCCGATAGCGAGCGGATTGTGGCGGTCGGGCGTGATGTCACCATAGCCGGTCGTCGTCATCGTGCTCAGCACGAAATAGGCGGCAATCAGCCAGCCGCTGCCGAACGCGGCGCGAAAATACCAGGTGCCGGCCGCAAAGAGGGCCAGCCCGGCGACCAGGAATGCCTTGATGTAGGGGTCGGCCCGGCGCGCCCGCCGCTGGCCGCGGTGCCGCAGGTTGCGCAGGCGATCTGCCAGCGCCGGGCGGGCGTCCGCCCGCGGCCGCTGCGGCGTCGAGGCGAGCAGCCGGTCCACCGCGGCATAGACGATCAAGTGCGCCGTCGCCGCGATCGGATCGTCGGGGCCGATGTCCGTCGCGCCGTCGACCGCGACGATGCGCGCGCCGAGCGCTCGTTCGGCCTCGGCGACGGTCTGCCCGGCGATGTTGCCGCGATCGGCGGTGCGGTAGGCAAAGCCGGTCAGCGGCCCGCCGCGATCGGGAAACTGCAGCCCCCGGAAGCAGGACGGGTCGAGCGCGGCCGCCGCATAGGTCGCCGCCGAATGCCACGCGAGGGACAGGACCGAGCAGTTCGACAGGTTCTGCTCGATCTTGGCGGCAAGCGTGCGGCTGAACTGGCGCAGCACGATGCGGATGCGCGGATTGGCGTCGCGTGCCCGCAAGGCGACCTGCAGATTGAGCTGTTCGTCGCTCGCCAGCGCCAGGATCGAGACGGCATCCTCAACCCCCGCGGCGCGCAGCCCCTCGCGTCCGTCCGGCCGGGCAGCGACGAAGAGCGCGCCGCTGGCCTCGACCGCGGCGGCGAATTCGGCATCGCCGGGCCACAGCACGACGATGCGATGGTCCTGCCGCAGCGCGATGTCGTGGGCGGCGCTGAGCGCCAGCGCGTCGCCGCCGACGACGATCATCGCGGGCTTCTTCGCCATCGCCATCGCCATCGCCATCGGCGCCGGACTCAGATCTCGGCGGCGTCGCTGGCCAGCGGCGGATAGCAATGCTGGCGCCCCGCGGGGTCCTCGACGACCCAGCTTCCCGGCCGCGCACCCGGCCTGGCGGCGCTCGCGGCCAGCGGCACCTTGCCGTATCCGCCGGGGATGTCGAGCACGTAGGTCGGCTGGCACAGCCCGGACACGGCGCCGCGCAGCGTGCCGACGAGACGCTGCCCCTCCTCGATGCCGAGCCGGAAATGGCCGGTGCCTGGCGCCAGATCGGGATGGTGCAGGTAATAGGGCTTGACCCGCATTGCGACGAGGCCGCGCAACAGCGCTTCGAGCACCGTGGCGTGGTCGTTGACGCCGCGCAGCAGCACGCTCTGCGACAGGACCGGGATGCCGGCGCGCACCAGGCGGCCAACCGCCGCGCGCATCGCCGGGGTCAATTCGCGCGGATGGTTGGCGTGGATCACGACATAGACCGCCTTGTCGGCAGCGAGCGCCGCCACCAGGGAGGCGCCGACGCGGCGCGGATCGGCGACCGGCACGCGGCTGTGAAAGCGAATGACCGCAACATGCGGGATGGCTTCCAGCCGGCGCACGATCGCCGCGATGCGGCGCGGCGACAACAGCAGCGGGTCGCCGCCGGTGACGATCACCTCCCAGATGTCGGGATGCTCCTCGATATAGCCGAAGGCGCGCTCCAGCGCCGCCGGCGCCAGCATCCCGTCGCCCTTGCCGACCTGCTCGCGCCGGAAGCAGAAGCGGCAATAGACCGGACAAGTGAGGATCGGCTTCAAGAGCACCCTGTCGGGGTAGCGATGGACGAGGCCGGGCAAGGGCGACCAGCGCGCGTCGCCGATCGGGTCGGGCTGGTCGCCCGCCGCGGCGTCGAGTTCGGCGGCACTCGGCACGAATTGCGCGGCGATCGGATCGGCCGGATCTGCGGGGTCGATCAGCGCCATCATCTCGTCGGTGACCGCAACCGCGAACCGCTCGGCCACCAGCCGCAATTCCTCCGCCCGCTCGGGCGCGACCAGGCCGCGGTCGATAAGGTCGTCAACGCTCTGATGCACCAGCAAACCCCAACAGGATGGAATGAACGCGACGCTCAAACGCTAACGCGTCGGAGCAGCGTTCGCCACGAACCTTTGCGTGTCGGCTTGACATCCGACTTGCATAGTCTTATTGTATATACACATCGCTCTGGGCAAACCGGACGCGATTTAAGTCAGGAGGAAGGATCATGACCGACAAACTCGAAGCTTTCGCGTTTAGGAGGGCCAGATGGCGGAGTTTGAGTGGGACCCGGAAAAGGAGTCTCGCAACATACACAAACACGGAATCGATTTCGCCACCGCAAAGCTGATCTGGGATGGGTCCGTTTTTGAGCGAATAGATAATCGCCAATACGGAGAAACTCGATTCCAAGCTTTCGGTGTGGTCGAGAACCGCATTCTTACCGTTATCTTTACATGGCGAGGAGAAGCTCGCCGGATAATTTCGGCCAGAAGGGCCAATGTCCGTGAAAAAAGACTCTTCGAAACAGAAATACCCAAGCTCGGCAGATCGCCCCCGGACTGACTGGGCGCGGGTCGACGCGCTGACCGACGAGGAAATCGAGGCTTCGGTGCGCGACGACCCCGATGCGCCGCCGATCGTCGATGCCGAGTGGTTCGCCACGGCGACGCTGGTGATGCCGCGGCCGAAGGAGCAGATCAGCATTCGCCTCGACCGCGACGTGCTCGAGCATTTCCGGCGCTATCCGCGCTATCAGACACGCATCAATGCGATCCTGCGCGCCGCGATGGAACACGAAAAGAAAGCCGGCTGAGGCCGGCTCCAACTTACGCCGCGTGCGCCACCGGATGGAAGTTGCGCGGCAGGCCGGCTTTCGCGATCGCGCCGTAGAGCGTTACAGCGGGTAGTGTGCGGTGGAGGATGTCGCGCGCAGGGCCGAGCTTTTCGATGTCGATGCCGGTGTCGCAGCCCATCGCCTCGAACAGGAAGACGGTGTCTTCGAGCACGATGTTGCCGGTGGCGCCGGGCGCGTAGGGGCAGCCGCCGAGCCCGCCCAGCGAGGCGTCGAAGGCACGGCAGCCGGCCTCGAAGGCGGCCAGCACATTGGCAAGGCCGAGCCCGCGCGTGTCGTGGAAATGCGCGGCGACCGGCAACGGTGCGACGTCGGCCATCACCTTGCGGAACGCCCGCCCGATCGCCGCCGGCTGGCCGTAGCCGACCGTGTCGGCGAGGATGATGCCGTCGGCGCCGGCCTCGGCGACCTCGTTGGCGATGCGGCGCACCCGGTCTTCATCGACATCGCCCTCGATCGTGCAGCCGAAGGCGGTGGCCAGCCCGCAATTGATCCGCGGCCGGCTCGCACCGCCCCGCTCGCGGCACAGCGCGACGACGCGGCGGAAATCCTCGATCGACTCGCCGGTGCTGCGCCGCACGTTGGACAAATTGTGCCCTTCGCTGACCGATAGCACGAAATTCAACTCGTGCACACCCAGCGCCAGACCGCGCTCGGCGCCGCGCGAATTGGGAATCAGCGCCGAGACGACGAGCCCCGGCAGGGTCAGCGCATGACGCACCACCGCCTCCGCGTCGGCAAGTTGCGGCAGCAGTTTCGGCGGCACGAACGAACTGACCTCGATCTCGCGCACCCCGGCGGCGTATTCGGCGTCGAGCCAGGCGAGCTTTACCTCGGTGGGCATGATCTCGGCGATGCTCTGCAGCCCGTCGCGCATGCCGACTTCGCGGATCTGAACCCTGTCGCCCATCTGACACCTCCGCCATCACCTCACCGCAAAACCTAAGCGCTGCACCGCGCGGCGGCAACCGCCCTGGTTTGTCATTCCGGGGTGCGGCGCCGCCGCGAACCCGGAATCCAAGAACAGGGACCGCCAACGCCAGTCCGTGATCGGCACCGCCGGTGTTCATGGATGCCGGGTTCCTCGCTGCGCGCGGCCCCGGAATGACAGCTGTTCGCCAAGCCGGATGGCGGCCACAATCGTGCCTCACGACACAGGCTTGCCTCACAATGCCCGCTTGCCGCCACAACACCGGGAGACCCTGATGTCCGGACCGCTTGCGGGGATCCGCGTCGTCGATCTGACGAGCGTCGTCCTGGGGCCGGTAGCGACCCAGATCCTCGGCGACATGGGAGCCGAGGTGATCAAGGTCGAGACGCCGCAGGGCGATCCGGTGCGCGGCCTCGGGCCGGCCCGCCATCCCGGCATGGGCGCCTATTTCCTCAATATCAACCGCAACAAAAAGAGCCTCGTCCTCGACCTGAAGCGGCCCAAGGCGCAGGCCGCGTTAGCGCGCCTCGCCGCCACCGCCGATGTCTTCATCCATAACATGCGGCCGCAGGCGGCGCGGCGGCTGGCCATCGACTATGGGGCGATCGCCGCGATAAACCCGCGCATCGTCTATGCCTGGGCCAGCGGCTATCGTCCCGACGGCCGCCATCGCGACCGCGCCGCGTTTGACGATGTGATCCAGGGCGAGAGCGGGCTTGCCGCGATCAACGCCGCCGCAGATGGACCAGATGGCGACGGCGCGCCGCGCTACCTGCCGATGGCGGTCTGCGACAAGATCTGCGGCCAGGCGCTGGCCTCGGCCGTCGGCATGGCGCTGTTCGCCCGCGAGCGGACCGGAAGGGGCCAGGACGTGCACGTGCCGATGCTGGAGACGATGACCGCCTTCAACCTGG
>DATLRS010000042.1:0-25012 GCA_035534535.1 Allostellaceae bacterium | reverse complement strand
ACCCGTGCGCCGGCGGCGGCCCCAACGATTACGTCTTCATCAACGCCTGGGAGCCGCCGCAGTGGCGGGCGATGACGGGCGCAATGGGCCGGCCGGAGCTGGCCGACGACCGGCGCTTTGCCACCTCGGAGGCGCGCTGGGAGAACCGCGCCGCGCTCAACGCAATCATCGAGGAGTGGACCGGCGCACGGAACAAGCACGCGGTCATGCGCGTGTTGGGCGACGCCGGGGTGCCGTGCGGCGCGGTGCAGGACACCGGCGAGGTGCTCGCCGACCCGCATCTGAAGGCGCGCGAGATGATCGTCGAGATCGACTACCCGACGCGCGGCCCCTATCAGACGGTCGGCTGCCCGGTCAAACTGTCGGATTCGCCGGCCAGCCTGACCCGGCCGCCGTTGCTCGGCGAGCATACCGCGGAACTGCTCGGCGCGCTGTGCGGCCTCGATCCCGCCGAGGTCAAACGCCTGAAGGACGACGGCGTCGTCTGACCGGCATCCTATAATTCCGCCTTCCCGGCGAAGGCCGGGACCCATTCGTCACCCGATCGAAATCCGGATGGGTGGGTCCCGGCTTGCGCCGGGAAAGCGGCAGTCGGGATGGCGCCGCTCGATCAGCCCTTTTTTTCCCAGCCCTTGTCGGTCTGCTGCCAGTAAGTGAGCGTGTGGCCGGCTTCCTTGGCGCGGCGCCAGCGCGCGCGCGCCGCGGCGACCGCTGCCTCGTCGCTGCCGTCGAACAGATCGGCGCAGCGCGCGAATTCCGGCAAATCGTCGGCCTCGACCCCGTCGACCAAGACCAGCATCGCCGCCGCGTTCGGGTTCTCCGCCCGGTCGGTCAGCCAGATCGGCTGCTGCGCGGCATTGCCGTCGCGCGCCGCGCCATGCGGCAGAAAGCTCGCCTCGTCATAGGTCCACAAGAGGGAATTGAGATGATCGACGCGTTCGGCTGAGGCGGCGCGCACGACGATGCGGTAGCCGCCGGCGCGGGCCCGCTCGAGAAGGCGCGGCAAGGCGCGCTCCAAGGGCGTCGCCAGCAGGTGATAAAAGCCGATCTCGGCCACCGGCGCCGCGCCCGATCGGTCAGTCCGCTTCGTAATGGTCCTTGACGAAGCGGTCGAGCAGGCGGACGCCGAAGGCGGTGGCGCCCTTCGGCACGGTCGGCGCGTCCTTTTTCGACCAGGCGACGCCGGCGATGTCGAGATGCGCCCACGGCACCTTGTTGACAAAGCGCTGCAGGAACTGCGCCCCGATGATGCTGCCGGCGGCGCGGTCGTCGGCGATGTTCTTGACGTCGGCGGCCGCGCTGTCGATCGCGCGGTCGTAGCTTTCGGCGAGCGGCAGCCGCCACAATTTCTCGCCGACCGCGGCGCCGGCGGCGACGAGCCGCTCGGCCAGCTGATCGTTGTTGGCGAACACCGCGGCATGCTCGTGGCCGAGCGCGACGACGACGGCGCCGGTCAGCGTCGCCAGGTCGACCATCAGCTTGGGCTTGAAGCGATCCTGGCAGTACCACAAGACGTCGGCGAGCAGCAGCCGTCCCTCGGCGTCGGTGTTCAGCACTTCGATCGTCTGGCCCGACATCGAGCGCACGATGTCGCCCGGGCGCTGCGCGTTGCTGCCCGGCATGTTCTCGGCCAGGCCGGCGATGCCGACCGCGTTGACCTTGGCGTGGCGCGCCGCCAGCAGGCGCATCAGCCCGATCACGACACCGGCCCCGGCCATGTCCCATTTCATCTCGCCCATGCCGGCGGCCGGCTTGATCGAGATGCCGCCGGTGTCGAAGGTGACGCCCTTGCCGATGAAGGCGACGGGCGGGCTGCCGGGCGGCCCGCCACGGTGCTCCATGACGACGACGCGCGGCGGCCGGACGCTGCCCTGGCCGACCCCGAGAAGCGCGCCCATGCCGAGTTCGCGCATCCGGTGCTCGTCGAGGATTTCGACCGCCAGCCCGAGTTCGGCGAGCGTGGCGGCCTGCTGCGCCAGGGTTTCGGGGTAGAGGATGTTGGCCGGCTCGGAGACCAGATCGCGGGTGAACGCCACCGCCTCGGCAGCCGCGCCGAGCGCCGCGTAGGCGTTTTTCGCGGCGCCCGGCGCAGCGGTCATGACCGTGAGGGTGGCCAGCGCGGGCTTCTGCTCCGGCTTCTGCGTCGTGCGGTACCGGTCGAAGCGGTAGGAGCGCAGCGCGGCGCCGAAGGCGAGATGGGCCGCGACCACGGCCGGCTTGATCGCCGCTGCCTCGCCCGCATCGATCGCGAAGCTGGCTGCGCGCTCGCCGGCGCCGTCGAGATGCGCGACGAGAATGCCGGCGAGATCCTCAAGCAGCCGTGCGTCGACCGCCGCGGGCTTGCCGAGGCCGGCGACGACGATGCGGCTCAGCGCCAGATTGGCCGGCCCGATGATCGCCAGCAGCTCGTTCTTCTTGCCGTGAAAGCGCGGCGCCGCACCGACCGCGCGGCCGACCGCACCGCCGGTCGCCTCGTCGAGCTGCCGCGCCGGCGCGGTCAGGCCGCCTCCCTCCCAGGCGCCGACGACGACGGCGCCTGACGACGGCACGGCAAATTCGCTAAAGCTGATCTTCATGCGGCAACCTCGAGCGAGCGATCTTCGCGCTACGGCGCGATAGACGCAGCACCGCCGCCTGTCAATGCCCCGCTTAGAGCCAGTTCCGCTCCTGTTGAATCGTCCCCTTTTCCGTCATGGCCGGGCTTGTCCCGGCCATCCACGTGGATCCCCGGGACAAGCCCGGGGATGACGAAGGAGGCGGAGATCAATTTGACCGAAATCTGCTAGCCCGCTCCGGGCGCGCCGCTTCGCGGCAACCGTGGGGCAGCCGCGCCCGGCCCCTGAAACCGGTGGCGCTGCCCCCCTCGCCTCCCTATGATCCGCCGCCGATGACGAGCCTCGACCGCTATATCCTGCGGCAATGCTTCGGCATGATGATCTTCGTCACCGCCGCGCTCAGCGCTGCGGTGTGGCTCGCCCAGTCGCTGCGTCTGGTTGATTTGATCGTCAACCGCGGGCTGTCGGTGGCATTGTTTCTCTATCTGGCGCTGTTGATCCTGCCGCGCTTTCTCGACATCGTCCTGCCGGTCGGCGCCTTTATCGCGGTGCTGTTCGTCTTCAACCGGCTGACCGCGGAGAGCGAACTGGTGGCGATGCGCGCCGCCGGGATCAGCCCGTTCGCGCTGGCGCGTCCGGTCTTCATCCTGGCCGGCATCGCCTGCGCGCTGCTGCTGAGCCTGTCGGCCTATTTCCTGCCCGCTTCCAACCGCGAGTTCAAGGATCTGCAATTCGAGATCCGCAACCGTTTCGTCTCGGCCCTGGTCCAGGCGGGCACGTTTACGACGATCATCGACAAGCTGACGATCTACGTTGCCGGGCGCGACGAGCGCGGCGACGTCACCGGCCTGTTGATCAATGACGACCGCGACCCGCAGCAGCCGGTCACCATCCTGGCCGAGCGGGGCGCCTTCGCCGACACCGCGCAGGGGTCGCGCATCATCATGCTGAACGGCAGTCGCCAGCGCTTCAACCGCGCGACCGGCAAGCTGTCGGTGCTGACCTTCGACCGCTATACGCTCGATCTCAACATGCTGCGCAACACGGCCGGGGTCCGGTTCCCCGAACCGCAGGAGCTTTATCTCGGCGATCTGTTCTGGACGCCTGCGGGGATGGATCCCGGGACCCGCCGGATGTTTCTCGTCGAGGGCAACGAGCGTCTGATCGTGCCGCTTTCGGTTTTCAGCTTTGTGGTGATCCCACTTGCCTGCCTGCTGCCGGGCGAGCTCAACCGTCGCGGTCAGCTGCGTCGGGTGCTGCTGGCGATCGCGCTCGCCTTTCTGTTCCAGGCGCTCGATCTCGGCGCCCGCGACCTGGCGACCCGCGACGCCGGTATGATCCCCCTGATGTATCTGATCAATCTCTTGCCGTTGGCGCTCGGGTTTGGAATCCTGCGGTTCGGCGGGGTCAAACTCGGTTTCCGGCGGCTTGCGCCGGCCGTGCGATAACCGGCCGCGATCGGGAGGCGGTTTGCGGTGCGCTTGGCAAGGACCCTTTCCGCCTACATCGCCCGCCAGTTCTTCATGTGGTTCTGTGGCGTGTTCGGCACGATGGTCACCGTGACCTTCCTGCTCGACTATATCGAGCTGATGCGGCGCGCCGTCACGCGACCGCAGGCCACCTGGGGCCTGCTGCTGGAGATGGCGGGGTTGCAGCTGCCGCAGACGGCGCAGGACGTGATGCCGTTCGCGATTCTGTTCGGCACGATGCTCGCGTTCTGGCGGCTGACGCGCAGCAACGAACTTGTCGTCGCGCGCGCCGCGGGCGTGTCGGTCTGGGGATTCCTGACGCCGGTGCTGCTCGTGGCCCTGCTGATCGGGGTCGTCGCGGTTACGCTGTTCAACCCGATCGCCTCGGTCATGCAAGCCAGCTATGAAAGGCTGGACAATCGCATCCTGCGTCGAACAAGCGACCCGCTGAGCCTGTCCGACGCCGGCTTGTGGCTGCGCCAAAGCGACGCAGACGGCGCAGAGATCATCATTCACGGCGACCGACTGACCTCGCCGCAACTGTCGCTGGAGAATGTCAGCGTCTATTTCATGAGCCGGCGTTTCGCGTTCCTCTCGCGCATCGAAGCGCATACGGCCCGGCTCGACGGCGGATTTTGGGTGATCAAGGACGGTCAGCGCTTTCGCGTCGGCCTGCCGCCGGTGCCGTTCGGCGAGCTGCGGGTGCCGACCAGCTTTACCAGCGGCAAGATCGAGGAAAGCCTCGCCTCGCCGGATACGATGTCGTTCTGGGAGCTGCCCGGCTTCATCACGCTGCTCGAACGATCGGGCTTCTCGGCGCAGCGCCACCGGCTGCATTTCAACATCCTGCTGGCGCGCCCGTTCCTGTTCTGCGCGATGGTCCTGGTCGCGGCGACCTTCAGTTTGCGGATGCAGCGGCGCGGCGGCGCGATGACGTTGCTGGTCAGCGGCGTCGCTGCCGGGTTCCTGCTGTACTTCTTCTCGGATATCGTGTTTGCCCTCGGCTTGGCGGCCAAGATCCCGGTGCTGCTGGCCGCCTGGACCCCGGCCGGGGTTTGCATGATCTTTGGCACCTCGATGCTGCTCCACCTCGAAGACGGCTGACCCGTCGCTTTCCGTTGCGCCCACTCGCAAGGATCGTTATCGCGATACCACCGACGGCTTTTTCCCTTCCGGCTTGCACACGGCGGATGACAGGCACTCCCCAACCCGGAAAACGGCGGTTTTACCGCGACGCGGCGCTGGCCCTGGCCGGCGTGGCGTTGGCGCTGCTGCTGGCCGCCCCGCCGGGCCTGGGGAAATCCGCGACCGGCGGACAACAAGCCGACAGCCGGCACGCGCCGATCGTCTTCCAGGCCGACGAAGTCCAATACGACGATCAGCTGGCCCTCACCATCGCCAGGGGCCATGTCGAGATTTCGCAGGGCGGCGAGGTGCTGCTGGCCGACACGGTCAGCTACAACCAGCGCACCGACACGATCAGCGCGTCCGGCCATGTCAGCCTGCTGACGCCAAACGGCGATGTCGTGTTCGGCGACTTCATGGAACTGCGCGACCAGATGAACAACGCCTTCGTGCAGAATGCGCGGGAGCTGCTTGCCGACCGATCGCGCCTGGCCGCCAATACCGGGCGGCGCGTCAACGGCAACCGCTTCGAACTGGCGCGCGCCGTCTATTCGCCGTGCGACCTGTGCAAACGCGATCCCAGGGCGCCCCCGGCGTGGGAGTTGAAGGCCCGCAAGATCAGCGACGACAGGCAGCGCAAGGTGATCGAATTCCACGATGCGCAGCTCGATGTCGACGGTTGGCCGATCTTCTATACGCCCTACATCTCGCAGCCGGAGCCGTCGGTCAAACGGGCGAGCGGGTTTCTGATGCCGAACTTCGGCAGCTCGAACACGGTCGGTTTCCACTTCGGCATTCCGTATTTCCTGGTCCTCGGGCCGGACAAGGACCTGACCCTGGCGCCCCGCATCACCACCAAAGCCGGCGGGTTGCTCGCCGGGGAATACCGGCAACGCTTCGGCGACGGCATGCTCGACGCACTCGGCAGCGTGAATTACAGCAATGTCGGCTCGGGCGGCGTCACGAATACCGGCGATAAACTGCGCGGCCACATCGACGCCTCCGGCGTCTGGGATCTCGACGACACCTACCGGACCGGCTTCCAGGTGCAGCGCGTCGCCGATCAGACCTACCTGCAGCGCTTCGGCTTCAAGACCCCGCTGCTCAACGCGATGATCACTCGCGCCTATCTGGAGGGGTTTGCGCCGAACGTCTCGACCGACGTCAATGCCTATTTGTTCCAGCCCCTGCTGCCGGGGCTCGGCGACTCGACCCAGCCGATCGTGCTGCCGGTCGTCAATCGCACCTGGCGGACGCACCCCGACGGCCTCGGCGGCGAATTGCTGGTCAACGCCAATCTGCTCGACATCGTCCGCGAGGTCGGGACCCAGACCCGCCGGCTGTCGCTTGGCGGCGAATGGGACCGGACATTCCTCGACGGCATCGGCGGGCATTACAAATTTTCGGCCAGCGTGCGCGGCGACGGCTATTCGGTCGCCGGGCTGAGCCCGTTATCGAACCCGGATCTGCCGAGCGTGTTCTTCCCGGTGAACGGCGCGCCGGCGCTGCAGCCGATCAGCGGCAATTACGTCACCGGGCGGGCCTTTCCGCAGCTGGGGCTTACCTGGAACTATCCGCTGGTCCACCGTGGCGCCGACCTGACGGCGATCGTCGAGCCGATTGCCGGGATCTATGCCGGGCCGTCCAGCGGCAACAGCCGCCGCATCCCGGACGAGGATAGTCTCGGCTACGAGTTCCGCGACTCCGACCTGTTCCGGCCGGACCGGCTGGCAGGCTACGACGTGCTCGATACCGGACAGCGCGTCGATTACGGGATGAAGCTCGGCCTCTACCAGAAAAACGGCGGCAACTACCGCTTTCTGATCGGGCAGAGCTATCGCGCCCAACCCAATGTCTTCCTGCCGCCGGCCTCCGGCGCCGCCCAGCGCCTGTCCGACATCGTCGGGCGCGTCGTCTTGTCGCCCAGCTCCTATCTCGACCTGATCTACCGCTTTCGCTTTGACAAGGCTACGCTAAGCAATCGGACCCAGGAGGTAGGCCTCGCCGTCGGCCCGCAAAATCTGCGGGTCGGCCTCAACTACCTGCTGGTGCCGGCGCAGCAGCAGAACGACGTTGTCACCAACCCGGCAACCGGCCAGACGGTCTTGTACGGCAAGCGCGAGCAGCTCTCGGTGAACCTGACCACCAAGCTTACCCGCTACTGGTCGCTGAGCGGCAGCGAGACCATCAACCTGACGAATTCGCAGAATCTGGTCAACGGCATCGCCGAACCGCAATCGAACAGCGCCAGCCTCTACGCGACCGTGGCGGCGATCTACCAGGATGAGTGCATGGGGTTCATCAGCTCGATCACCCAGTCGGGGATCCGCAACGGCGATGTCACCCCGGGCGTCTCGGTAATGTTCAGCATCGTGTTCAAGAACCTTGGCGAGATCGGCGGCTCGCTCGCGGCGCCGAGTTCCCTGTAAAGGGCGCGCGGCGTCCGGCGGCGACATCGCTCCGGCGAGCGTGTAGGCTAGAGCGGTCGGTCGAGGCAACAGGGTTGGGGGAAAATGCCGCTGTTTCGTTGGTTATGCTTGCCGCGGTTATGCTTGCTGGTTCTCGCGCTCGGTGCGTTTGCCGGCGCCGCTCAAGCCGCGCCGCTGGGCGAACGCGCGGCTGCCGCGCGGCTGCCGCACTCGGCGGCGCCGGTGCAGCCGCCTGCGGCTCTGCCCGAGATGCGCATCGCGGCGGTGGTCAATGACCAGGTCATCTCGGTTTTCGACCTCGTGTCGCGGATTCGTCTGGTGATGATCTCGACCAACGTCCCCGACACGCCGGAAGCGCGCAAGCGCCTCGCTCCCGAGGTGCTGCGCGGGCTGATCGACGAGAAGCTGGAGCTGCAGGAAGCCAAGCGCCAAGGCGTTACCGCCTCGGACAAGGAGATCCGCAACGCCTTGGCCTCGATCGAAAAGCAGAACAATATGAAACCCGGGCAGCTCAACGAATTTCTGAAGGCGCGGGGTATCGACCGCGGCGTGCTGGTCGATCAGCTGACCGCCTCGATCGTGTGGGCCAAGCTGGTACGACAGATGGCGGCACAGACCATCGACATCTCGGACCAAGAAATCGACGAAGCGCTGAAGCGCGCCAAGGAGAATGCCAAGGAACCGGAAAGCCGGGTTGCCGAGATCTTTCTCGCAGTCGACAAGCCGAGCCAGGATGCCCAGGTGCGCAGCCTGGCCGAGCGCCTGACTCAGCAGATGCGCCAGGGGGCGCGGTTCTCGGCGATCGCCCAGCAATACTCGCAATCGGCGACGGCGGCGGTGGGCGGCGATATGGGGTGGTTGCGCCCCGACCAGCTGCCGCCGGCCCTCAGCAAGGTAGCTTCGCAGCTGAAGCCGGGCGAGTTGTCGCCGCCCATTCGCTCCGGCGGGGGATATTACCTGCTGCTCGTGCTCGACCGGCGCAACGGCTCCACCGGCAGCGAAGACGACGCCGTCTACGATATCGTCCAGGTGGTGTTTCCGCTGCCGGCGCCGTCGAGCGAAGCGGCTCGTCGGGCCGCGATCACCGAGGCCGAGCGCATTCGCACCGCCGCCAAGGATTGCCCGAGCCTGCTCAGGCTCGGCAAGGAGAAGGCGCCGCGATTGTCGAGCGAAGGAAAATTGCGGGCCGGCAACATCTCGCCGCAAATGCGCGCGCTGGTGAACAAGCTGGCGGTCGGGCAGGTGTCGGAGCCGATCGTCCAAAAAAACGGCGTCGGCGTGATCATGGTGTGCGGGAAAAGCACCGGCAGCACCGCGGTGACCCGCGCCGAAGTTACCGAAACACTGCTGCGCCAGCGCCTCGACGTGGTGGCGCGGCGCTACCTGCACGATCTGCGGCGCAACGCCTATGTCGATGTGAGGGTGTGACGGCATGACGCTTCCGCTCGCCCTGACGATGGGCGAGCCGGCCGGGATCGGCGGCGAGATTGCGCTTGCAGCGTGGCTGCAGCGCGCGGCAGGCGTGCCGCCCTTTTACCTGATCGACGATCCCGGTCGCCTCGCCGCCCTGGCGCGGCGGCTTTGCTGGGATGTGCCGCTGCGCCTGCTCGACGCGCCGCAGCAGGCCCCGGCGGTGTTCGCCGAGGCATTGCCGGTGCTGCCGATCGGCGACACGCCGCGCGCGACGCCCGGCTGCCCCGACCCCGCCGATGCGCCGCTGGTGATCGGCGCGATCGATGCCGCGGTGGCCGATGTGCGGGCTGGCCGCGCCGCCGCGGTGGTGACCAATCCGATCAACAAGGAGGCGCTCTACCGCGCCGGTTTCCGGCATCCCGGGCACACCGAATATCTCGGCGAACTGGCGGGACTGGCAACCGCGCCGGTGATGATGCTCGCCTGCCCCCAATTGCGCGTCGTGCCGGTCACGATCCATCTGGCGTTGCGCCAGGCGGTCGAGCAATTGTCGGGGGCGGCGATCGTGCATGCCGGGCGGCTGACGCATGCGGCATTGCTGCGTGATTTCGGCATCGCCCGGCCGGTCATCGCCGTCGCCGGGCTCAATCCGCATGCCGGCGAGGGCGGCGCGCTCGGACATGAGGACCGCGACATCATCGCGCCGGCGGTCGCCGAGTTGCGCGCCGCCGGCATCGATGCGCGCGGCCCGCGTGCCGCCGACACGATGTTCCACGCCGCGGCGCGGCGCGGCTACGACGCGGCGTTGTGCATGTATCACGACCAGGCGCTAATCCCGGTCAAGGCGATCGATTTCGACGGCACGGTCAACGTCACGCTCGGCCTGCCGTTCATCCGCACCTCGCCCGATCACGGCACCGCCTTCGACATCGCCGGCCGCGGCATCGCCCGGCCCGACAGCCTGATCGCCGCGCTTCGCCTGGCCGCCGCAATGGCGGCGCGGCGCGGCGGCTGATCTCGCCCCGCGGTGACCGCCGCCGATCTCGGCGAGTTGCCGCCGCTGCGCGAGGTCATCGCCCGACACGGCATCGCCGCGAGGAAGCGCCTCGGGCAGCATTTCATCCTCGATCTCAACCTGACCCGGCGCATCGCCCGCGCCGCCGGCCCGCTCGGCCGCGCCAACGTCATCGAGATCGGCCCCGGCCCCGGCGGGCTGACCCGCGCGCTGCTCGCCGAGGGGGCGCGCCGGGTCGTCGCGATCGAGCGCGACCCGCGCTGCCTCGCCGCGCTCGCCGAGATCGTGGCCTGCCATCCCGGGCGGCTCGACGTGGTGGCGGGCGACGCGCTGGCGCTCGATCCGGCCGAATTGTGCGAGCGCCCGCGCAAGATCGTCGCCAACCTGCCCTACAACATCGCCACCGCGCTCCTGCTGCGCTGGCTCGACCGTATCGCCGACTACGAGAGCCTCGTCCTGATGTTCCAGCGCGAGGTCGCGCTGCGCCTCGTCGCGGCGCCGCGCACCCCGGCCTATGGCCGCCTGTCGGTCATCGTGCAATGGCTGTGCGAGGCGAAGATCCTGTTCGACCTGCCGCCGCGCGCCTTCGTGCCGCCGCCCAAGGTGACCTCCAGCGTGGTGTTGCTGGTGCCGCGCGCCCAACCGCTGGCGCCGGCCGCCAAGCCGGCCCTCGAACGCCTGACCGCCGCCGCCTTCGGCCAGCGCCGCAAGATGCTGCGCGCCAGCCTCAAAACCCTCGGCGTCCCGCCCGAGCCGCTCCTCGCCGCCGCCGGCATCCCCCCGACCGCGCGGGCCGAAGAACTCTCAGTCGCGCAATTTTGCGCCCTCGCGCGGGCGCTGGTCCAACCGCCAGTGGCTAGCGCCGCGCGCCAGGAGGGTCCTTGATCATGCAGCTGATCGACTCTAACTGCCGTCACAGGCTATTGGTGGAAAAGACGCTTTGCCCAGTCAATAAGAGAAAAGTCAGTCGTAATTACAGCAACAAGTAATACCACAAGAACCGCAAAAATAAGGTTGCTAGTTATCCCAACGAGATTGCCGCTCCAAAAATTCGGCCAAAATCGCCCGACGTTGCCGATTGCTGCATTGATAGCTGCTTGCTTTTCATCATCCATTTCTTCCCGAAGATACCAGCGTGCGAACTGTGCATACCAGTTTTCTGCGGTCCGTTCTCTATCGATGAAATAGCTCTCCGGCTTTCCTCTATACCACTCTGCGGTCTGGTCAGACGTGGGGGCCAAGCCGTCGTGGTTGATCCGGTAGTGATCGCACCAGTCGATGCGATCTTGCTCAACCAGCGCATATGCGAATAACGCGATTGCGTCTGTGTCACCGTCGGTGTCGACACCCCTTCGATCGCGGGAAAAGTGGAAGACCTCGTCCGAAGACGAGAGCGGAGTCACGGTCTTTTAACTGGCGGCGGTCGCGATTTTCCAGCTTTAACCGCCTCAGTCGCGACACGCGCTGCCTGTTCAATTTTTTTTCGATTTTCTGCCCAGGTATGCCCTGCCCGATCAATTTTCATCGCAGGAATATCCTTGGACGATGCGGGCGCGGCCATGCGCATAGGGAGCTCTGGGGCGGTGCGTGCTTCTAACATCATACTGTGCTCCCACAAACCATCAGGGGCTTGGTGCGGTTCCAGTTCGAGCCCGACGTTAACCGCCAGACGCCGACCGACATCGGAACGTACCGATGCTAGCCCTTGCGCGTAACCCAAGTCCTGTCACGATTCCCGACAACGTGTTTCAACTTGCTACACACTTAATTGCGCCTCCCAACCTCACAAGGGGCATAGGCCGCGACCGATGCGGCGCGTGTCGATGCTCGTCTTTTCGGAATTCACCCCGCGCGCAGGCGGTTGACGAAATCGGCGAGGCCGAGCTGGCGGGTGCGCTTGAGGCGTTCGGCGGTGATGATGGCGGCGACCTCTCCGACGCTGTCATCGACCTCGCGATTGACGATGACGTATTCGTATTCCGACCAGTGGCTCATTTCCTCGGCCGATTTTGCCATGCGATCGGCAACGACGGCGGCGCTGTCCTGGGCGCGCCGGCGCAGCCGCGCTTCGAGCGCCGCCAGGCTCGGCGGCAGCACGAACACCGTGACGATGTCGTCGCGCACGCTCTCGGTGAGTTGCTGGGTGCCCTGCCAGTCGATATCGGTGACGATGTCATGCCCGCCCGCCAGCGCCGCCTCGATCGGCTGGCGCGGCGTGCCGTAGCAGTGCCCGAAGACGTTCGCGTGTTCGAGGAGGTCGCCCCCCGCCACCATCGCGTCAAAGCGCGCCTGGTCAATGAACCGGTAATCGCGGCCGTCAACCTCGCTGGGACGCGGCGGCCGCGTCGTGACCGAGACGGAGAGCGTCAGCGCCGGATCGCGTTCGAGCAGCCGTCGGGTGATCGTCGTCTTGCCGGCGCCCGAGGGCGAGGACAGCACCAGCAGCAAGCCGCGCCGGTGGATCGTCGCTGGCGGGGCGGGTGCGGCGCTCATTCGAGGTTCTGCACCTGCTCGCGGAACTGCTCGATCGCCGCCTTCAGCGCGAGGCCGATGCGGGTCAATTCCAGCGCCGCCGATTTTGAGCACAGCGTGTTGGCTTCGCGGTTCAGCTCCTGGCACAGGAAATCAAGCTGCCGCCCGACCGGCTCACCACGCTCCAAGAGTTCGCCCGCCTGGGCGATATGGCCGCGCAGCCGGTCCAGTTCCTCGCGGATATCGGCGCGGGTGACGAGCATCGTCAGTTCCTGCGCGACTCGCTCCTGCGGCACCGTCGGGGCGAGGCCGGACAATTCCGCCAAGAGGGTTTCGAGCCGGGCCCGGATCGCCTGCGGCTGCGCTGCCGCACAACCGGCCGCCGCCTCGACCAGCGCGGCCAGCTCGCAGCGCTGTTCTGCAAGGATCGCCGCCAGCCGCGCGCCTTCCTCGCCGCGCGCCGCCGCCAGGCGGTCGAGCGCCAATGCCCAGCCGTCGAGCACGGCGGCGCGGCGCGCCTCGACGACGCTGTCGGGTTCGTCCTCGACCGTCTCGATGACGCCGCGCAGCCCGAGCAGACCGTCGAGCCGGGGCGGCGCAGCCTCGATCTCGCCCTGCAATTCGCCGATCAGCGCGGCGAGCTGCGCCAGCGTCGCGCGATTGATGCGGATGGCGGGCGGCGTCAGCCGGTTGACCGACAGCGTCGCGGAGATGTTGCCGCGCCGCACGCGCTGCGCTATCGCCGCGCGCAATTGCGGCTCCAGCGCATCAAAGCCGGGCGCCACACGCAGCCGCAGATCGAGCGAGCGGCTGTTGACGCTCTTCAATTCCCAGACCCAGGAAATCCCGTCCGCTTCGCCCTCGGCCCGGGCGAACCCGGTCATGCTGGTGACGCCCACCGCCGCCCCTGTCGCGTTGCTGCGCCGCGGTTATAGCCGGCGCCGCGGGCGCCAACAATGCCGGCCGCCGGCGGCGCTCAGCGGCGGCAGGGGTGGCCGGTTTCCCGGCGGCAGCGGCGCAGGCGCGCCGCCTGCCGCGATTCCCGACGGTGGTGCGCCGCGGCGGCATGCGGCGGGGTTGCCGTCGCGCGCTTCGGCCGCGGCGGGGCGGCGATCGGCGGGGCGGCGATCGGCGCGGCGGCATCGGCCCCGGCCGCGGCGCCATGGCGGTATTGCGCGATGTTGCGGTCCTGCTCGGCCAGCGTCTTGGCAAAGACGTGGCCACCGCTGCCGTCGGCGACGAAATAGAGGTCGTCGGTGGGCTCCGGCCGCATCGCGGCGCGCAGCGAGGATCGGCTGGGATTGTCGATCGGTCCCGGCGGCAATCCCTTCACCTGATAGGTGTTGTAGGGCGACTTGACGGCGAGGTCGGCATGGTCGAGCGGCCGATCGAGCTTGGGGTCGGCCGGGTTCAGCGCGTAGAGCACGGTCGGGTCGGCCTGCAGCGGCATGCCGAGCCGCAGGCGATTGACGAACACCCCGGCGACATGCGGGCGCTCTTCCTCGCGCGCCGTCTCCTTCTCGACGATCGAGGCGAGAATGACCGCCTGCTGCGGGGTCGCGAGGAGCAGCCCCGGCCGATGCTGCAGCCACAACTCGGCGACGACACGCGCCATGCCGCGCCGCATCCGCTCGATCAACTCCTTGCGGGTGTCGCCATAACTGTAGATGTAGGTGTCGGGCAGGAGGTCACCATCGGCCGGCACCGGGCCGGTATCGCCGTCGAGCGCCGGGGCGGCACGCACCAGGGCGACGACCTGGGCGCTGGTGAGGCCCTCGGGGATCGTCAGCCGATGCCCGACCGTCTTGCCGCCGGCGACAATGTCAAGCGCCTGCATCACGCTGGCCGCCGCCGGAAACTCGTATTCGCCGGCCTTGAGGGAAGCGCCGCGCCCCGACAGCCGTGCCGCCAACTCGAAGGTCAGCGGGTGGCGGACGACCCCCTGCCGAGCCAACAGATCGGCGATGCCGGCGACGCCGGTATGGGACGGGATCACCAGGGTGCGCGCCGCGGCGAGCGGTCCGGCACTCTGTACATCGCGATAGAGCCAGTACCCGGCGCCGGCCAATCCCGCTGCGACCATCGCCGTCGTGGCAAAGCCCCAGGCCAAGAGCCGCAACAGCCGGATCATCGGGCGCGCTGCACCCCTGCCGCACGCCGCCCACCCGCCCGGAGGATCACCGCTGCGAACCCAACCCGCTGAAAATCAACGACGCGTTGGTGCCACCGAAACCGAACGAGTTCGACAGAACGTACCTGATCGGGCGTTCGCGCGCCTGCTTCGGCACGAGGTCGATGTCGCAGGACGGCGACGGATTGTCGAGGTTGAGGGTCGGCGGCGCGATGCCGTCGCGCATCGCCAGGATCGCGAAGATCGCCTCGACGCTGCCGGCGGCGCCGAGCAGGTGGCCGATCGCCGATTTGGTCGACGACATCGAGAGCCGGTAGGCGTGCTCGCCGAATAGGCGCTTGACGGCGCCCAGCTCGATCTCGTCGCCGAGCGGGGTCGAGGTGCCGTGCGCGTTGATGTAGTCGATGCTGTCGGGTGTCAGATGGGCGCTTTTTAGCGCGTTGCGCATCGCACGGAAGGCGCCGTTGCCGTCCTCGGCCGGCGCCGTCAGGTGAAAGGCGTCGCCCGACATGCCGTAGCCGATCACCTCGGCGTAGATCCTGGCGTCGCGCCGCCTGGCGTGTTCGAGTTCTTCGAGGACCAGGATGCCGGCCCCTTCGCCCATCACAAAGCCGTCGCGGTCCCGATCCCAGGGGCGCGAGGCGCGCGGCGGATCGTCGTTGAAATTGGTCGACAACGCCCGCGCCGCGGCAAACCCGGCGAGCCCGAGGCGGCAGATCGCGGCCTCGGTACCGCCGCACACCATGACGTCGGCATCGTCGAGCATGATCAACCGCGCCGCGTCGCCGATCGCATGCGCGCCGGTCGAGCACGCCGTCACGACCGCATGGTTGGGTCCCTTGAAGCCGTGCCGGATCGAGACGTTACCGGAGGCGAGGTTGATCAGACTGGCCGGGATGAAGAACGGCGAGATGCGGCGCGGCCCGCGCTCGTGCAGCGTGATCGCGCCATCGGTGATGTTGGGCAGCCCGCCGATGCCGGAGCCGATCATGACCCCGGTGCGCTCGCGCTCCTCTTCATCGCCGGGGACCCAGCGGGCATCCGCCACCGCCTGGTCGGCCGCCGACATCGCAAAGACGATGAATTCGTCCATGCGGCGCTGGTCCTTCGGCGACACCCACTCATCGGCGTTGAACAGGCCGTGGGCGCCCTCGCCGCGCGGCACCTGGGCGGCGACGCGCGAGGGCAGGTCGGAAACGTCGAACGACTGGATCGTGCTGATCCCCGATTCACCGGCCAGCAGGCGGCGCCATACGTGCTCCAGCCCGATACCGAGCGGCGTCACGAGCCCCATGCCGGTGACGACGACCCGTCTCATCCTGGGGGTGCTCCCGCCGCCGGCCTCTGATGACGGCGCCGCGGCCCGCAACCCGACAGGCGGTGCGCCGCGGCGTGCGCCGGCGCGCTCAGCTGTGCGCCTCGATAAAGCTGACCGCGTCCTTGACGGTCACGATCTTCTCGGCTGCATCATCGGGGATCTCGCAGCCGAATTCCTCCTCGAAGGCCATCACCAGCTCGACCGTGTCGAGGCTGTCGGCCCCCAGATCGTCGATAAAGCTGGCACTCTCGGTGACCTTGGTCTCATCGACCCCGAGGTGTTCGACGACGATCTTCTTGACCCGCTCGGCGACATCGCTCATTCGCTCGTTTCCTCGATTGCGTGCAGCTGTTGAGCCCAATTCAGCGCGGTCCGGGCACCCCCTATTGCGGGCTTTGCCTAGCGTCTCGCCATCATGGACCCGTTGAAGGCCGGCTCACATAACACGATTCTGGCTGCCGTAAAAGTTCCCCCCGAGGGCAGGTCGCCCACCTCATCGGGCGTCACACCATCACCATGCCACCATTGACATGCAGCGTCTGGCCGGTCACGTAGCCCGCCTCGGCGCTGGCGAGATAGACTGCGGCGGCCGCGACATCCTCGCTCGTGCCGAATTGGCCCATCGGAATTGTCGCGGCGATCCGGGCGCGCTGCTCGTCGCTGAGCTTGTCGGTCATCGCCGTCGCGATCATCCCCGGCGCGATGCAATTGAGGGTAATGCCGCGGGTTGCAGTCTCGGCGGCGATCGATTTCGTCATGCCGATCAGGCCGGCCTTCGCCGCAGCGTAATTCGCCTGGCCGGCATTGCCGGTGACCCCGACCACCGAGGCGATCGAGATCACCCTGCCATGCCGGCGCCGCACCATGCCGCGCAACGCCGCGCGGGTCAGGCGGAAGGCAGCCGTCAGATTGACCTCGATGACCGCCTGCCAATCTTCCTCGCGCAGGCGCAGCGCAAGATTGTCGCGGGTGATGCCGGCATTGTTGACCAGGATGTCGATCGGGCCCAGCGCCGCCTCGGCATCGCGCACGAGGCGATCGGCGGCGGCCGGATCGGCGAGGTCGGCGGCCAGCGCCTGGGCGCCTTCGCCAAGCTCGGCGGCGAGCGCGGCCAGCACGGCATCGCGCGTCCCGGCCAGCGCGACGGCGGCGCCCTGGCGATGCAACGCCCGCGCGATCGCGCCGCCGATGCCGCCCGAGGCGCCGGTCACCAGCGCGGTCTGTCCGGAAAGATCGAACATCGCCCCGCGCGCCGCTCAGAGGCGCTCGAGCAGCGCTTCGACCTCGGCCGGCGTGCCGACCGAGACTGCCGACAGGGTGCGGTCGATGCGCTTGACGAGCCCCGCCAGCACCCGCCCGGCACCGAGCTCGACGACCTCCTCGACCCCGTTCTCGGCGAACCGCAGGACGCTCTCGCGCCAGCGCACCATGCGGGTGACCTGGGCGACGAGCAGCTCCGCGATTTGCGCGGGGTCGCTGGTGGGGGCGGCGGTCACGTTGGCGATGAGCGGCACGCAGGGCGGCGCGATCACCGCTTCGGCCAGCGCCTCGGCCATGACGGCTGCGGCCGGAGCCATCAGCGGGCAATGGAACGGGGCGCTGACCGGCAGCATGATCGAGCGCCGGCCGCCCGCCGCGGCGGCGAGCGCGACGGCGCGCTCGACCGCGGCGCGATCGCCGCTGACGACGATCTGGCCCGGGCAATTGTCGTTGGCGACGGTGCAGACCTGGCCCTGTGCCGCGCGCTCGGCGACCTCGATCGCCGCCGCGACGTCGAGGCCGAGCAGCGCCGCCATCGCTCCCGCGCCGACCGGCACGGCCTTCTGCATCGCCTGGCCGCGGCGCCGGACCAGCCGCACCGCCTCGCCGAGCGGCAGGGCGCCGGCCGCCGCCAGCGCCGAATACTCGCCGAGCGAATGGCCGGCGACATAGGCGGCGTGGCGCGCCGGGGTAAAATCTGCCTCGCTTTCGAGCACCCGCACGACCGCGAGGCTGACGGCGAGCAGGGCCGGCTGCGCGTTCTCGGTCAGCATCAATTCGCTTTCCGGGCCCTCGAACATCAGCCGCGACAACGGCGCCGACAGCGCGTCGTCGACCTCCTCGAACAAGCGGCGCGCCGCCACAAACGCCTCGGCCAGCGCCCGGCCCATGCCGGGCGCCTGCGAGCCCTGCCCGGGAAAAACCAAAGCACGTTTCATCTGAGGCGCGGCCCCTCGCGGCATTTGCGCCCGTCATAGACGCCAGGGCGGCGCTGTCAAGCGCCTCTCCGGGCTTGCTTACCGGCAGAAGCGCAGATCGTCGCGCTCGTTTTCGTAATCGGTCAGCACCTGGAGGAGGATGCTGTTCCTCGGCAGCGCCTCGCGGGCCTTCTCGATCTTCCTCAGGGTTGCGCTGTCGTAGTAGACCGGCGTCGGGCATTTGCTGGCATGGCTTGCCGCGCTGCAGCCGCCGGCCAGCAGCACCAAACCCAGCGCCATTCCCGCTTTCCAGCGCATCATCCCGCTCCCCCCGGCCGCCACGATGCCGGCTCGCGGCGGCCGGATCAAGCCGGGTTTAGGGCGCTGCGGCGTTAGGCGCGGGCGCGCCACCAGCCGCGGCCGCGGCGCAGGAAGCGCCAGCCGAAGCTGCCGTCGGCGCGCCGCGCGGTGATCGTATTCCACGCCTCGGATGCCGGGTCGTAGACCAGTTGATAGCCCCCCGCGGTCAATGTCGGGCAGGCGCCCGCGAGATGCTTCTGGAAATCGAGCGGGCCGCTGCCCTGGCCGAAATAGGCCGGCGTCACGAAATCGCTGACCTGCACGCCGCCGATCGGATAGCCGAGATTGTCGTCCTCGACCGGATCGCACACTTCGCACGCCGCGCTCCGGCCGTCGGGGAGCGGGAAGACACGCGTCGTCAGCGGGTCGGCCAGCATTTCGAGGATCTCGTGGCTGAGCGTGACGCTGAGCGAGGCGGCGTAGCGCTCGACATCGGCGACAAAGATGCGCGATTCGGGGTTGCCGCCGTCATCTTCGTGATAGCCGAGGTCGCCCGCCTGGTCGCTGCGGTCCAACAGGCGCACGGTCCAGCAGCCGGACGGCAATGCGCCGCCGCGCGGGATCAGCCGCAATTCGGCGGTGGCGCCCCAGGCTGGCGCGAAATCGCGGTCGATCTGCGTCTGGATCGCCGCGACGATCGGCGTCAGCGTCTGCGCGCCGACCAGGGCGGTTTCCAGGGTGAGCGCGACCAGCGTCATCTCACCCTCCCTGGCCGCCGAGGCCGGCGGGGCACCAGTGCCACCAGAAATGCACCGCCAGGCCGCCGAGCACGATGCCGTAGATGACGAGAAGCGGCGGCCAGCCCTCCGGCCCTTGGCTCGCCTGCCAGACGAAGCGCGACAGGGTCAGCTTGCCCTGGCGCAGCGCATAGCCCTCGCCGAGCGCAAAGATCGCGAGGAGGCCGATCAGCCACAATGTCCAGAACCCGCTCACGGCAGGAGCCCCGCGATGCCGGGCAATGCGACGCTGACCCCGACCTTGGCGGCCAGTGCGAAGACCGTGTTGGCGGCGTCGAGCACCAGGGGGGCGCAGGCGACGTTGAGGGCCGAGGGCACGCCGGTCAGCAGCGACTTGCCGTTGTTGATCGCGACGCGACCGGCCTCGAACGCCGAAAACGCCCCCGACACCGGCAATCCCGGGCCGCCTTGCGCTGCCTGCGCCTGCGTCACCACCGGGATCAGGTAGGCAAAGCAGGTATGCGCCACCCCATCGTTCGAGGCGAGCGCCAGCTTGTCGGCGTTCTGCAGGTCGGTCAGCGTGAATTTGCCGAGGGTTGCCAGCGGGTCGGCCGCGCCCGAGGTCGGCAGCCCCGTTTGCGGATTGACCGCGCAGCCGGCCAGCGACAGGGCGAGGCCTCCGGCGAGCCAGAGCTTTCTGAGCATCGTTATTTCTCCCTCAAGAGGATGCCGAGGGCCGAGCAGAGCCCCGCCCCGAACAGCGAAATCACCTGGACGAACTGGCCCGGCACCGCGATCCCCAAAGTCCCGAGCGCGGCCGCGAGGGCGGCCCAGGACGAGGGCTCCTTGAAGCGGTCGACGAGCCGCCATTCCGCGTCGTTCATGCGGCGTGTCCTTCAGCAAAAAGGCCGCGCGTGCGGCCCGAGACGGCGGGGACGAGGGTGCGGCCGGCCGAGCGGCGGCCGTCTGCGGCGCGTCTATGCGCCCGCGTGATCGCCGGCCGGGGCGGCGGCGTACCACAGCCGCAGATCGGCCGCGGTGCCGACCCAGATCGATCGATCGACCGCGCCGGCGATACCGGCGACCCGGCCAGCCGGGGTGTATTGATGGAAATCGTAGGGCCGCTTGCCCGCATCCCATGTGACCGGCCGGCCGGGCGGCAGGCGCGGCGGATGCTCGACCAGCAGGCGATAAGACCCGGGTGTGCTGCCGCGCGGATATTGCGGCAGCATCAGGGGCCAGCGGGCCAGCTCGCGGTCGGCCTGGCGCAGCTGCGCATAGCCGTAATAGGCGACCGGGTCGCGCCCGGCGCGCTCGGCGACCCGCCGGCCGAAGGCCAGCACGGCCGACAGCGCCGCCGCGCTCTCCCAATCGACCATCGCCGGTGCGCCCGGCGCCGGATCGCTCACCGCGAGAAAATGTGCGGCCTGCCGGTCGGGGTCGGACGTATCGATGAAATGGTAGGGCACGCAGAGGATTCCGGCCGCGATCGCAGCGCTGCGGTTGCGCGCGAACGCCGGGTCGACAAACCCGACGCCCTGCGTCGCCTTGAGAAAGGCAAGGACAATCCCGGCCGCACCGACCGCAGGCCAGTCGATCGCGCCGTTGTGGTGCGACACGTCGATGATGCCGTCGAACACGATTGCGGGCAGGGCGCAGACGGCCAGCGGGCAGACGGGCAGCGGGCAGACGGGCGGCGGGCAGACGGGCGGCGGGCAGATGGCCATCGCTATTTCCGGTCTTCTTTCTGGACGATCTCGGTGCGCAGGTCGCCGATCGCCTGCATGACGCGCTGCAACGCGGCGCGCATCTCGGCGTGGAACTGGCGGTCCTCGATGCGGCGCTCGTCGAGCCGATGCTCGGCGATGGTAAGCCGCGCCTCGTCGCCGGCGAGCTCGACGCGCTGCAGATCGAGATCGGTGCGCAGGCTCAGATAGCCGGCGAGAATGCCGCCGCCAACCGTGGTGACGACGACGACCGCCTGGACCAGATGGCCGAGATTGATGTCGGGGGTGAAATGCGGGTGGATCGCCCCGAGCCAGAGCGAGTCGCGACGCGGGCGGTGTGGCCGCCCTTCTTGCGTTTCATCCATCATTTGCCGGTGCCGGCGTCAGTTGCCGGCCGACGGCAGCAATTCCACCGAATACGATTCGAGCGTGATCGTATCGCTCGAGGTACCGAGCTGCCCGGTGAAGCTGAGGCTGGTGGCGCCCGTCGTATCGACCGCCGAGGTCACCGGCGCGGTGCTGCCGATGGCGCCGACCAGCGCCACCCCGCCGACCTGCGAATTGGTGGCATTGCGATCGGCGATGTCGATGACGTATTGCCCGGAAGCGGCGCCGGCGCCGGCGATCGACAGGTACTGCGTGCCACCCGGGTTGAACTCGATGCGGGCGGTCTTGGCGTCGGCATTGTTGGTGAAGCTGAATTGCGCAAAGATTCGCAGCCGGCCGTTCGGTCCCATCGCGTTGGCCGGAATCGCGCACGTCGCCAACGTCGTCTCGGCGGTGTCGCCGGTGTGCGAGGACGCGACGGCGCTCTGGCAGAGCACGTAGGCGAGGCTGAGATTGGCGGCGGCGGCCTGGCCGGTCGAACCGGCGGTGCCGCCGCGCGCCTTGGCAAGCGTGCCACTGGTGATGTTGGCCGCGTTGGTCGCGTCGGTTGTGGCGCTGGCGGCGAAAGCCGTGCCGCCGGTCTTGCTGCAGGTGACGACACCGCCTGCCGCGGCGGCGCAGTCGCCGGAAATAGCGCCCGAGGCCAGCATCGCGCCGGTGATGCCGCCCGCGGCGACATCGACTGTGCCGCCCGTGGTGCTGAACGTGCTGGTGAAGGCGAGCGGCCCGGAGATCGTCGTGGCGCCGATCAGGCCGAGCGCGGCAACCAGCAATCCGAGGCCAAAGAGAAATTCGCGGCGCATTTGTTTAATACCTCCGGTACCAGGTCGTGTTGGCGGCGCGGTAGCGCCACGCGACGCCGCCATCCGCGGCCAGCAGGAAGGGGCCGCCGCCCTTGACCGTCTGGCCGGCGGCGGGGGTGATCGTCAGCGCGGTGATCGTCTGGCTCGTCGACACCTCGAACCCGTCGCCGTCGTTGGGCGCCGACGGCACGACGATCGTCAGGCTGGCAAGGCTCGCCGCGGGGTCGAGGATATAGGCCGCGAGATGGGCGGCCGCGGTCAGGGTGGCGCCGCTGATCGGCGTCTGATAGGCGTAGTTCGCGCCGACCACGCGCAGCGGCCAGCCGCCAAGCGCGACGCCATCATGGATGCGCAGCGACCAGTCGTCGGTGTTGACCGTGATCTCGCCGGCCGGCCCGGTATAGGCAGCATTCTGGGCTGAGGTCCCGCGTGCCCGCTGGACCTGGGTATGTGCCACGGTGGATCCTCCGCGCTGGAGCGATGTCTAAAGGGGCGAGCCGAGATCGATATCGAGGCCGGCCGCCAGGGTGATCGGTGCGAAATCGGCGGTCGCGATGACCGGCGTGCCGACGATCCCCCAATCCTGGCTGGTGCCGGCGGCGAGCGCCGCTATGACCGGATTGTTGGTCGTCGCGACGCCGGCACCGAGCAGCGTGACGCTGACCGGCGTGACGTCGGCGAGGCTTTGCAGCGCCTGACCGAAGCTGTTGAACGCCGGCAGCTTTAGCGACAGCGTGCGGCCGACATAGCTCGCCGGGTAGGGGTATTTCAGCACCGACGGGTCGTTCGGCCCGAAGCGCGCGAAAGTACCGCCGACGTCGTGCGCGGCGATCGCCGTGCCGTAGGCGCCGCGCCGCAGGTAGCCAAGGTTGTAATGATAGGAAGCGGTCAGCGTCGCGTTCTGGTAGCTGACCAGCTCACCGTCGCAATAGCACAAGGTGACGAGGCCGTCGGCGTCGGCCTGAGTGCCCGAGAGGAGCTGCCCCTCGCTTTGCGTCAGGTCGACCGACAGCGTGTCGGCCGTGTCAGGATCGGGATGGCTCGCCAGCGGCGCGGTCAAGAGCCCCTGGCGGGCGCCGCGATAGAGCGTGCCGGCCAGCGCGTAGGTGTTGCCGTCGCTCGACACCCAGACCTGGCAGCCGCCCCAATTCGCGCCGCCCGAAGCGATCAGCCACACTTCGAGCGTGCCGCCCGAGAGCGCCGCGGGCGGCTCGAAGAGGATCGGCGGATTGGTGCTGCCGGGGTCGACCAGCGTGTCGAGGCCGCTGCCGGCTGTTGCCTGGCGCGCGTATAGCGTCGCGGTGCCGACCCCGATCGGGGTGATTGTGCGGGGCGCGCCGGAACCGGCCCCGACAGTGGCGGGCGCGAGCGTCGCCGCCAGCGTCGCCGCAACGGCGACCGCGCCCGTCGCCGCAACAGCCGCATCGCCCAGCGTTTGGGTCAGCGAGGCATTGATCGCCGAGTGCGCGCCGGCAACGACCGGCAGGATCGAAATTGGTCTGAACAGCCCCGCCATCTTCCTACGGCCCGGTCATTTGGTAGAGCATCGCGGCCTCCGCCGCCGAGAGCGCCCGGTTCCAGATGCGGATGTCGTCGATCAAGCCGCCCCAATACCGGCTCGTGTCGCTGCGATCATAGGTGCCGATCGATACCGGATTGGTGCCGTCATCGGCGTCGATTTGCGTCGACGCAGGAAATGCTGTTCCGCTCGTCACAGTGAGAGGCATCTGCTCTTGCCATACATACATCTGGTTGCCGCTGACAGGCCCAGAATGCACGGCTACGAAGAAATACCATTTATTTGTCGTAATTGGCGCTGTGCCGACCGCCCCGTCGCCGCCGGTGTTCGTAAAAAACGAGAGGCCATTGGTTGGACAACTATATCCTCCATTCAGACCGACGAAAAACTGTCGGTAGGTAGAGCCTCCGATATTCTGCTTTACTATAATCGTGCGCCAATTCCCGTCGATGAGCGTCGGATAAGCCCACCCGGATATGGAAAACCCCGGAACATCGGTGAAAATGGTGGACGACAGCGTGTCGAGATTGACGTATTGGCTTGACCCGTTGAATTTCAGGCTCGAACCGGCCCGGCCACCGGCCCATGCCGGGATGTTGACGAGCGTCCCCGTGTGCCCGTTGACGGCATCGTACAGGCCAGGCCCGGAGCCTTCGGTAAACTCCCAGGCGCCGATAAGACCCCGCGCCAGTGAATGCCCGCGTTGCAGGCGGGGCGGCAGGGGCTTGAAGATGCCCATCCTCAGACCGCCGTGACGGTCGAGATATCGGCATCCACCGTGACGTTCTGCCCGGTATTGGAGCCGGCCACCAGATAGACCGCTTCGACGCCGATCGGGATTTCGACCGAGGCATAATAAACGCCACCGTTATCGACGCCGCCGGTAAAAGCGCCGCCAAAATTGACCGGCAGCGTCGGCGAGCCGGCGTTGTAGTCGTTGGCCACCATGACCTGCACCTGCGCCGCCACCGTCGGACCGGTCGCGCCGTTGGTCAGCCTGATGTTGATCGTCGAACCGTAGGATGTTGACAGGTCGATGACCGACGAGGTGACGTTGCCGGCGCCGGCCGTCAGCGTCGTCCCCGACCAGATGGATGTGCGCGTTTTGGTTGCCGCCATCTCAGGGCGCCTGCTCGCCGGCCGCTACGAACGCGGCCTTGACGGATGTAAGGGCGGTCGCCTCGCGGGCTTTCCGCGTCTGCCAGACGTTGCGCGCCGCGATGGCCGCAGTCACATAGCTGTTGAGAGCCGCTGTCGTTGCCTGCAACCGCTCCGAAAATGTGAACACGGTACTGTCGGTGTCGGTGAAGGTTCCCGTCAAGCTGCCGACATTCGGCTTGTCGCTGTCGAAGGAAACCACGAATGCCCATGCCATGCCGCGGCCTCCGCTAAGCGTTGCCGTCGGTGATCGTAAAGCCGGTGACGTTGACCGTCT
>DATLRS010000041.1:0-24427 GCA_035534535.1 Allostellaceae bacterium | reverse complement strand
GGTGGCGAGCCGCCCCGACAGTTTCGCCAGCCTCGATGCTGCGATGGAGTACCGCCGCCAGAGTTCGCCGATCACCGCCGCCCGGCCGCTCGACGACCAGCGCGAGCTGGCGCTTGGCGTGTTGCGGCAGCAATCCGACGGCAGCTGGGTGTGGAAGATGGACCCGGCCTATATCGAACAGCGCATCGCCCGCGGCGCCCCGAAACGGCCCGATCTGTGGCCGGCGCTGGCCGCGCTGCCCTGCCCGACCCTGGTCGTCTGGGGCAGCGCCAGCGACGTCCTCCTGGAGGCGCAAGCCCGGCGGATGGTGGCGACGCTGGCGCGCGGGACGCTCGTCACGGTGCCGGGAGTGGGGCACGCGCCAACCCTGGTCGAACCGCCGGTGCTGGCCGCGCTGGAGCCTTTCCTCGCGGCAGTGTGACGGCCCCGCAAAGAGGGCGGCCCGGATGACGGGCCGCCCGGAATGCCGATCGCGCAGGGTGCGCCGGCTCAGTCGCCCAGATATCCCAGCCGCAGCTGCAGGCGCACGCCGCTGACGACATTGCCCGCTGCGTCGGAGACGGCGACCACGGTGCTGACATCCTCGTCGAGCAGTTCGCGAGCGCGGTGCATGGCCTCGTGCTCGGTGCTGAACCGCTCGGATCGGACCTCTTCGTCGAGCTGCCGATCCTGGCTCGCCAGCACCACGGCATTGCCGTAAAGAACGCGGTACGTCATTGCTTTACCCCCATCGTTGTTATCGCAGATCGGAGCCGGCCGGGCTCACTCGGCCGCGGCGCGCGGCGCCGATGTCTCCTCGCCCAGTTTGGCCGCTGCCCGCGGGCGGCCCGATACGGACAGAACGGATGCCGCCGGATCCTCGTCGGCCGTCCGGCGGGTCACGGCGACGGCGTCGGATGCCCAGGCACCGAAATCGGACGCGCCGCACCGCGCGGCGTCGGCGAACCAGCGCCGCTGCAGTTCCGCCAGGTCGGCGAGAGTGCGGCACTCGTACATCTGCAGCAGCGCGCGGGACGAGGCGTCGATCGCCTCGCACTGTCGCGTCATCCAGTCCGCCCAGCGCGCGCCCATCCCGGAGAGCAGCTCGCATTGCGCGCTCGTCCAGATTTCCGCTTCGCGCAGGACGCCGACGGCGACCGCACTCCCGGGCGCCATCCCCTTTGCGATGCCTGCGTTTCGATCGATTCCTGTCATTTCCCTTCGCTCCTTCAGGAAAGCCTAACACCGGCAAAGCCGGGGTCCTTATCGTCCTCGCCTGCCGGTTTAGATATCCTGGCTGTTGTAGAACCCCAGAATGTTCAACGGCGACAACTATCGTCCCTGTTTTAGGGCATCAGTGTGACGCTTTCGTTTCGATTGGTGACGGATGGCCAGGCGCGCGATTTTCACTTGACATACACGAATAACGCGGAACGCGCCGGCCCTGACTGGCCCTGGGGCCGGTGGATGAAACCCAAAAAACGGTTCGCAGAACTGTCATCAACGCGTGATATTCGGCGACCCGATGGCAGCAAACCGGGGATAACGATGGGCATGTTTAGGCACAGCCGGCGCCGCTTTTTGACGTCCGTCGCGGCCGCCGGCGGTGCCGCGTTGCTGGGTGCGCGTCTGGCGGCGCCGGTCCATGCCCAGGCGCCGAGGGCTCCCGATCTTGCGGGCCTGCGCGACAAGATCGAGCACATCGTCGTGATCTTTCAGGAGAACCGCAGTTTCGATCATTATTTCGGCGCCTATCGGCCGCCCGGCGGCGGCGCCGTCGCCGGCCTCCTCGACAAGGACGGGCGGGTCGATCCGCGTTTTACCGGGCTGCAAAAGAATGCCGCCGGCGTCGCCTATTCCTATCTGCCGCTGCCCTATCACGTGCCGGGCTTTGCCGATGCGCTGCTGGAAAACCGGCCGTTCCCCCTGGCCCGGTACATTCCGCCCGGCGACAACGTGCCGTGGGACCCCGCGCACAATTTTTTCCGCATGTTCGCGCAGGTCGACCACGGCAGGATGGATCGGTTCGTGGCGCTGGCCTTGACCGGCAAGCACGTCTTTGCGGCGAAGGAAGGCGCGGCCGATCCGGTCGCCGCGATGCTGGCCGCTTCGACGCCGTCGGGCGCCGTGCTCGGCTTTTATACGCGCGCCGATCTGCCGTTCTACCACCACCTGGCCGACGAATATGTGCTGTTCGACCATTTCTTTCAGGCGATGTCGGGCGGCTCAACCGGCAATGCGCTCTATCTCGCGGCGGCGCGCTCGGCGCAATGGTCGAAGCCGCCGGCGGCCGCGATCGGCGACTCCCTCGCGGCAGGCTTTGAAAAGCCCTACGACCGGAACGGGATCCTGATCAACGACGTGCCGCCGGTGAACGGCCCGACGGAAGTGTTCATGGGGCCGATCGACCTGGCGCCGCCGCCCGACGAACAGACCTATCCGAATATCGGCGACCGGCTCGCCGCCGCCGCGCGCTCCTGGGCCTGGTACAACGAGGGCTGGAACGCGGTGAAGCCGTGGGCCTTGAAGACCGCGTTCGGCCCGGGCGACGGGTCGGTCGTCATCGATGCGCCGCAGCACTACCTGTCGCACCACAATCCGTTCCAGTATTTCCCCAGCTGGTTCGCCAACGTCAGGGCGGGCCACATGCGCGACAGCGCCGATTTCCTCGAAGACCTGAAGAGCGGCCATCTGCCGAACGTGGCCTTTCTGAAGGCCACCGGGGCGCATGACGAGCACCCGGCGGATTCGGCGCCGCGCTGGGGCGAGGCCTGGGTCAGGGAGCTCCTGAAGGCGATCGGCGACAGCCCGCTCTGGGGCAAGACCGCAATCGTCATCACTTATGACGAAGGCGGCGGGTTCTGGGACCATATCGCGCCGCCGACCCCCGATGCCTATGGTAACGGCACCCGCGTGCCGGCGCTGCTGGTCAGCCCCTGGGCGCGGCGCGGCTATATCGACCATCGGATCGCCGACACCACCTCGATCCTCGCGTTGATTGAGGCGCGGTTCGGGCTGAAGCCGCTGCAGCGCCGCGACGCCGCGGCGTACAATCTGCTCGACGGCCTCGATTTCGGCCGGCAGCCGCGGGCGCCCGCTTTCGGGTGATCGCCAGGCCGAGGAGACAGCGATGAATTTCGCCCTGACCCAAGATCAGCTGGAGATCCGTGAGGCGGTGGCGCGGCTGTGTGCCCGCTTCGGCGACGATTACTGGCTGCAGAAGGACAGCGAGGGCCGCTTTCCGCACGAATTCCACCGGGCGATGGCCGAGGCCGGCTGGCTCGGCGTCGCGATGCCGGAAGATTATGGCGGCAGCGGCCTCGGCATCACCGAGGCGGCGATCGTCATGCAGGCGGTGGCGCAGTCGGGCGCCGGGTTTTCGGGCGCCTCGGCCGTGCATATGAACATATTCGGGCTCCACCCGGTCGTCGTGTTCGGCAGCGACGCACAGAAGCGGCGGTTTCTGCCGCCGCTGATCGCGGGCCGGGAAAAGGCCGCCTTTGCCGTCACCGAGCCCGATGTCGGGCTCGACACGACCCGCCTCAAGACGCGCGCCGTGCGCGACGGCGATCACTATGTCATCTCGGGCCGCAAGATCTGGACGTCGACCGCGCAAGTCGCCGAAAAGCTGCTGATCCTGGTGCGCACGACGCCGTTCGAGGACGCGGCGCGGCCGTCGCACGGCATGAGCTTGTTCTATACCGATCTCGACCGCAGCCGGATCGAGGTGCGCGAAATCCACAAAATGGGCCGCGCCGCGGTCGATTCGAACATGGTGTTTATCGACGGGCTCAGGGTGCCGGCAGCCGACCGCATCGGCGAGGAGGGCAGGGGCTTCCAGTACATCCTGCACGGCATGAACCCGGAGCGCATCCTGATCGCCGCCGAGGCGGTCGGCCTCGGGCGCGCCGCTTTGGCCCGCGCCGCGCGCTATGCCAAGGAGCGCGTCGTGTTCGGCCGGCCGATCGGCCAGAACCAGGGCATCCAGCACCCGCTCGCCGAGCGCTGGATCGAATTGGAAGCCGCCGAGCTCCTGGTCTGGCGCGCCGCGGCCGCCTATGACCGGGGCGAGGAGGCCGGCACGGTCGGCGCCTTCGCCAACGCCGCCAAATATTTCGCCGCCGAGGCCGGGCACCGTGCCTGCGAGACCGCGGTCCTGACGCATGGCGGCATGGGCTACGCCCGCGAATTCCACGTCGAGCGGTTCTTTCGCGAGATCCAGATCGCCCGCATCGCGCCCGTGAGCCCGCAGCTCATTCTGTCGCACATCGCCGAGCGCGTCCTCGGCCTGCCGAAATCGTATTGAAAGAAGGGCCGCCGCGCTTTCGCGGCTCGCGGCCGGTCGCTAATCTCGTCTTGACCACCAGGGAGAACGCTATGGCCAATGCACCCGCCTACGTCATCGTCGAGGTCGAAGTGACCGATCCTGCAGTGTTTCGCGAATACGGCGCGAAGGCTGGGCCGACGCTGGCGGCCTACAACGCAAAGCTGATCGTTCGCGGCAAGGCGCAGGCCAAGGAAGGCGCGATCCCGGTCGGCAATATCGTCGTCATCGAGTTTGCCAGCCTGGCCGATGCGGAGGCCTGGTACGGCTCGGCGGCTTACAAGGAAATCATCCCGCTGCGGCAGCGCGCGGCGAATTCGCGCCTGTTCATTGTCGAGGGCGAGCCGCGCTAGGCAGCCCGTCGAAAGCAGCACATGATCGCGCGCGTCGCGATCGCCGGGTTCGGCACGATCGGCCGAGTCGTCGCCGAAGCGCTTGACCGCGGCATCGACGGCCTCCAACTCGCCGCCGTGTCGGCCCGCGATACCGCGCGCGCCGAACAGGCGATGGCCGGGTTCGCCCGGCCGGTGCCGGTCCTGCCGCTGGCGCGCCTCGGGGAGGACGCCGCCATCGTCGTCGAATGCGCCCCCGCCGCGCTGTTGCGCGACATCGCCGAACCGGCATTGGCGAAGGGCCGCACCCTCGTCGTGCTGTCGTGCGGGGCACTGCTCGACAATTTCGACCTCGTCGATCTGGCGCGCCGTCAGGGCGGGCGCATCCTGGTGCCAACCGGCGCGCTGCTCGGCCTCGATGCGGTCCAGGGCGCGGCGCAGGGCGTCATCGCACGCGTCCACATGATCACCAGAAAGCCGCCGAACGGGCTCGCCGGCGCCCCTTATCTAATCGAGCACGGCATTTCGCTCGATGGGCTCGACCGGGCGTTGCGCGTCTTCACCGGCAACGCGCGCGAGGCGGCGCGCGGCTTCCCGGCCAATGTCAATGTCGCGGCAGCGCTGGCGCTGGCGGGCATCGGTCCCGATCGGACGACGATCGAGATCTGGGCCGATCCCGCGGTCAGCCGCAACACCCATCAGATCGAGGTCGAAGCCGATAGCGTGCGCCTCACGATGCAGATCGAAAACGTGCCGAGCGCCGAAAACCCGAAGACCGGCCGCCTGACGCCGCTATCGGTCATTGCGCTGTTGCGCAAATTGGCGAGCCCGCTGGCGATTGGCACCTGAAGCGGGCGCGGGACCTCCTATTTATTGCACCCCGAGAGGCGCACCGTGCAGGTGCCGGTTGTCGTGTGGCTCCGGCAGTGCACCACGGCGGCGCTCTCCGCGGCCGCCAGCGTCACCCGGTCGGCGCCGCCCCAGGCCCTGCCCTTATCGCTCATCGCCAAGGCACCGCAGCCCTTCGGTTCGACCGGATGCACCCGGCATTGCGCGCTGTCGCATTTTTTGAGCGCCGCCTCGTTGGCCGCGGCCGGGGTCGGCTGGTTGAAGCTCGAACCGAATTTGCCGGTGTTCTGGTCATACGCGACCGCGCCATATCCGGCCCACGCCGGAGCGGCGGCCGCGACTACCAGGATCATTGCGGCAATCCCGGCGGCGCTCGCCCTCACGTGATGCATTGATCCATCCCTACCGATTGCACCCGCTCGCGCGCACCTTGCACTGGCCGGTGGTGTGCTTTTGGCAATCATTGATCGCGGCAAGCCCGGCTGCGTCACGCGTCGGCTTTACCGCGCCGCCCCAGGCGGTGCTGCCCTGCTTTTCGCTGGTCGCGAGGGCACCGCATTGGCGCGGCCCGACCGGAAAGACAATTTTGCAATTTTCGGACTTGCAGTTCTTGAGGGCCGATTGATCGGCGTGCTGCCGGTCCACTTGGTTCGTGCTGTAGCCGAATTTGTGGGCATTCGTGTCCACCGCGAAGGCGCCGTAGGCGGCGAAGGCGGGCGCCGCGGCGACGCTGGCCAGAAGGGCCGCGAATCCGGCGGCGAAGAGCGTGGCGCGACGCATCGAACAATCCTCCTGCGTATTGATAATCCCGCCGGGCCGATCAAGGCGCGACCGGTCTAAGGTGTGGTTGACGGGTGCGGGCCGCAACCGCGGCCGCTCAGCGCGCCACATCGAATGCATAGAGCCGTCCGTCGGCGCCGATATAAAGCCGCCCGTCGGCCGCGATCAGGGTCTCGAAATGCCGCAGCCCCACCAGCGGCGGCCCGGTGAACAGCACCTCGCCGGTATCGCCGCGGAAGCCGTGCAGCCGGTTGTCGCCTTCGGCGCCGAGAATCCATACGATCGGGTCGCTGTGCCCGTCGGTCGTCGTGACGATCGGCGCGCCGGCGCCGGACAGCGCGGCGCACCACGCGGTTTCCATCGCCGGCGGCGTGCCGGCGCGCAGCCGCAGCATCGTGACGCCGCCCGGTCCCCGATGCTGCGGGCAGCCGGCGCCGGCGCCCTCGAACGCGACATGGACGCCGTCCGCCGCCCGATAGGCGGCCGGCGCGGTGCGGATCGGATAGGGCGAGAGGCGCTCGGCGAGGAGGCTGCCGCCGAGCCCGCCGAGGTTGCGGCGATCGAGCAGATAGCCGCGCCCATCCTTGCCGAGCGCCAGCACGACCGGCTGGCGGCCGCCATCGGCGGACGGCAGGTCGAGCGGCAGCGGGTTGGTGCCGCCGAGATCGGCGTCGCGCGCGTCGAGCGCGCGCCAATTGGCCGGGGCGAAGAAATCGGCGGAATGCTCGGAATGGTGCAGATCGGGGGCGAGGCGAAGCACCGCCTCGCCGTCGCTCCAGTCCGCCGCGCCGATCGTGTTGCCGGTCGCGGCGTAAAGCGCGGCGCCGTCGCTGGCGAGCCCGCCGGGCGCCCAGATGCCGCCGCCACGGGCCCGCGTCCGCCAGGCGACGATTTGATGCTTGTCGCCGAGCCCGACGCCGACGACCCAGCCGTGGTAATCGCCGCAATCGCCGAAAAACCCGCCATAGGGAACGTAGAGCATGTTGTCGAAGATCGACAGCGCGCCGCGCTGATTCTGCACCTGCGGGTCGAAGCGCTGGCGCGTCATCCGCACCGCCTCGGCCACATCGAGCGGCCAGCCGGGCCGCAGCGCGCCGTCGGCAAGCGACAAGGCGAACAGGCGATGCCGCGGCCCCTGCGCCTCCACCACCATCGCGTCGAGATAGAGTGTGCCGCTCGCCGGGTCGATGACCGGCGTGCCGGTAATGCCGAGCGGGTCGATATTGCCGCACGGAAAGGCGTCGAGCGGCGCCGGCGAACCGAGTGAGCGGCGCCACAGCATCTTGCCGTTAGCCGCATCGATCGCCGCGACGGTGTTGCTCTCGCTGGCGACGAGCAGCACGCCGGCGGCCCGGCCAGGAGGGCGCCAGTAGAGCGGCTGGGCATAGAGATGCCCGGCAAAGCGCGGCGCAAAAACCGGATCAAGCCTGAGCGTACGGGCGCGTTCCCAGGTCAGGCCCGGCATCGTGAAATTGCCGCTGCGGTCGGCGGCGCCATGATACGTCGTAACGGGCTGGGCGCCGCTCGCAGGCGCGAGGGCGAGCAGCGCCAACAGCCACAGGACCCGCCCCAGGCCCAGGCCCGCACCGCCCGCACCCGCTCGCGCATAGGCTCGGCAGGGCGGCGCAGGAGGGTGCCGGCCGCTACTCGGCGGCAGCGCGCGCCGGGGTCTGACCCGGGGTCTGACCCGGGGTCTGGCCGAGCAGCTCGGACGCCTGCCGCGCCACCACGGTGCCGTCGAAGAAATGCGGATTTTGTGTGCCCCACAGCCGCACCGCGTTGGCGAAGGTGAAGTCGCGGAAATTGTCGGAGGTGATCAACCCGTCCTCGACCAGCTCGTACGCCTCGGGCAACACCTGCAGCATGTCGGGCACGTCGAAATGCCCGATATCGGAGCTGTAGATCGCCTGGATCTTGGCTTCGAAGGGATTGAACCGGCTGAACGCCACGGCGTTCATGCGGTCGTCGGCCTCGCAGCCGAAGAAATAGGGCTTCACGTAGAGATCGATCCAGTCCTCTTTCCGGGTGATGTTGCAGGCCGCGTAGTCGTCAAGCGCCTTGACCCCGCCGGTCAGCGAATCCTCTTCCTTGGCGGGCCAGCCGTCGCGGCGGTCGAGTTCGGCGGCGATCTCCTCATAGCCGTATTTGTCGACCAGCTGGCGCAGCAGCTGCCGGTTGAGTTTCGAGGGATCCATATAGGCGATGCCCTTGGCGCCGCGCCGCTCCCAATGCTCGATCAAATCGGCGAACAGCTGGCAGCCCCAGCCGACTCCGCCTTCCAGGAAGCCGAAGCGCAGATCGGGGAAGCGTCGCGTCACGCCGCCGAGGAAGAGGCCTTTGGCGACCGCATGCCCCGCCGCTGCGAAATGGCCGATATGGTTGAACGTGAAATTGCTCGGATTGTTGCGCAGGCCGAAGCTGCGTCCGCCGGTATGGAAGGTCGGCGCGATGCCGAGTTCGCGGCATTTCTGCCAGACCGCGTCATAATCATGGTCGCTGTCGAGGCCGAACTGGTCGTACAGCACCGCGTGGCGCGCGACCTGCGGGTCGAGACCCTTGGCGGCCGCGATCGGACGGGCAATGCTGCTGCCGAACATGCCGACCTTGAGCCCCAATTGCTTGGTGACGAATTCGAGTTCGGCGATCGCCTCCTCGGGCGTGTGCATCGGGATGACCGCGGCCGGGGTCAGCCGGTCGTTGAGCTTGGCGAAATAGTCGGCGGTGACGATGTTAAAGCCGCGGATTACCGCGCGCCGCGTCTCGTCGTCGGCGATGCGCGGGATGCCGAGCCCGGCAGTCGGATAGACGATGCCGAAATCGATGCCGAGCTCGTCGAGCCGATCGTACAGCATGCGCGGCATCATCGCGGTGGCGCGGTCGCGCGTGTTGGTCGATTGCCGGCCCCAATAGCCTTGCATCCCGACGCCGCGCTGCTTGCGCTCCGCGATGGTCAGCCGCAGCGTGTCGGGGATGAACCGCTGCTGCGCGAGAAAACCGTCGGCCCCCTTGTCGCCGACCGCCTTGCGGATCTTCTCGGCGAACACCGGCGTGTATTCGATCCAATGGCCGTCGCCGTCGATGACCGGGTGCGAAAGCTTTGCGTGAATCTGTTCCGGGCTACCGTGAGCGCTCATAAGAAAAACTCCTCAGAGGTGGCGGCGACCGCCGTCGAAGATGGCGTTGACGAAGCGTAGGATCGACCGCTGCGCGAGTCAAACGGGTGCTCACCCCCGGATCGCCAGGGGATCGTCAGGGGGTTCGTCAGGGGATCGTCAACCCGATCAGCGTTGCGGCCGCCTGGTCGAGCGAATCGAGGCGGCGGCATGAATCGATCAGGCGGTCGTACTGCGCCGGGCTGATCGCGAGGCCCGCGGCGACCGGGCGGATGCGGCGCGCCTCCTCCTCGAAATCCCAGATGAATTCGCGCCCGGTGCCCTCGCGCGTCACGCTGCGGCCGTCTTTGAGGAAAATCGTGATGCGCGGGCCGAACAGGGTGCGGCGCACCGCCGGGATCAGCGTCACGCGCTGCATCAGGGCGAGGACTTCCGGCGGGTCGCTTTCGCCCGGTCCGGGCGTGCCGCCGCGCAGCATCGGATAGCCGCGCGTCACCGCGCCATAGGCGGTGAAATATTGCGTACTGCCGACGCTCGGCGTGCCCTCGATGCCGCGGCTCGGGAATAAGGGACTCGGGTATTCGGTCTCCATCCAGTTGACCACCGCCTCGATGCGGTCGATCTGCTCGTAGGTGATGTTATGCTCGGCGACGAGCCGCGCCGTCACATCGACATGCGCAATGTTGTAGCCGGCCGTCGAATAGATGCGGTACAGCGTCTCGAGAAACATCCAGTCATGCCCGAGGCCGCGGGTGATCGTGGCGATATCGGCGCGATTGTCGCCGGTGAAGCTGTAGCGCAATTCGCCGCGGCTGCTGCCGGCATAGGAATGGTAAAAGCCCGCCTCGCCCTCCAGCACGGTGTCGCCGCCCGGCGTGCCGTGCCGCGCCAGGCCGACCGCGAGCAGCGCGTTCCTGACCGCGCCGCCCTCGCGCAGCGAGCGGCCGCCGCTGCGGATGCCTTCGAGGTTGCCGGCGGCGAGGTTGACGCATTGCGCGATCGCGTCGTGCACCTTGCCGGCGTCGAGCCCCTCGATCTTGGCCGCCGCCACCGCGGCGCCGAAAATGCCGAACACCGGCCCGGCATGAAAGCCGCGCGCCATGACGGTGGGGATGAACTCCGACGCCATCCGCTCCATGACCTCGTAGCCGGCAGCGACGCCGGTGATGAAGGTTTTGCCCGAGGCGCCGGCCGTCTCGGCCGCGACGATCGCCGCCGGCATGATCGCGGTGCCGGGATGCGTCAGCATGCGAAACGTGTCCCACTTGCCGCCGGCAAAGATCGTCTCGGCATTGACAAAGGCGGCGCCGGCCTTGGTCAATTTGGCGCCGTGGCACAACACGGTCGCCGCCCCGCCGCCGCCCGCTTCCTCGTCCTGCATCAACGCCAACGCCTGCTGCGAGGCCGGCATCGCGTGCGCCACCAGCGCCGACGACAAGGCCTGCAACGTCACCCCCTTGGCGCGATCGACGACCGCCGGCGGCAGGTCCTCGTAGCGGAGGCCGGCAACAAACGCGGCAAATTCCCGGCTCAGCGACATGGTATTACCTCAGCATCGTCATCCCCGGGCTTGTCCCGGGGATCCACGTCTTGATCCACGTGGATGGCCGGCACAAGACCGGCCATGACGCATGGAGGGAAAAGGGTCAGCCGAACGGGCCCTGGAAGACCTGGTCGACGTAGGTGTCACTGAGCGACGGCAAGGCCTCGGGCCAAGCGCCGGTAATGCGGCGGCGGGCGGCGGCGGGGCGCACCTGGCCGTCCCAGCCGATCTGCTCCATGTAGTAGTAGAGCTGGATGCAGTGGCCGTCCGGGTCGAGCGCGAAGGCCGAATAGTCGATGCCGGGATAGAGCTCGGGCGGCAGATCGACAAACGTGCAGCCGTTCGACTTGAGGAACGCGACCGCCTCGCGCAGCTGCGCATAATTCGCCAGCTCGACCCCGAACGACAGGCAGGTGGTGTGCGGGCTGAGGCCGAGGACGCCGCGCAATTCCTTCGGATAGAGCGCGAGGCTGTGGTGCTCGGCGCCGCAGCGCAGAAAGACGCAGCGGGCGCCGCGGTATTCGCTCTCCTCGCTCTTGGTCAGGCCGAGCCGGCCGGTATAGAAGGCTTCGGCCCGCTCGACATCGTCGACGAACAGCCTGACCGGGCCGATCTTGGTGATCTTGAACGGTCGCGGCAGCAAAACGCCGTCGACATCGAATTTGGCGCCGCCGTTGGGCAATGCCGGGCGGTGGCCGGAATAGATGTCGATGCCCTTGGCCTCCGCCTCGGCCAGTTCGGCAGCCTCCGACATCTGCGGCAGTTCGGGCTTGTCCTGGAAGCCGCGGTAATACATATCGCGCGGCTTCGACTTCTGGTTCCAGCCGATCTGCTCGATACCGTAATAGAATTCGTTGGTGTGGCCGTCCGGGTCATAGACATAGACGTGCCAGTTGCTGCCCGGCATGTCGCGCCCGACCCGCTGCAGACGGACCTGCTGTCCCTCGAAATAGGTGTGCGCGTCGCCGATCTCCTTGAGGCTGCCGCATTGCCAGGTGATCTGGTTGATCGTCACCTCGGGGGCGAATTTGCGGTCGGCGCGCTGGTCCATCACCGGCTTCGAGAACAGCACCATGGCGTGGTGGTCGGTGCCGTAGCGCATGAAATAGCCGTGGTTGTCGCCGAGCCCGGCATCCTTCGGGAACCACGGCGCGCGCGAGAAATCGGCCTTGTCGGAAATCGTGAAGCCCAGCAGGTCGCCATAGAACGCGCGGGCCTCTTCGAGCTTGACGAGGTTGAAGCCGAAATGTCCGAGCCGGCGGATCTTGAACGGCCGGTCGAGCAGGATGCCCCCGACATTGTAGCGCTGGCCATTGGCTGACATCGTTCGTCGCCTCCCTGAAAGTGTCGCGGCATCATACCATAAGGCGCGGTCCGCCGGTAATGCTGGCGCTTACCGGCGAGGACGATCGCAACTATGATGCCGGCGTCCGGAATCATCGCCGAAACGGTCTGACCCAAGGAGGCGCCCGATGCCGTATGCCGCTCCGCTCGACGAGATGCGCCTGGTGATCGACACGGTGGCGGCGCTCGACGGGCTGGTCGAGCCCGATCTGGCCGAGGCGATCCTCGCCGCGGCGGCCAAATTCGCTGCGGTCGAGCTCGATCCATTGAACCAGCCGGCCGACCGCATCGGCAGCGTCCTCGAAAACGGCGTCGTGCGCACCCCGCCGGGCTTTCGCGAGGCCTACCGGCGCTATGTCGAGGGCGGCTGGATGGGGCTGCACTGCGATCCGGCGCATGGCGGCCAGGGCCTGCCGCTGTCATTGGCCGCGGCGGTCGTCGAGATGTCGAATTCGGCCTGCATGAGCTGGGCCTTGTGCCCGCTGCTCAATTTCGGCGCGATCGAATTGTTGCAGGCGCACGGCTCGCCGGCGCAAAAGCGGCTCTATCTCGCCAGGATGGTCGCCGGCGAATGGACCGGGACGATGAACCTGACCGAACCGCAGGCCGGCTCCGATCTCGGGGCGCTCAGAACCCGCGCGGTGCCGGCGACGGACGCGCGCTGGGGCGAGCATTACCGGATCTCGGGCCAGAAGATCTTCATCACCTACGGCGACCACGATTTGGCCGACAACATCGTCCATATGGTCCTGGCGCGCACCCCGGGAGCGCCCGCCGGCAGCCGCGGCATCTCGCTGTTCCTGGTGCCGAAATTCCTGCCCGATGCGGCCGGGCGGCCGGGCGAGCGCAATGATCTGCGCGCGCTGCGCCTGGAAGACAAGCTCGGCATCCATGCCTCGCCCACCTGCGTCATGTCGTTTGGCGAAGGTGAGGGCGCCATCGGCTGGCGGATCGGCGAGGAAAACCGCGGCCTCGAATGCATGTTCACGATGATGAACAGCGAGCGCCTGCTGGTCGGTCTGCAGGGCGTGGCGATCGCCGAGCGCGCCTATCAGCAGGCGCGCGAGTATGCCCGCAACCGGGTGCAGGGCCATCCTGTGGGGATGCCGCGCGACGCAGGCGCCGTCCCGATCGTCCACCATCCCGATGTCCGGCGGATGCTGCTGGCGATGCGCGCCGCGACCGAGGCGATGCGGGCCCTGGCCTATTTCACCGCGGCGGCGATCGATCGGAGCCGGCGAGCCGAAGGCGAGGCGCGCTTTCGCGCCGAGCGCCGAGCCGATCTCTTGATCCCGGTGGTCAAGGCGTGGTGCACCGACATGGGGGTCGAGATCGCCTCACTGGGCGTCCAGGTGCATGGCGGCATGGGCTATATCGAGGAGACCGGCGCCGCCCAATACCTGCGCGACGCGCGCATCGCGCCGATCTACGAGGGCACCAACGGCATTCAGGCGGGCGATCTGGTCGACCGCAAGCTCGCCCGCGACCAGGGCGAGGCGGCGCGCGAACTGTTCGCCGAGATGCGTGCGACACTGGGCGAACTCGGTGGCAGGCCGGAATGGCAGGGGCTGCATCGCGGTCTCGCCGAGGGGCTCGATGCTCTCGAACGCGCGACTTCCCATCTGATCGACGCCGACCCGGCCATCGCGGCGGCCGGGTCGGCGCCCTATCTGGCGCTGTTCGGCACCGTCGCCGGCGGCTGGCTGACCGCGCGACTCGCATTGGCGCGAGATCGCGCTGGCGATCGCGCCACCGCCAGCAGCGCGACCGCGCGGTTTTACGCCGAACATTTCCTCGCCCGCGCGCCCTCCTACCTGCCCGCCATCATGGGCGGCGCGACGATCGTCGATTTCGACCCGGACCTGCTTTGACGCCGACCGCGCGCGGCTACTCCGCCGCCTGCGGCATCTGCTTCAGGTCGGTCGAATATTTGAGGTGCACCGGCGCGTTGGTTTCGAACGGGTCGTTGAGGCCGAGTTCCTTGCCGATTTCGCGCATCGCCGGCATCACTTCCTGGCCCAAGAGGCGGATGCAGGTGCGCGCGTCGGCGTTGCTGACCGTGCCGTCATTGCCCCAGATCCCATAGATGCTCGGGCGGGTTTCTTCCAGCACGTGGCGCAATTTGGGGATGACCGTCTTCGGCGTGCCGAAGAAGATCCGCCCGTCGGCGACCTGCTGCTCGAAGGTCGGCCGGCCGCGCGGGTTCTCGGCTCGTCCGACCGCGAACTCGACAAAGTTGCGCCGCAGCGTGGGCGAGAAATAGCCCGACGGGTTGGCCCACACGGGGTGGGCAAGGCCGGTGAACTCGCCCTGCATCCACAGAAACTGGCGGGCGTTCTTTTCGGCCTTCTCCTCGCTGTCGGAGACATGCACCTGCTGCAGATAGCCACGATTCTGCGGCCCCGCCTCGTAGCCGACCTCAAGGGCTACCTTGTCGTATAGCTCCCAGATCTTCTTGGTCGCCTCGATCGAGGTATTAAGCGCGATATAGGGATAGCGCTGCTTCGCGGCCCAGATGATCGTCTCCTGGCTCAAGACGCCGGGGATCCACACCCGCGGATAGGGCTTCTGCAACGGCACCGCCCACGGGTTGACGACGCGGTGCTGGAAGTGCGTCCCCTCCCAGCGGAACGGGCCCTGGCGGGTCCAGGCAGCGACCACCAGATCATGCGCCTCCTCGAAGCGCTCGCGGTTGAAGGCCGGGTTGACGCCGTTGGCGAGCTGCTCCTGGCCGCCGCCGCGGACAAAGCCCGAGACGAGGCGCCCCTTCGAGATCATGTCGATCATCGCCAGCTCTTCCGCCAGCCGCACCGGATTTTCGGCCAGCGGCAGCGGGTTGCCGAGCAGCACGATCTTTGCCTTCTTGGTCACCGCCGCGAGGATCGAGGCAAAGATGTTGCACTTCGCCTGCATGCAGAACGGCGCGTTGTGGTGCTCGTTGAGCATGAAGCCTTCGACGCCCTGCTCCTCGGCGTAGATGTACTGTTCCAGATATTCGTTATAGAGGCGGCTGCCGGCCACCGGGTCGAAATGCTTGTTCGAGAACATCAGCGCGGTATGGCCGGTCTCGAGACCGATATCGGCCGGATAGGCCGACATCGGCTGCTCGGTGAAATACATCACATGCATGGCGTTTCCTCCTGTCACTCCCTCTCCGCCCCCGGGGGGAGAGGGTCGGGGTGAGGTGGGGGGGATGCCAGGGGGCGGTGGCCGATACCCACCTCACCCCTCCCCATCGCTCAGCGATGGGGCCCCTCCCTCTCCCCCCTGATGGGCGGAGAGGGCAATGGACGCGTCAGTTCTGCTCGATGAACGGGGTGACGAGCCGGGCCAAGGCCTCGGGCTGTTCCATGTCGACGCAATGCCCCGAGGCCGGTACGATTTCGAGCTGCGCCTGGCGCAGCGCCCGGGTGTAACGCTCGCCGGCGCTGCGCGGCACGATCTTGTCGTCGTCGCCCCACACCACCAGCGCCGGGGCGCGCACGCCGCCCAACAGATGCGGCAGAGTCTGGCTGTACATGTAGGGCTTCCAGGCGATGCGGAAGCTCATCTCGCGGCACAGATCCCAGGCGACCAGCTGGTCGGTCGAAACATCGCCATAAATCCGGGTGAACGCCGCCGGGTCGTGAAACCCGGCTTGCGCGTAGTCGATATAGCTGATGATCGCCTGATCGAGGATCACGCCCTCCGGCGGTTTGACGCCCATCGCGCCGACCAGCACGAGGCGGTGGAAGTCGCGCGGCGCCAGCGCCGCCATCTCGGCCGCGATCCAGCCGCCAAAGCCCAGCCCCACAAGGCTGGCGCGCTCGACGCCGAGATCGGCCAGAAGCCATTGGTAGAGGGCGGCGATATCGCGCGGATGGCGCATCCATTGCGGCCGCTCCGGGCTGCCATAGCCGGGATGGTTCGGCACGATCACGTCGAATTTGTCGGCGAGCGCATCGTAGAAGGCCGAGCGTTCGAGCGTGCCGATGTCGTGATGCAGCACCAAAACCGGCCGGCCGCGACCGCCGCGCCGCAGACGGAGCTTGACCTCGCCGAGTTCGACCTCCTGTTCGCTCCACCCCGCCATCCTACCCACCCTTATTTTATGAACACCGTTCAAACCTAGACTGCGGCTTTCCGCGGCCGCAATCAACGATCGAGCATCGCAGGGTTGCAGATCGTAAGCCAGGGAACCGATAAGCCAGGGTACCAATCGCCGCCGATACCGCTCCGACGGCGGCCGGTTCCAAATGAGGCCCGGCCGCTGCAACCCCGCGGAAAACCGAAGCGATCAGGCCGCCCGCTCAGGCCAGCCCATAGAGCCTCGCGGCGTTGTCATGCGTCAGCTTCTTGCGCATTTCCGGCGACAGGCTCGACATCTGGCGCTCGATCGCGGCGCGGGACTCCGGCCACACGCTGTCGGGATGCGGATAGTCCGAGGCCCACAGCAGGTGCCCCTCCCCGAAGAACGGGATCAGCGACATCGCCGCGTAATCTTCCTGGAAGGTGGCGTAGATCTGCCGCTTGAACAATTCGCTGGGCTTGGTTTCGAGCTGGATGCCGCCCTTGTCGGCCCAGAAATCCTTGGCTTCCCACAGGCGCCAGTGCCGGTAATCGAGCTCCTGCACGAGCCACGGCAGCCAGCCGGTGCCGGCCTCGGCCATCACCATCTTCAATTTCGGGTGGCGTTCGAGGATGCCCCAGGCGAACAGGTCGACAAACGGCTCTAGGAAATTCGCCATGAAGAACTTGGTGTTTTCAAAGACGCTCGCCGTCTTGCCGGCCACCCGGTCGCCCGGCTTGCCGACAAACACCGTGATATGCCAGGACAGGATGATCCCGGTCGCTTCGAGCGCGCTCCACAAGGGTTCCCAGGCCGGGTCGTCGAGCTTGGGCGTGATGTTGGCGATCATCAGCGTGACCTGGCGCACGCCGCCCTTTGCGGCCAGCCGCATCAGCTCGTCGGTCGCCGCCTGCGGCGTCTCGGGCAGCATCGGCACGCCGATCAGCCGGTTGGGCGCGGCGCTGCAGAATTCCATCAGCCAATCGTTGTAGACGCGGTAGCACGCGACGCGCAGCGCCTCGTCCTGGGTCGAGATCTGGAAGATCGGACCAAAGATGACCTGCGTCTCGACCCCGTCGCGGTCCATGTCCTGCAGGCGCAATTCGGCGATCGCCGGCCGCCGCTGGCTTTGGTCATGAATGCCGGCGCGATCGAAGGCGGTGTAGATCGGCTTGACCGGCCGCTTGTTGCCGGTGGCCGGCGGCTTGCCGACCCAGCTTCCCCACACCTTGCCGTCGCAGATCCACACCGCCTGGCCGTCGCGCTCCTCGATGCGCGGCGCCCGGTCGCGCAATGCGGCGGGCAGGCGGGTCAGCCACAGATCGGGCGGCAACTGGCCGAGATCCATGTGGTCGTCGCACGAGATCAACTTGTCGGCCATGATGTCCTCCGATGCAGATGCCGAAGTCTACAATAGTCCCGAGGACCCGTCATGCAACAACACGCTCACACCGCCCGGCGGACCTGCGGCATGACCTCTTCGGCGAGGATCTGCAGCTGGTCGAGGGCGAGGCTGTTGGGCATGCCGGGCCAATGGATCGAGGCGACGATGTGGTTGACGCCGAGCCGGCGGTTGAGCCGGATCATCTGGTCGGCGACCTCGCTCGGAGAGCCGAAGAGGAAACGATCCTCCAGGAGTTCGGCAAAACCGCGGTCGAAATCGTCGCCCGCCGGCATCACCCTGTCCTGCCCCCATTCGCGGTAGGCCTTGTATTTCTCTTCCAGATAGGGCTGGGCGCGGCGGATCGCTTCGGCGCGGGTCGGCGCAACAAACACCTCGCGGCGCATCGGCACTTCGCGCGGGAACGGCTTTCCCAATTCGTCGAGCGCGCGCTTGTAGAGGTCCATCTGACGCTCGATCGTCGTCAGCGTGTTGTGCGGGTTGATGTACCAGCAATCGGCGAGCCGCGCGGCGCGCCGGATCGCAACATCGGCGTTGGCGCCGATCCAGATGGGCGGGGTCGGACGCTGCACCGGCTTCACGGTGCAGTTGGCGCCGTCGAGCTCGAAATGCGAGCCCTTCATCGAGACGAAATCCTCGGTCCACAGGCGCTTCACGGCTTCGAGGCATTCCTCGAACCGCCGGCCGAGCCCGGCGCGCGGCACGCCGAACGCCTTGAACTCGACGTCGCGATAGCCGATGCCGCAGCCGAACACCAGCTTGCCGCCCGACAGGATGTCGAGCGTCGCCATCTGCTCGGCGAGGTCGAGCGGCTTGTGCAAGGGCAGCAGCACGAGGCCGCAAATGAGGCGCAGCCTGGGCGCGACCGCAGCGGCATAGGCGAGAAACGGGATCTGCTGCACCGATTGGAACGGATGGGCGCTGTAATGCGAGCCCTTGACGATGCCGTCGAAGCCGAGCCGGTCGGCGCGCCGCACCAGTTCCAGATCATCCGCAAGATGGCCGGCAATATCGCCCGGCGGGTGCTGGCCGCGGACGATCAGGCTCAGCTGCATGGGGCTGCTTTGGCTGCTCCTTGGGTCGCTCATTCGGGCGCCATGCCTTTCTCGGTGAGCTCTTTTATCGCGTTGCGGTTCTTGTCGAGGGCGAGGCCCATGCCGCGCATCACATGGGGCGCCTTGGTGAACTGGACGTTGGAATACTCGACGACCTCGATGCGGTTGCCCCACGGATCGAGAAAGTCGAGAAACGGTCCCTCGACCATTTTGGCGCCGGCGGCTTCGGCGCGCGCCTTCACTGACGAGCGGTCGTCGACGACGAAGCCGATATGGCGGCGCTCGACGCCGTCCTGGCGATAGTCCGGCACCCGGGTCAGGTTGATGAACTGGTCGCCGATGTCGATGAAGGCGTTGCGCTCGCCCTTGCCGCGCAACGCGAATTGGAAGATCCGCCCGTACCATTCGAGCGCCTCGTCGATGTCGCCGACCTCGATTGCGACATGGTTGATCCCGACCAGCCGCGGCTTCCCGCTGTCGCTCATATCCGTCCTCCGACCGAAGCAGCAGACGAGGCCATATTTGGCCCCACTCGACGAGCCGGCGCAAGCAGAGCGGCGGTTCGCCATCGGTTCGCCACGGCCATGCTGGAAATCGCGGCGCGAGACGCTATCTTCGCAGCCGGGAGGGCAATCGCTCATGACGGATTGGATCATCACGACCGCGATCGGCACCGGCGAGCGCGGCTTTGCCGGCGACGGCGGACCGGCGACGGCGGCGGTCTTGAACGGCCCGTTCGACATCGCGTTCGATGCCGCCGGCAATCTCTATTTTGCCGATACCTTCAACAACCGCCTGCGGCGGGTTGACGCGCACACCGGCCTTATCAGTACGGTCGCCGGCAATGGCGACAAGGGCTATTCGGGCGACGGCGGCAAAGCGACCGAGGCCGCGCTCAACGAGCCCTATGGCATCGTTGTCGACCGCGCCGGCAACCTCTACACGGCCGACCGCCTCAACCGCCGGGTGCGCCGGATCGACGCCGCCTCGGGCATCATCACGACGCTCGCCGGCACCGCCGAGGCGGGCTATTCGGGCGATCGCGGGCCGGCGGCGCAAGCCGGGCTCGCCGAACCCAACGGCCTCGCCTTTGATGCGGCCGAGCGGCACCTCTATATCGCCGACGTCGCCGACCACCGGGTGCGCATCGTCGATCTCGCGACCGGCCGGATCGCCACCTTCGCCGGCACCGGCGCGGCTGAACACAGCGGCGATGGCGGCCCCGCGACAGCGGCCGGCGTGTTCGGCGCCCGTGCCGTCAAGCTTGCAGCCGACGGCACCGTTTACATCCTCGAGCGCCAGGGCAGCAGCCTGCGCGCGGTCGACCCCGCCAGCGGCATCATCCGGACGGTCGCCGGCACCGGGGCGCGCGGCTATGGCGGCGATGGCGGGCCGGCACTCGCGGCGGTGTTTGACGCGCCGAAGGAGATGGCGATCGACCGCGACGGCAGCCTGTTGATCGTCGATACCGAGAATCACGCGATCCGCCGCATCGACGGCGCGAGCGGCATCGTCACGCCGCTGGCGGGCGGCCATCAGGGCGGCGACGGCGATGGCGGGCCGGCGACCCGGGCCGGGCTCGACCGGCCGCACGGCGCGGTCGTCGGACCCGACGGCGCGATCTATATCGGCGACACCAACAACCACCGCGTGCGGAAGGTGGTGCGTGCCGGGTAAGGCTGCGCCCGACGGCGCTCGCACCACCCCGTCGCGACCATGAGCCGGCAGATGCGATCGGCATGCTGGATCGCGGCCGCATCGGCCGCGGTGTCGCTATTGGCGGGCAGCCCGGCGATCGCGGCCGGTCGGCGCGACGCCATCACGACCCCGGGCTCCGGCACCTTGACGATGTGCCGCGACTGGCTCGTCTATGACGCCTGCTCGACCTATCACAACGTCGCCCTGCCCCGGCATATCGCGGTCGGCGACAAGATCGCGCTGACCTATGGCAGCAATCCCAAAGAATATGATTTCCATGTCGTCCGCATCCGGCAGCAAGACGACAGTTGCACGGTGCTGAGCAATCGCAGCGGCGCCAACGGCAAGGGCGAGAAGATCAAGGTGGCTCCGTGTCGCGCGGCGGCACAACCCGCTGCCGCCCGCTAGGCGGCGCCGGCGCCTAATTGTCGCCGGCGAGAAACCGCCGCAATTCGGCGACCAGACCCTTGGGATTGTCGCCCTGCACGGTGTGGCCGGCGCGCGGCACCGTGACGAACTTGCCGTCGGGCAGACGCGCCGCCAGTCGGATCGCGTCCTCCTCGTGAAACACGTCGCTCTCGCCGCCACGCACGACGAGGGTCGGGCAGGCGATGCGGGCCAGCCCGTCGGCGAGCTGCGCCCGCTCGGCGCGATGTGTCTCGTGGTCGAGCCGCTGAAAGCGGCGCGTATCATATTTCCACCTCCAGGTGCCGTCCGGCTGCTGCCGCAGCGCGTGCATCAGGCTGCGGCGCAGGATTGTCGGGTCGCGGCGGGGGTTGAACTTCAACGCCTTCTCGATGATCGCCTCGACCGTGACGGTTTCCTGCACCGCGTTGACGAAGTCGCGGATGCGGGAGGAGCCGGGCCGGCGCATCTCGGGACCGGCATCGATGATCACGAGATGCGACAGCCGCTCGGGATGGGCGATCGCGAAGGCGAGCGCATTGATCGCGCCCAGCGACATGCCGACCAGGATGAACTTGTCGAGCCCCAATTTGTCGACAAAGCCGAGGGTGTCGGCGCGTTGCGCGCCGATCGAATAGTCTGCGTCATGGGCCCAGTCGCTGTCGCCATGGCCGCGCTGGTCGAGCGCGATGCAGTGGAAATCGTCGCGCAGCGCCAGACAGCACAGATCCCAGGTATGTGCCGTCAGCGCGCCGCCATGCAGGAACACCATCGGCGGCTGATGGCCGTTGCCCCAATCGAGATAATGCAGCCGCATCCGCCCGACCTGCACATCATGCTCCTGCGGCAGCACGACGCCGTCAAAGCTGAACCCGGCGCGCACGGCGGTGGTGGCAAGGTGCTCGCGATATTCGTCGGCGGATAGGCTCATGGCGGCAACGGGCTCCTGGCGTGTGTGCGTTGCATCATGGCGCGAGGCGGTGGCGGAGCGAAACAATTCTTTGTCGCTGAAACTGCCGGGCTGGGTTGAATTGTCGGCGCGGCCGGCTAGCTCGGGGCGAACAGCTCGTGCGGCGTCGCGAGACCGCGCAACCGATGGCTGCCGAGCGAGACGACGCCGCGGTCCAGCACCGCCGCCAATTCGGCGCTGACGACGATCGGTCGGCCAAGCGTTTTGGCGACGGTTTCGATGCGGCTCACTAGGTTCACCGCCGGGCCGATCACGGTGAAATCGAGCCGGTCGACGGCGCCGATGTTACCATAATTGACGGTGCCGATATGCAGGGCGACGACGATCTCGAGAGGCGGTTCGTCTGCCATCGCGGCGTCGCCGCCAAGGCGGCCGACCGCCTCGATCGCGGCGCGCGCCGCGGCGATCGCGCCTGCGGCGATAGCGGGGATCGCGGCGGGCTCCTCGATTGGAAAGATCGCCAGGATCCCGTCGCCGACGAATTTGAGGATCTCCCCCTGGTGCTCGCGGATCGCGGCGGCCTGCGCCTCGAACAGCGCGTTGAGGATCGCGATCATCTGCTCGCTCGGCACGCGATCCGAGCGTTCGGTAAAGCCGCGCAAATCCGACGACCACAGCACCGCCGTCAATTCGATGCCGGCGCCTCGGCGGATCTGTCCGGCCAATACCTTCGGGCCGGTACGTGCACCGAGATAGGCGCTCAGCACGTTGTGGGTGATCCACAACTGACTGTGCCGGTCGATGACGACCCCCAACCGCTGCGCGACGCGCGCCAGATCGTCGATCTCGCGCGCGGCAAACCCGCCGGCGCGGTCGGTCACGAAGGTAATCATGTAATCGAATTCATGCGCCCCGCGGATCGGCAACGCGATGTAGTCGGTGCCGCCGCGCTCGCGCAATTCGATCAATACGTCGAAATCGAGCGCGTCGTCGGGCAGGTCGAGCCGGCGCCGCAGCGTCTCGCGCCCCTCGCACACCCGCCGCACCGGGTTCTGCGCGTAGGGGATCAGGTCGGCAACCTCATGCTTGATCAGCACCTGCGTCGTCTGTCCGGTGTCGCGCCACCACAGCATTGTCATGCCAATGAACTGCGGGTGCAGCGTGCCGACATGCAGCGTGATCCGCAGTAGCGGCAGCCCGGCGGCAACCAGGCGCCAGGCGAATTCGTCGAAACTCGCGGTGCCGTCGGCGATGCGGCGCGCCGGCCCGACCAGCCATTCGGCGATGTCGTCGATCGTGTCCTGGGTCGGGCGTTGTTCCACCGGACGTTCGACGACGGCGTGCACGACGATGTGCTCGCGCGCGATCGGCACGGGTGACGGTCGCGGCAGCGCCGCCGCAACCGCAGGTTCGGAGTGATCGCTCATTGCCGGCAGCTTGTCGCGCCGGACGGTTGGACGCAAGGGAGGTGGCTGGGTTGCGGGCGCAACGGTTTGCCGCGCCGTCGAACTCCGTTAGCATCGACGCGCACGACGAGCGAGGCCGCGATGAGCGAGATCAATCTGAGGCACGGCATCTTTCTGCCGCCGTTTCATCCGAACGAGGAAGACCCGACGCAGTGCCTCGAGCGCGATCTCGAGCTGATCGCCTGGCTCGACAAGCTGGGCTTTCACGAGGCGTGGATCGGCGAGCATCATTCGGCCGGGTATGAGATCATTTCGTCGCCCGAGATCTTCATTGCGTTTGCCGCCGAGCGCACTCGCCATATCCGCCTCGGCACCGGCGTCGTCTCCTTGCCCTACCACCACCCGATGATGACCGCCGACCGCATCGTGCAACTCGACCACATGACGCGCGGCCGGGTCATGTTCGGTGCCGGGCCGGGGCTGCTCGCTTCCGACGCGATCATGATGGGCATCGATCCCTTGACCCAGCGCGACCGCATGGCTGAGGCATTGGACGCGATCCTGCGGCTGTTCCGGGGCGAGACCGTCACCGAGAAGACCGATTGGTACACGATGGAGGGCTGCCGGCTGCACTTGTTGCCCTACACCAAGCCCTACCCCGAGGTGGCGGTGGTCAGCGCCGTGACGCCGTCGGGCGGGCGGCTCGCCGGCAAATACGACCTCAGCATGATCTGCGTCGCCGCGACCAACCCGTTCGGCTACGACGCGCTGGCCTCCAACTGGCAGATCGCGTGCGACGTCGCGGCCGAGCACGGCCGTACGATGGACCCGAACCGGCTGCGTCTCGTCGGCCCGATGCATATCGCCGAGACCCGCGACGAGGCCTTCAAGAACGCCCGCTTCGGGTTCGAGCGCTATCTCGGCTATCTCAACAACAACCAGCCGCGCTTCATCGTGCCGGCGGGGCAGGACCCGCTCGAATGGTTCATCGAAAACCGCTATGGCGTGTGCGGCACGCCCGACGATGCGATCGCCCTCATTGAGCGCTTGCAGGACAAGCAGGGCGCGTTCGGCGCCTTCCTCCATCAGGCGCACAACTGGGCCGATTTCGCGGCGACCAAGCGCTCCTACGAGCTTTACGCCCGCTATGTGATGCCGCATTTCAGCCGGGCGAACGCGGCGCGCGCTGCCTCCTACGCATGGTGCGGCGACAACCGCGCCGAGTTCGGCGCCAAGCGC
>DATLRS010000040.1:0-3206 GCA_035534535.1 Allostellaceae bacterium | reverse complement strand
ATCGATGCGGCGCTCCTTGACCGAGAGGCGGATATGGTCGCCGTTCCTCACCTTGGCGAGCGGTCCGCCGGAGGCCGCGTCGGGCGTCACGTGCAGGACGATCGAGCCGTAGGCGGTGCCGCTCATCCGCGCGTCGGAGATGCGCACCATGTCGCGGACCCCGGCGCGCGCCAGCTTCTGCGGGATCGGTAGATAGCCGGCCTCCGGCATGCCCGAGGCCGACAGCGGCCCGGCATGCTGCAAGACGAGGAAATCGTCGGGTGTGACGTCGAGGTCGGGATCGTCGATCCGCGCCGAGAGATCCTCGAGCGAGGTAAAGACGACCGCCCGTCCCTCGCGCTCGAACAGCTTGGGATCGGCCGCCGAACGCTTGAAAATCGCACCCTTCGGGGCGAGCGAGCCGAACAGCGCGACGAGCCCGCCGACCGGCTGCAACGGCTCGGCCAGCGGCCGCACCACCTCGCGGTCAACGGGACCCGCCGGCGCCGCGAGGCGCTCGCCGAGGGTTTCTCCCGCCACCGTCATGCAATCGAGATTGAGCAGCGGCTGCAGTTCGCGCAGCACCGCGCCGATGCCGCCGGCGGCGAACAGATCCTCCATGTAATGCGGCCCGGTCGGCTTCAGGTCGACGATGACCGGGGTCGAATCGCTGATCTCATTGAGCCGGCGCAAATCGATGTCGATGCCGGCGCGCCCGGCGATCGCGGTCAGGTGCAAGACCGCGTTGGTCGAGCCGCCGATCGCCATCAGGACGCGCAGCGCGTTTTCGACGGCCTCGTGCGTGACGATGCGGTCGGGAGTGAGGCGGCTCGCGGCAAGCCGCATCGCGGCCCGCCCGGTGGCTTCGGCGGCGCGCAGCCGGTCGGCGTGTACCGCCGGGATCGCGGCGCTGCCGGGCAGGATCATGCCGAGCGCCTCGGCGAGCGAGGCCATCGTGCTGGCCGTGCCCATCACGGCGCAGGTGCCGGCGGTTGTCGCGAGATTGCCCTCGATATCGTCAATCTCGTCCGCGGTCACCTCGCCGGCGCGAAATTTCGCCCAGAAGCGCCGGCAATCGGTACAGGCACCGAGCCGCTCGCCATGCCAGCGCGAGGTCATCATCGGCCCGGCGACCAGCCCGATCGCCGGCCGGTTCGCCGACAAGGCGCCCATCAGCTGCGCCGGCACCGTCTTGTCGCAGCCGCCGACCAGGACGACCGCGTCCATCGGCTGGGCGCGGATCATCTCCTCGGTGTCGATCGCCATCAGGTTGCGGAACATCAGGCTGGTCGGATTGAGAAAGACTTCGCCCAACGAGATCGTCGGGAACACCAGCGGCAGCCCGCCCGCCGCCAGGACGCCGCGCTTCACCGCATCGATCAGTTCGGGGAAATGGCGGTGGCAGTTGTTGAAGCCGGAGCGCGTGTCGGCGATGCCGATCACCGGCTTTGCCAGCAGCTCCTGCGAATAGCCCATCGAGCGCGCGAACGAGCGCCGCAGATAGAGCGCGAAATCAGGGTCGCCGTAATTGGTCAACCCCAAGGACAAGCCATGGGGGGAATTGCCGGCCGGTTCGGTCATCGCGCGCCTTTCGCAACAAGATTCGCCCCTAACTAGAGCGTTTCACCGCACGCGATCAATTCGAATTGTCGTCCCGGCGCAACCCGCGACCCGCCGCCCGTTTGGGAGAGGCGGAACAGCGACTGCCGGTCTTCACGCGCGCGCCGACGCGGTTGGGAATTTCCGCGGCCTATTCGCGTTGACAGGAGTGGCGGACATGCCCGTTCCTCCAGCGGCCGGGCTTCGACAACCACAGGTGAGTAGCATGGCAAAGCCGAAGAGAGGGCGGTCCACAGCAGCGATCGACGACCACGTCGGAGCGCGCATCCGCGAGCGTCGCATCATGCTTGGCCTGACCCAGCAGCAGCTCGCCGAGACGATCGGCGTGACCTATCAGCAGGCGCACAAATACGAGCGCGGCATCAATCGCGTGTCGGCCGGCCGATTGTATGAGATCGCCCGCGTCCTCAACGCGCCGATCACCTATTTCTACGACGGGATCGGCGAGGAAACGCCGCACCCGGTCAACCCGCACCAGCGCATGCTGCTGGAGATCGCCCGCAACTTCGGCGAGATCCACAACGAGAAGCACCAGGAGGCGTTCAGCCAGCTGGCCCGCGCCCTAGCGGGCCGTTGAGCGGGCCGCTGACTGACGCCGGTCACCGCTCGCGATCGCCCGCTCAGGCGCGATAGCCGGGGTCGAGGCGATCAGCGAGGCGCAGCAGGGCCGGCCATTCGCGCTGGCCCTGCAGGCGCGGCATGTTGCCGGCGAACTGCGCGGCCTGGCGCTCGCAGGTATCGGGCGAGGGCACGACGATCTTGCTGCCCGATGCGGCTGCCGCCTGGATCTTGAGCTGGGCTTCGGCCGAACGCTCGAAGTGATAGGTCAGCGAGAACGCCTCGGCGACGTTGCGCCCGGTCGCCAGGAGGCCGTGATTGCGCAGGACCAGCACCGGATGCTGGCCGAGCGAGTGCTGCAGCCGCTCGCGCTCGTCCATGTCGAGCGAGACGCCCTCGTAATCGTGGTAGCCGAGCCGCTCGTAAAACCGCATCGCCCATTGCGAGAGCGGCAAGAGGCCCTCCTCGAGGACGCCGACCGCGATGTCGGCCTCGGTGTGGGTATGGACGACGCATTGCACATCGGGCCGGCCGAGATAGATCGCGCCGTGAATGACGACGCCGGCATTGATCGGCTCATATTCCGACGGCTCGATCAGGTGGCCGTCCGTGATGTCGACCTTGAGCAGGTTCGACGCGGTGACCTCGTCGAACATCAGCCCCGAGGGATTGATCAGCATCTGGTCGGTGGTGCCCGGCACCCGCGCCGAATTGTGCGTCAGCACCAGATCGTCCCAGCCAAAATGCGCGATCAGCCGATAGCAGGCCGCGAGATCGACCCGCACCGCCCACTCCTCGGGGCTGATATGGCCGGGCCGCGCCGCCAGTCGGGTTTCAATGCTGTCCATCCCGCACTCCTTCCGAGTTTCCGTAGGATGGGTTGAGCGTAGCGAAACCCATCGCCCGATGCGCATGCAATTTTTGATGGGTATCGCTGCGCTCAACCCATCCCACACTATTGGTTGATCTCGGGCTCAACGAGCCTTGCCAGGTTTCGCAACGACTCTTGCCAACCGAGGTAACAGGCCTCCGGCGGAATGACGTCCGGC
>DATLRS010000039.1:0-2614 GCA_035534535.1 Allostellaceae bacterium | reverse complement strand
TGCGTTGTCGGGCCGCGCGGGCGATTTCAGACTATTCACCGGACCTGGCTCGAACGGCAGAGCGACGGAAGCGTGCGCAAGGCGCCGGTTGCCGAGCCGAAGAAGGTCTATGGCCCGTGCAAGGGCGGCCTGATCCCGCTGTGGCGCGGCGCGAGCGGCCAGCCCTGGAAACAGGCGCCGCCGGGCGACGTGCTGGGGCTGACCGAGGGCATCGAGGACGCGCTGACCTATGCCGTCGCGGTTCCCGAGCATCGGGTCGCCGCGGCGCTCAATGTCGGCAACCTGGCGCATGTGAGGCTGCCGCCGGCGATCGTGACCATCATCATCGCCGCTGACAACGACGCGCCGGGCTCGCCGGCCGACCGCACATTGCAGCGCGCGGTCGCGCGCTTCCTCGCCGAGGGCCGCGACGTGCGGATCGCGCGCTGCCCGGCTGGCGTGAAGGATCTGAACGCGCTTTTGCTATGGACCGGCTGAAATGGCGAAGAAGAAACCCGATCCCTCGCCGGTGCGCTTGGCTGTGAACAATGCCGAACCGGCCGCGCCGCCGCCCGGCGACGACGGCGGCGACGGAGGGTCGCGCCGATCGACGCCGCCCTCATTGCCGCCAGGCTGCCCGGTGACGCCGATCGGCGCCGGCGACGGCGTGCGGTACTACCTCAACGGGCTGCGCCAGCTCGTCACCTTGAAGCTCAGAGAACACACAAGGCTTGAAATCATGGGTCTATTCGGCGAGGACGCCGATCTGGTGCATGAATACTGGCCGCGCAAGAAAACCGTCGCCGACAAACACGGCGATACACGCGAAGTGGTGACCGGCTGGCGACCGGAAGACGCCGGCGAACAGTTGATGCGCCTGGCCGCCGCGAAAGGGCTTTGGTCGCCGATCGAAAAGGCGCGCGGTCGCGGCTGCTGGCTGAATGCCGATGGCAATCTGACCGTCAACACCGGCACCGATGTATGGGTCGATGGACAGTGGCAGCGGCCCGGGCTCTTTGGCGATTACGTGTTTGTCGCCCGCGAGAAGATCCTGAAGCCCGCGCTGTTGGGCGAAGCAGATGGCCGCGCCGGCGCCGCCAGCGAGATCATGGAATTGCTGGCGACCTGGAATTGGCGCCGCCCGATCGATGCGCGGCTGTTGCTCGGCTGGATCGTCTGCGCAATGTGGGGCGCGGCATTGCCGATCCGCCCGGTCGGCTGGCTGCTCGGCCCGCGCAACACCGGCAAGAGCACGCTGCAAACCGCCATCGCCGAATTGATGGGCGGCTGGCTGATGTCAGTATTAGACCCGACGCCAGCAAGTATATGGCAAACATTGAAACACGATTGCCTCGCGGTCGGCATCGACGAGGCCGAGGTTGACGAGGACAAGGACAACCGGCGCCGGCTCAACGAGCTGGTGCGGTTGGCCCGGCTGTGCTTCAGCGGCGGACGGTTGCCACGCGGCGGCGCCGATGGCGAGGCGAGCGAGTATTCATTGCGCTCCGCGGTGCTGTTCTCATCGATCAACCCGCCCCCGCTGCTGCCGCAGGACCGTTCGCGCATCATCATGATGCGGCTGGCTAAGCTGCCGGCCGATCAGCGGTTGCCGGACGTGTCGGCGCGGCGCCTGCACCCGCTCGGCGCTCGCCTGTTGCGGCGCGCGATCGACGGCTGGCCGCGCCTGGCAGAAGCCCGCGAGCAATACCGCATCGCGCTGAAGGCGGCCGGGCACGAAGGCCGCAGCATCGAGGTATTCGGCACGGCGCTGGCGGCGGCCGACATCGTGCTGAGCGATCATGCGGTTGACAGCGACAGCGCCGCCGAGCTGGCCGCGCAGCTCGACTTCGCCACGCTCGCCGAGGCCGAAGACGATTTGCCAGACGAACAAGCCTGGCTCAACCACCTGCTGTCATGCGTGATCCCGCTCGACGGCGTTGGCGGGCGCAACACGATCGCCGCCTGGCTGCGCCAGGCAGCCACAGGCGACCAGGGATTGCCCCTTGAGGAGGATGGCCTTACGGCCGTGAGGCAGGACGCAGATCGCGTGCTCTCCTCCTACGGGCTGAAGTTCATCCGTCATCGTGAGCCCGGCCAGCCCGAGGAATTCGCGATTGCGAACCGCCACCAAGGGCTCGAACGATTGCACAACGGCACGCATTGGGCCGGCCGATCGGGCGCGATCGGCGGCTGGAAAAACGCGGCGCGCGACCTTGAAGGCGCGCACGAAACGATCCAGCGCTTCGCCGGCGTGCCCGGCAAAGGCACGGCGATCCGGCTGCGGCTTGCGTTGCCCGAGGACGATCCGGCGCCGGAGACCGGCCCCGGCAAGCACAGGGCGTTGAGCGCGTTGCCGACCGAGTAGCGCAGATGCGTGATCGGGCCAGAGATCAGCGCGTTGAATCCAGTAATAAATGATCGCCCGTCGCACCTGGCCGAGGCGCGTATCGGCGATCAATTTCGAAACCTGGCTCGGCGTTTCGAGCTGGCGCGCCTCATTGCCCGGCACGAGATGGATGCCGCTGGTCGAGGCCCCCGCCGCGGCGGCGATCGGCCGGCTGCGCGGCGCCGAGGACCGCGTCTACATGGGCGAAAGCCTGGCGCAGATCTATGGCCTCGCCAAGGGCACCGCCGA
>DATLRS010000038.1:0-14712 GCA_035534535.1 Allostellaceae bacterium | reverse complement strand
CGCAAATCCGATGCCCAGCAGCAGCGTGCGCATTTCCTCACCCCGCTGTTCTTTTCTTGTCGCGGACGCGATGAGAGCACCCGGCGGACGCTTCCGCAAGGTGCCTGCGGCACCGCAAAATCCGTGTCGGTAATGGAAGAGCAGACGTGACCGAACCGGGCGACGATCCTCCGCGTGACGAAGATCGCTACCCGAGCAGTTCCGGCAGCGAGCAGATGATGCGGTCGGGGCGGACCGGCGTACCGGGCGGCAGGCCCGCGGCATAGCCGTCATACCAGATCGCATAGATGCCGAGCCGCTGCGGCGCGACGACTTCCCATTCGAGATTGTCGCCGACCATCCAGGTCTCGCGCGCCGCGACGCCGAGCGAAGCGAGGGCATGCCGGTAGGCCTGCTCCTCGGGCTTGCCGAAGCCGTGCTCGCCTTCGATCTGGATGTGGTCGAAGCGGTGCTCCAGGGCAAAGCGCTCGACCTTCCTGCGCTGCGGCGCGGCCGCGCCGTTGGTGACGAGCGCGAGCTTGACGCCCATCTCCTTCAGCCGGTCGAGCGTTTCATGCGCCCCCGGAAACATGCGCAATTCGGCGTCGTGGATCTCGTTGAACCGGTCGGCGATCGCATCGCAGACCTCGCGCGGCGGCGCTGCGTGGCCGCCGGCAGCGGCAAGCTGGGCCAACCCATTCGCGACGATGTGGCGACGTGCCTCGCCGATGCGGTGGCGCCAATCCTTGTGGCGGTCCTGGTCGGCCCACAAATGGCGTGAAAAGGCGTCGATCGCAGCGATCACGTCGGCCGGCGGGTGCGGCTCGAGCCGGTCGGCGAACTCGGCGACGACGCGCTGCCACTGTCCGGCCGACTGGCCGAACGCCGATATGATCGTGTCGTCGAGATCGAGCAGGATGGCGCGCGGGAGGTCGGTCATGTGGGTTGTATCGTCTGCGCTCATCACGCCCCGCGCAATCGCGTCGTCGCGGCGCGGTCGAGCGTGCCGTCGGCGGCGAGCGCCACGCGGTAGTCGCGTGCGGCTGTCGCGCGCGTGATCAGCCCGTCGGCAACATCGGCGGCGACCTGCTCGGCATCGCGCTCAGCGGGCGGCCCAAAGCCGCCGCCACCCGGCAGTTCGAGCCGAATGAAATCGCCGCCTGATACCGTCTGCCTCCCCTTCGAGCGGATCGGCTTGCCGGAGATCAGCGACACCATGCCGGGCGCGCCGGTGCCGCCGCCGTCGCGGCCGCGGGCGGGATTGTTGATGCGCTCGAAATTGCACAGCATCGCGACCGGGATGCCGTCGGCGCCGCCCAGCTCGATGATCTGGCCGAGCCCGCCGCGGAAGCGGCCGGCGCCGCCCGAGCCTTCGCGGAACTCGCGGCGCCGGAACATCACCGGCGCCACCGATTCGGTGGCCTCGACCGGGATCGTCCGGACGCCCGAGGGAAACGCGGTCACGTCGAGCCCGTCCTTGCCGGGCCGCGCGCCGGTGCCGCCGCAGTGGAAGATGACCGTGCTGAACGCCGGCATGTCGCCGGTGTCCGCGGCGCCGCGTTCGTCCTCGACATCGCCGCCGCCGTAGATCTGCGGGTTCCATAAGGAGGAGGCACCCTCGGCCGGGACGCCGCCCGCCATCACCTGATGCAGGCAGCCGAACACGACATCGGGCAGCATGTGCCCGACCGTGTGCCGCGCCGCGACGGCGCGCGGCCGCTTGACGTTGAGGAGGCAACCCTCGGGCGCGCTCGCGGTGATCGGCGCCAACGAGCCGGCGTTGTTCGGCACCTCGGGAGCGACCAGGCATTTGACGCCGAACGCGGTGTAGGCCAGCGTGTAGTTCATCACGACATTGATGCCGAAGGCGCTGGCGGGCGAGGTGCCGGCATAGTCGACATGGATGTTGTCGGGCCCGATCGTCATCTCGGCGGCGAGCGTCAGCGGCCGGTCGTAGCCGTCCATCGTCAGGCTGTTCCGGTAGCGCCCGGGCGCCAGTTCGGCGATCGCCGCGATGGTCGCCTGGCGCGAGGTTTCGATGATGTGTTCGCCCAATCGGTCGAGATTGGCGAGGCCGAACTCCTCCATCATGTCGACGAGGCGGCGGCTGCCTTCGTCGTTGCAGGCGGCCAGCGCGTAGATATCGCCCTCGACCTGCAGCGGCTCGCGCACATTGGCGCGCACGACGCGCATCAGATCCTCGTTGATGCGGCCTTCGCGGGCCAGCGGCATCAGCGGGATCGCCAGCCCCTCCTCGAACACCTGGCGGCCGTCCGGCCCCATCCCGAGCCCGCCGATATCGACGACATGCACGGTCGAGGCGAAGAGGCCGACCGGGCGCCCGCGCAAAAAGCTCGGGCTGACGACTGTCAGATCATGCAGATGGCCGCAGGTCAGCCACGGGTCGTTGGTGATGTAGTGGTCGCCCGCCTTCATCGTGTCGAGCGGGAAGGCGGCGAGGAAATGCTTGACCGCAGCGGCCATCGAATTGACGTGGCCGGGAGTGCCGGTGACCGCCTGCGCCAGCATGTTGCCGTCGCCGTCGAAGACGCCCGCCGACAGATCGCCGGCCTCGCGCACGGTCGTCGAAAAGGCGGTGCGCATCAGCGTTTGCGCCTGCTCCTCGACGACGGCGATCAGCCGCGACCACATGATCTGCAAATGGATCTGCGACAGCGCGGTGTTGGGTCGGGACAGCATGCGGCCTCCGTCTTATCAGCGACAGCATCCGAGCACGGCCCATCGATCAGGAAACCGCGCGGGTCGGACCATCGGCCGCCATTCTATCACCAGCACGGCCATCGCTGCATCGCGAATGCTGAGACGGCGACGCCGCGATGACACCCGCGCGTCGCACCGGCCGTATTTCTGCCGCAGTGTGGGATAGGCTGAGACGCCGCACAACGCCGACGGGAAAAGGCAACACGGCATGCAGAACGCGCGGGAGCAGCTGTTGAGCAAGGTTCCGGAAGTCACCCTGGTTTTCTGGATCATCAAGATCGCCGCCACGACCCTCGGCGAGACCGGCGGCGACACCGTGACGATGACGCTGAATTGGGGCTATCTGGTCGGCACCGCGATCTTTCTGACGCTGCTGGTGGTGCTGGTCGTGGTCCAGACAGCCGCGAAGAAGTTCCATCCGTTTCTGTACTGGGTGACGATCGTGGCGTCCACCACCGCCGGGACGACGATGGCCGATTTCGCCGACCGGTCTTTGGGGATCGGCTATTCGGGCGGGTCGTCGCTCCTGTTCATCTGCCTCCTGGCGGTGCTCGCCCTGTGGTACTGGTCGCTCGGCTCGATTTCGGTGGCGACGGTCAATACCCCCAAAGTCGAGGCCTTCTATTGGCTGGCGATCACCTTTTCCCAGACGCTCGGCACCGCACTCGGCGACTGGATGGCCGATACGACGGGCCTCGGCTATGCCGGCGGTGCGCTGGTGTTCGCCGCCGGCCTGGCGGTGCTGGCGATTGCCTATTACCGGAGCGATCTGTCGCGGGTTTTTCTGTTTTGGGCGGCGTTCATCCTGACCCGGCCGCTGGGCGCCACGGTCGGCGATTTCCTCGACAAGCCGCTGCGGCATGGCGGGCTCGATCTGAGCCGTCCGATCGCCTCCGCATTTATCGCCGTCTTCATCGTCGGCTGCATCCTGCTGCTGCCGCAGCGCGCCGGCATGCATCCCGGCAAGGCGTAGCGATCACCCGAGCGCCTGCCGCAATTGCCGGCCGGCGACGACGAGCATCGCCAGGTCGGGCAGCGCGGTGGCGCGCAATTCGGCGGCGATCGCTTCGGCCGGGGCGCATTGCGCGGCATGGCTCGCCGCCCAGGCGGCGAGCGGATCGGCGGCCCCCTCGGCGCCGGCGGCGGCCAGCGCCTGTTCGGCAAAGCCGGTCTGCAACGCGTAGAAATCGTCGATCAAGGTTTCGACCGCCGCCTTCTGCCACGGCGTCTCGGCCGGCAGGCGGCGCGCCGCATCGCGCATCTCGTCGAGGGCAAAACGCGCCCCCGCCCCATAAAAGACGCGCGCCGCGCGGTCGATCGGCTGGGCTGTGCGCTCGGCCAGTTCGCCGACCTCCAAGCTCGTCGTCAGGAAGATCACCCCGCCGACCCGCGCCGCCAGCGGTAGCGGCACGCCGGCATTGGCCAGACGCGCTGTGCGCTCGTCGAGCAAGGCCCGCTCGCCGGCCGGCAACAGCTCGGCGATGATTTCGGCGAGATGCCGGACGGCCGGCGCAAAGCGGGCCGTCTCGCGCCCGAGGTCGAGCCGGTTGGCGCGCAGCAGCCAGGCCGCCGCATGTTCGACGACGCCGGCGATATCGAGCAGCATCGCGCTCTGCACGCCGGCCGCGACGCGATTGTCGAGCGCCTCGATCGCCGCCCACAACGGCGGCAGCGCGAACGCGTCGCGGACGATCCGGTAGCTGCGCGCGATCTCCGGCGCCTCGCGCCCGGTACGCGCGCGCAGATCGTGGATGAAGGTCAGGCCGGCGCGGTTGACGAGATCGTTGGCGATCGCCGTCGCGATGATCTCGCGGTGCAGCGGGTGGGCGGCGAGCTGCGCCGCAAAGCGCTGGCGCAGCGCCGCCGGGAAATAGTCGCGCAAGTCGCCGGCAAGCTCGGGCTGATCCGGCAGGTCGGAGGCGAGCAGTTCCTCATCGAGCGACATCTTGGCATAGGCGAGCAAGACCGCCAGTTCCGGCCGCGTCAGGCCGCGGCGCGCCGCGGCGCGGGCGGCCAGTGTCTCGTCGTCGGGCAGGAATTCGAGGGCGCGATTGAGCCGCCCCGATCGTTCGAGGTCGCGGATCAGCCGGCTCTGGCGGTCGAGCGCGCCGGACGGGTCCGCCGCGCCGCCCGCCTCGGCGACCGACAGCGCCGCGCCCTGCATAGTGTTGTCGCGCAGCACCAGCGCCGCGACGTCGTCGGCCATCTGCGCCAGCAACGGGTCGCGTTCCTGATGGCCGAGGGTTCCGGCCGCGATCGCGCCGCCCAGCAGGATCTTGATGTTGACCTCGTGATCCGACATCGAGACGCCGGCCGAATTATCGATCGCGTCGGTGTCGATCCGCCCGCCGTGCAGCGCATAGGCGACGCGCCCCTGCTGGGTGACGCCGAGATTGGCGCCCTCGCCGACGATCCGGGCGCGCAGCGCCTCACCGTCGACGCGCATGGCGTCGTTGGCGCGGTCGCCGACCTCGGCGTGGCTCTCGCCCTGCGCCTTGACGAAGGTGCCGATGCCGCCGAAGAACAAGAGATCGACCTCGGCGGTCAGCAAATGGCGGATCAGTTCGGCCGGGGTCAGGTGGTCTTCGGCGATGCCGAACACGCGGCGCAGCTCGGCACTGATGGGGATCGCCTTCAGGGCGCGGTCGAAGACGCCGCCGCCCGGCGAGATCAGCGCGCGGTCGTAATCGGTCCAGCTCGACCGCGGCAGGCGGAACAGGCGCTGGCGCTCGGCAAAGCTCACCGCCGGGTCCGGGTCGGGATCGATGAACAGATGCAGATGGTTGAACGCGGCGAGGAGGCGGGTATGGCGCGATTGCAGCATGCCGTTGCCGAACACGTCGCCCGACATGTCGCCGACCCCGACGACGGTGAACGCGCTCGTCTGGATGTCGCGGCCGAGTTCGCGGAAATGCCGCTTGATCAGCTCCCACGCGCCGCGCGAGGTGATGCCCATCGCCTTGTGGTCGTAGCCGTGCGAGCCGCCCGAGGCGAACGCGTCGCCCAGCCAGAAGCCGTATTCCTCGGCAATGCCGTTGGCGATGTCGGAGAAGGTTGCGGTGCCCTTGTCGGCGGCGACCACGAGATAGGGATCGTCGCCATCGTGGCGCACGACGGCGGGCGGCGGCACGATCTGGTGCCGACCAGCGCCGTTGCCAGCGCCGTTGGCAGCGCCGTTGGCAGCGCCGTTGGCGGCGACGATGTTGTCGGTGAGGTCGAGCAGGCCGCGGATCAGGATCTTGTAGCACTCGACGCCCTCTGCCGCGTACTGCTCGCGGTAGTTGGGGCTGCCCAGGGCGGGCGGGCGCTTCATGACAAAGCCGCCCTTTGAGCCGACCGGTATGATGACTGCGTTCTTGACCGTCTGCGCCTTCATCAGGCCGAGGATCTCGGTGCGGAAATCCTCCTTGCGGTCGGACCAGCGGATGCCGCCGCGCGCCACCTTGCCGGCCCGCATGTGCACGCCCTCGACGCGCGGGCTGTAGACGTAAATCTCGTAAAGCGGCCGGGGCAGCGGCAACAGGTCGATCGCGTGCGAGGCGAGCTTGACGGCCAACGCCGGTTTCGGCTCGCCCGACGGCAGCCTCTGGTAGTGGTTGGTGCGCTCGCTGCGCGAGATCAGCGTCAGGTAGGCCCGCAGGATGCGGTCTTCGTCGAGGCTCTCGACCGCGTCGAGCGCGTGTTCGATCGCGGCCACCTCGCCCGCCGTATCATGCGACCCGCGCGTCGGGTCGAAGCGATGCTCGAACAGCCGCACCAGGCGGCGTGCGATCGGCCCGTGCTGCGCCAGCGTGTCTTCCATGTAGCTCTGGCTGAAACCGAAGCCGGCCTGGCGCAGCACCTTGCAATAGAGCCGCAGGATGGTGGTCTGGCGCGCCGACAGGCCGGCGGCGAGCACCAGCCGGTTGAACCCGTCATTCTCGACCGTGCCGCTCCACACCGCGAACAGCGCTTCCTCGAAGCGGCGGCACAGCGCAGCGGAAAGCGCCGCCGGAAGACCGCCCGAACCCAGGCTGAATTCGTGGATCCACACGGCGCGACCCGCGGCGCTGTCGATCCGGAACGGCTCCTCGGCGATGATGCGCAGCCCGAGATTTTCGAGGATCGGCAAGACATCCGACAGGGCGACCGGTTCGCCTTGGCGGTAGAGCCGCAGTCCGGCGCGGGCGCCGTCTTCGCCGCTCGTCGGGCGCGAATGCAACGCGGCTTCGAGCGGCGATCCGGCGAGCGCCGCCTCGATGCGGGGGAGGTCGAGGATCGCCTGATCCGGCGCGGTGCGCGCCTGATAGGCGACCGGGAACGCCTTCAGCCGGTGCAGCCGGGCGCTGCCGGACGCTTCGCCAAAGGCGGCGGCAGCTGCCGCCGCGACCCGATCCGACCAGCCGTGCGCGGCCTCGGCGAGTTGCTGTTCGAGGCAGGCCACATCAACCGGCGGCACGGCGCCGCGGGTGACCCGGACGACGAACTGCACCCGCGCCTCTACCGCCTCGTCGAGATGCGCGTAGAAATCGGTGACGGTGCCGTCGAACGCTCTTGCGAGGATCGCCGCAAAACTCTCGCGCAGGCGCGTGTCGTAGCGCTCGCGCGGCACATAGACGAGGCACGAGACAAAGCGCTCGAGCGGGTCGCGGCGCACGAACAGGGCGACGCGCTGCCGCTGCTGCAGGTTGAGGATGCCGATCGCGGTGTCGAACAGCTCGTCCTCGGTGATCTGGAACAATTCATCGCGCGGCAAGGTTTCGAGGATGTGAGCCAGCGCCTTGCCGTCATGGCTTTCGGGGGCCAGTTCGGCCCGCTCCATCGTGCGCCGCACCTTGTGCCGCAACAGCGGGATCGCGTCGCAACGGCTGTTGTAGGCGTCCGAGGTGAAGAGGCCGAGAAAGAGGCGCACCCCGACGACCGCGCCGCTCGCGTCGAAGCGGCGAATGCCGATCGCGTCCATGTGGGCGGCGCGATGCACGGTCGAGCGCCGATCGGTCTTGGCGACGATCAACAGCTCGCGGCGGCGCACGAACTGCTGCACGTCGGGCGGCAGCGCCGCGAAATCGCGCAGCCCGCCGAACACCGAATAGACCGGCTCGGCGAGGATCCCGAGCGCCGGCCGGCCAGCGCCGGCGGCGGCATTGGCGGCGCCGGGGCTGCCGGGGACGGGATAATCGCGAAAGCCGAGATAGGTGAAATAGTCGTCGTCGAGCCAGCGCAGGAAATCCACCCCCTCGGCGATCTCGTCCGGCGGCAGCGGCGGTGGCACCTCGCGCAGTTCGCCGACGATCGCCCGCAGCGTCGCCCGCATCGCCGGCCAGTCCGCCACCGCGCGGCGGACATCGACCAGGGCGGCGGCGAGCCGGCTGGCGAGCGCCTCGCGGTCGCCGGCATGCGGCTCGCGCGAAATCTCGATCTGCATCCACGATTCGGGCGAGCCACCCTGCGGCGGATCGAGCCCGACGAGCGAGCCGTCAGCCTCGCGCGCGACGCGCAGGACCGGGTGGATCGCCAGCCGCACCTGCCGTCCGCTCTGGTTGACCGCCGCCATCACCGAAGCGACGAGGAACGGCATGTCGTCGTTGACGATCTCGATGATCGTGTGCGGCGAGGACCAGCCATGCGCCGCGCTGCCGGGGTTGTATACCCGCAGCCTGGCGCTGCCGGGCGGGCGGCGGGCGGCGAAGCGCCACAGCGCCAGCGCCGCGCTGCACAGATCAGCGGGCGAGCGGGCGGCGACGTCGCTCGGTGGCACATGCGCGTACATCGCGGCGATAAAACGCCGCAGCGCCGCGCGTCCTGCCACATCGCCCCGTTGGTCGGCCCGTTGGTCGCCCCGATGATCGGCCAGATGATCGGCCAGATGGTCGGCCAGATGGTCGGTCAGATGGTCGGTCAAGTCCTGGGCATCGCGGATATGTTCCGCTTTCCTGGCGTCAATCCTGCTCGTCAAGCCTTGCCTCCCTGTCGGCGGTGTCAGACTCGCGCCTCGGCAACACCGGGGCAAGCGGTTTCCGGCCCTCTTGGGGATCCGCGGCGACCGCGCAGATGCCCCAAAACGCTGGCAAATTCGCCGCTATTTGCCGATGATACGGCGGCTGGGGCGACCGCGTGCCGATCGGCGGGCGCCGCAGCGGACAGGCCGATCTTTGGGGGCGTCCGGCGTTGAAGCGACTTCTTTCCCTCGTGCGCCGCGGCATCGTCTACTGGCTGCCGCTGGTGGTGTTGCTGGCGGCGACCGGCGCCCATCTGGTCGTCCCGGAGCTGTTCAACCGCTTGTCGCTGTTCGCCTTCGACCGCTATCAGCAGCTGGCGCCGCGCAAGGCGTCGCCCGATTTTCCGGTGCAGATCGTCGACATCGACGAGCACAGCCTGAAGGAGATCGGCCAGTGGCCCTGGCCGCGCACCGTGCTCGCCCGGCTGCTCGACAAGCTCGGCGCCGCCGGTGCCGCCGTCGTCGGCTTCGACGTGCTGTTCACCGAACACGATCGCACCTCGCCGCAGATGCTGACGACGCTTCTGACCGATCGGGGCGCCAGCACGGCGCAGGCGAAGCAGCTGCTGGCCACGATGCCCGACCCCGATACGGTATTTGCCGAGGCGATGAAAAAAGTCCCGACGGTGGTCGGGTTCAACCTGACCGGCGAGAGCGGCCGGGGCAATCCGCTGATCAAGGCCGGCTATGCGGTGCTCGGCGCCAAGGGCGAGGACCCCTGGCGCTATGTCGACAACTTTCCCGAATCGGTCGCGGCGCTGCACCGCCTGCAGAGGGCGGCTGCCGGGGACGGCTTTGTCAACGAGCCGTCGGACTGGGACAACATCGTGCGGCATGTGCCGCTGGTGTTTCGGCTCGGCAACAAGCCGGTGCCGTCGCTGGCGGCGGAGGCGCTGCGGGTCGCCCTTGGCGGCCGCGGCTATCTGATCCGCTATGCCGGCGCGCAGGCGGACCAGAGCTTTGGCGTCAACAGCGGGCTGAACGCGATCGAGATCCCGATCCCGGCGCTCGGCAAGGCATTGCGGATACCGGTCAACCAGTCCGGTCAGGTCGCAGTCTATTATGCGCGGCGCGATCCGCGCCGCTACATCTCGGCCGCCAACATTCTCGACGGCAAATTCGACCCCAAGCGGATCGCCGACCACATCGTGCTGGTCGGCTCGTCAGCGGCCGGCCTGAACGATCTGAAGGCGACGCCGATCGCCCCGGACATGCCCGGGGTCGAGGTCCACGCGCAGTTGATCGAGCAGATTCTCGACCATAATTTCCTGTTCCGCCCGGATTGGGCCCCCGGTGCCGAGATCGTGTTTGCGCTGGTGATCGGGCTGCTGCTGATCGTGACGGTGCCGCGATTCGGCGCATTGCCGAGCGCCGGGGTTGCCGGGATCGCGACGCTCGTCGTTGCCGCGGCCTCGTGGTTTGCCTTCCGCGACGGCGGCCCGCTGATCGATCCGGCGGTGCTGCAGGGCGGCCAGGCGCACATCCTGATCGACCCGGTCTACCCGATCGCGGTATTGGCCACGGTCTATCTGGTCAGCACGCTGCTCAATTACCGCCAGACCGAGCAGCGCCAGCGCGAGATCCGCCAGGCGTTCTCGCTCTACATGTCGCCGCATTATGTCGAGGAACTGGCGCAACACCCCGAAAAGCTGGTGCTCGGCGGCGAGACCCGGCTGATGACGATCATGTTCTGCGACATCCGCGGCTTTACGACGCTGTCGGAGGGTATGACCTCGCATGAGCTGGGACAGCTGATCAACGAGTTCCTGACGCCGATGACCGAAATCATCATGGCGCACAAGGGCACCATCGATAAATACATCGGCGACTGCATCATGGCGTTCTGGAATGCGCCGCTCGACGATCCCGATCACGCGAAGAATGCGGTCGCCGCGGCGCAGGACATGCGGCGCAAGCTGGTCGCGTTGAACGAGGCCTGGGCAGCCGAGGGGCGGCGCCTCCTGCATGTCGGCATCGGCGTCAACACCGGCGAGTGCAGCGTCGGCAATTTCGGCTCGCACCAACGCTTCAATTACTCGCTGCTCGGCGATCCGGTGAACCTGTCATCGCGCCTTGAAGGGCTCACCAAGCTCTACGGCGTTGACTTGATCATCGGCGAGGACACCGCGGTTCGGCTCGACGAACCCGGCCTCATCGAGCTCGACCTGGTGGCGGTCAAGGGCAAGACGCAGGCGGTGCGCATCTATACCCTGCCGCCGCATCCGGTCGAGTCGCAGCCGTACCTGGCGCGGCACGCGGCCTTGCTGGCGGCCTATCGCCGGCGCGATTGGGCGGCAGCGCTCGGCCTCTTGGAAGATCCGGTGCTCGCCGCGGAACGCGAGATGGCCCCGGTCTACGGCCTCTTGCGCGAGCGCATCGCCCAGCTGCAGGTCGAAGCGCTGCCGGCCGACTGGGATGGCGTCTACGTCGCGCACGAGAAATAACCAGACGCGATTTGCCGGATAACTGAAAAGCGCCGATCGCTGCGGGCTGTTGCCGCTTTATTGTTCATCTGATGGCAAATCGGGCTTCATTCCCGGGTAATCGTCGAGGATAATGATCAGGGGGAGGCCGGCGGCTGCAATGCTTGCTGCCGGTGGCAAGGGGCCGGCGCGGCAGCCGGGCCTGGACGGCATCGCCGCTCCGGGAGGAAACAAATGGCGATCATGGCGTTTGAGGTCTGCCGGCGCGGTTCGGACGACCGCTGGGTCGTCCGGCTCGGCGATGCCCTCTACGGGTCCTATCTCGACAGGGAACAGGCGCTGCTCGATGCCGTCGACGCGGCGCATGACGCGCGGCAATGCGGCCGCGAGGCGCAGGTCTGGGTGCGCGATCACATGCGCGCCGCACGCGTTCTCTGATCGCGAAACCGACCGGCGCCGCCCGCGGGTTGCCCGGCGGGTCGCACGGGTGCCGCCGGTCTTGAGCTAAGTGCGGCCGCGGTCGGGCTCACTTGCCGCCGTGGCCGCCGCCACCGCCGCCACCGTGCTCGCCACCACCGTGCCCGCCACCACCGTGCCCGCCGCCATGGCCCCCGCCACCGTGCCCGCCGCCGCCGCCAAAATGCGGCCCGCCGCCACCATGCGGCCCGCCGCCGCCAAAATGCGGCCCGCCGCCACCGTAATGCGCGGCGCGGCCGCCGCCGTAATGCGCGGCACGGCCGCCACCGTAATGCGCGGCACGGCCGCCGCCGTAATGCGCGGCACGGCCGCCGCCGTAATGCGCGGCACGGCCGCCGCCGTAATGCGCGGCGCGGCCGCCGCCGTAATGCGCGGCACGGCTGCCGCCGTAATGTGCGGCGCGGCCGCCGCCGTAATGCGCTGCGCCTCGATACGCCGTATGCGATCGCGCGTGACCGTGTGCGGCGGCATGCGATGAGCGTCCGCCCGCACCGGCGGCGGTAGAATACGCCGCACCGGCATGGCCGCCCCGCCGCGCCGATGCGCCGCGCTGGGAGCCGTGCGCCACCGCGCCGCGTGCCGTTCCGGCGACCAGACTCTGTCGTCCCGCAGCGCCCACAGCACCGGCACGCGCGGACATCGCCGGCGCCAGGGCGGTCACCCGGGCCTGTCCCGCGGCGGCACTGGATACCCGCAAGGCGTGCGCGCCGACCGCCTGGGCGCCGGCGAACGTGCTTTGCGGCACCACGGTGGCGGCTTGCCGGTTGGCGAAACGCTGGCCGGCGCTGGCCGCGCCGCCTGTCGGGCGCGCTCCGAGTTGGCCCGGATTGGCCACGACGCCGGTGTTGATCGAACGGATGTAGGTGGGGTCATTGCTGTAGCTCGGCCAGTAGGCTTCGCCTGGACCAAGCGGGAACCAGCCGACCGCCGGGCCGGCGAAGGCCGAGGCCAGGATCACTGCCGGGTTGGCGACGAAGGCGACCAATGCCGGGGCATAGACCGGGCGCGCGACGAAGCCGCCCGGCACCCAGCCCCAGGCGCCGCCGAAGAACGACCAGCGCCCGTAATGGAACGGCGCAAACCCCCACGGCTCGGCATCGACCCAGGTCCAGCCCCAGGGCGGGACCCAGACCCAGCGGCCGTCGCGGTAGGGCGCCCAGCCCGCCGGCACTGCACGGGGGTACCAGACTTCGCCGTATTGCGGCACGCTGCGCCAGCTGCCGTACTGGTCGAGTTCGGCATACCCGGTCATCCGCGGCGACACGTAATAGGGCGCCGCCAGACGGTGCTCGTCATAACTGCGCGAGCGGCACCATTGCGTAAACTCGTCAGTCGTGACGTGCTCGAGCGAGGCGGTCAGGGTCTGCGTGCCGCTGATCACCGCGACATCGCCGGACTTGACGGCGACGTCGACCGACCGGCCGACAAACCGGGCGCTGCCGTCGAACACCGCGATCCGGGTCGGCCGGGTCGGCGACCCGGCATCGATATCGTAGAGTCCGGGCTGCAGCAGCCACACGCCGCCGCGCGGGAGGTCGATTTCGGCTGTGTTGCCCTCGCCGAGGGTGCGCAGCTGCAGCTCGATGCGGCCTTGCGGGACCGCCAGCTGCATGACCTGCTGGTCGAGCTTGACGATGTCGATTTCGGTATTGCCGGAAAGGCTGATCGTCTGGTCGCCGATGCGGATTTCGCCGCGCGATTTGGGATCGACCCAGAACGAGCCGCCGGTGGCGACCGGATAGTTGACCGAAGCCGCCGACCAGGTGGTCTCGCCCTTGGTATGAAAGGCGAGCTGCCCCGAGACAAAGCTGACCCGGCCAACGCGGGCCGGCGGCTGCTCCTGGGCCAAGGCCGGAACGGCCGCGATCGCGATGAGCGTGACGATGGCGAGAGTGAGGCGATGCATGGTGGTGCTCGACAGCCTGTGGTGCCTACGACAGCATTAGGGGCGCGACCTGTCGGCGCGCCCGCGCTTGGTAAACGCCTGGGGCGAAGTTCGTTCCCGCCCTGCTCGCGTCACTGGCGTGCGATAAAGCTGCGGCCGATCAGCTGGCGATGGATCTGGTTGGTGCCTTCCCAGATCTGGGTGATCTTGGCGTCGCGCAGCAGCCGCTCGACCCGGTATTCCTTGAGGTAGCCGTAGCCGCCATGCAGCTGCACCGCCTCGGTGGCGATGCGCATCGCCAAATCCGAGGCGCGCAATTTCAGCATCGAGGCTTCGACGGCGATGCCGGGGGCGAGATCGGCGGCGCCCTCATCGACCAGCCGGGCAACATGCCACAGCCAGGCTTCGCACATCGCCAGGTCGGTGGCGAGGTCGGCCAGCAGGAACTGGATGCCCTGGAACTCGATGATGCGGCGCCCCGATTGGCGGCGCTCGTTGATGTAGCGCACGGCATCGGCAAAGGCGGCGCGGGCGATGCCGAGCGCGTGCGCCGCTACGCTCGGGCGCGACTTGTTGAGCGCCGCGAGCATGAGGGCGAGGCCCTCGCCCGGCTCCCCGAGCAGGTTGTCGCGCCGCACCCGGCAGTCCTCGAAGGCCAGCGCCGCGGTCGAGGCGGCGCGGTGGCCGAGCTTGTCCTCGGTGCGCAGGATCTTGAGCCCCGGCGTGCCCTTCTCGATGAGGATCGCCGAGATTGCCTGGCGCGGCTCGGCGATCTGCGACCACTTGCCGAAGACGAGGATGACATCGGCGACGTCGCCGTTGCTGATGAACGTCTTGCCGCCAGAGACGACGACCGTGTCTCCGTCCGGCGCGAAGCGGGTCGTCATGCCGGTGGCGTCCGAGCCGGCGGCGGGCTCGGTGATTGCCAGGGCGGCGATCGCCCCCGCGGCGACGCGCGGCAACAAACGCTGCTTTTGTTCCTCGGTGCCAAAGTCGATCAGCGGCTTCGTCGCGTGGAAATTGGTCGCCCAGATGATGCCGGTCGAGGCGCAGGCGGCGCTGATCTCCTGCACGCAGGCGAGATAGGCCGCATAGGACAGGCCGGCCCCGCCATAGGCCTCGGGGACGAACATCGCATTGAGGCCGAGCCCGTTGATCGCCTTGATATTCTCCCACGGAAAGAGGGCGCTGCGGTCGTATTGCGCGGCGCGCGGCGCGATCTCATCGCGCGCCATCGCCGTGACGCTGTC
>DATLRS010000037.1:0-31279 GCA_035534535.1 Allostellaceae bacterium | reverse complement strand
CACGGTCGATGTGCCCACCGGCGAATAGGTCAGGTTGGCAGCGAAGAAATCGCCGCAATAGGCGAACAGCGAGGGATCGACCGATAGCGGCTGGTGCGCCGAGGGGTCAAAATGGGTAAGACCGAAATGGGTGTCCGGGTCGCCTTCCCGCATCAGGTTGGCAAAACAGAAATCGTAGCCGAGGGACAGCGCGGTCAGGCCGCGTGCCAGATGGCGCTCTTCCCAGACGTCGTCGGAATCGAGAAACGCGACCCATTCAACCTCTCGCGAGATGGCGTCGAGCCCGGCATTGCGCGCGGGACCGGGCCCGCGGTTGGGCTGACACAGCACCCGGACGTGTTGGCGCTCGGCGGGGTCGAGCGTCGCGATTTCCGCGGCGGCCGCGAGCGGCGAGCCATCGTCGACCACGATGACCGTCGGCGTCTCGACCTCGCGCTGGCGCAAGGCGGATCGGATCGCACGCGGAAGATGCCCGGCCTCACGCTGAAAATAGGGCACGACGACGCTAATCGGGGCCATCTTCCCTCCCGTTGCCGCTGGACGCACACGTTGGTGAACAACCGATCGGCCGCACCATCACACAGTCGAATTCGCTGACCCTGAGCGCGGCTTCGCGGGCCACCGCCCACCATCCGGAAAGCTCGAAGCCATAATTTTTCACGGTCTCGATCGACGACTGCCAATCCGTCATGCCGTGATAGAGCGGCACGACCGAGACCTCGGTTTGCAAAGCCCGAACCCGTTCCATCGCCTTGCCGGCACCCTTGATCGCCGCCAGATCGAAACCCTGCGTATCGAGCTTTAAGCCTACATCCGCCTCTGCGAGCGCGGGTGCGTCATTCACGCCGTCACCCGCCATGGCGACAATCTTGCCATCGGCGCGCAGCTTGCGAACGATGCGGTCCTTATCCTCGGGCAGGACATCCGCCTCGACATCGTCGATGCCGAACCGCTGCGCGATAGCTTCGGCTATGGTGCGATTGTCGCCAGTGAGCATAACGACATGAATCCACTTCACTCCGTTGGCTTCGTTTGCACTAGGTTAGATTATTTTTCGTACTTCCAGGTAGAGGGGCAGAAGCGGAGGAAGGTACCGGTGCAGAAAGCGGCGAATGATATTGTGCGGATAGCGATCTTGAAAAGGCTCAAGCGGCCACGGTGTGCGGCGCCGGTATTCGAGATACTCCCCCTTGAATGGGTGATAATTCATATAGTGCCATGGCTTCGAACCCGTCGTGAAATGCACTACGCGGACCATGTCTCGGATGCGTCTGGGCACCTGCCTAAAGCGTATTATGCCATGATCCACGACACCAACCGCCATGCTCTGAAAATTCCATTTTGATTCGAGCGGCATCCAGTCATCGTGGAGCATCAAGTTGAGTGCACACTGATCCCAATACTGCAGACGCTCCGGATGCTCGCGGACAAAATCAAGACTCCGCCGACCAATTTCCATCTTACGCCAACGGCGCAGATCAACCAACATCACGCCACTATTAAAGTAAGGAGCGCCTGGTGGTAGTCCAAGTCTGGATCGCCAGTAATATTCATCAGTTTCGCGTACTGCGCCTATGGTCTTATCGCTGAGATTCGTATTCCAAAGGTCGTCAAGATCGCCCCTGATGATCAAATCGCAATCGAGATAGAGAACCCGATCAATTTCAGGCGGCAACACCTCACCCATCAACAGGCGGGCATAGGCGGCTCTGCTAATGTGGTTGCTCACGAACAGCGCCTGCGGCAGAGCCTCCCCAACAGGCACAAGAGAAAACTCCGCCGGGTGCCCATGTAGCATAGTGGCGAGCATCTCATGGCTGGGTAGCGCGTCGTCACAAAGTACGAAAATTCTGATACTGTGTCGCCGATTGTTTTCTACCAGTGACAATAGCATTGTTGCCATGTGTGGCACAAAATTCGCATCACAGGCACAGACAACATTTATCATCATCATCCACCATTGTGAAAAGATGAGGTTAACGGTGTCAAATTCAGCCAGCGCATGCGTTCTGGGCGTTGCTCTGAAACGACCAACCATAGGTCGTTCTCTGCCCATTCTTTTATGATATCGGATGAGAAAGGATTTCGCCCGCCTTGCATAATTATCTCTATTGTATGCGTTGTCATAAATTTATTTATGAGATCGTCCGTGATGGTTCGATCTAGAAAATCATGGCACTCGATAATAAATCTTGTGTTTGCGTAATCGTAGCTCGTAGATAATAGCAACTCGCGCTCACCACCTTCACAATCAATTATAGCGAAAGGGTGTTCCGCGGATTTTGTTATACGCTGTAACTCCTCAGCAGAGCAGTAACCTCGTATCTCTAAAGCCTTATCGAGAGCGTTTATTTTGGCCCCTGCGGCGCATATCCTCCGCGCTTCGCGGTCGATGTCATAGGCAAACACTTTGGCGGTTGGTATAAGTTTTGCCAAACCCAATGCATAAAAACCCTCAGCACAACCCACATTGATGACGATGTCTGGTGCTGATTGGATCACATCTTTTAACACTGGCGCAAGTTCACTTTCGTATAAGCCGAGGAGTTTTGAGCCTAAATCTCCCCATGATTCTTCGTCAATTAATGTTAATCCAGAAAATAAACCTGATGAGACGGTATTTCTAGTAAGGCATGCAATTGTATGTTCAAGAGCACGCCGTCTATTTATCGATGGATAACGTATGATATCATACCCAGCCCAACGAAAGACCGATCGAGGTGTCGAGCGGAATTTGCGAAGTAGACTACCGATATTCATAGCACGGTTATGCCTTCATTCGTACTCGGCCGCATCTGCGCTACTCCTCTCATGGCGAGCCGACCGCCGGCGGGGCAAGCCCCATTGCCAGCCGCAGCCGGCCGACGCCGCGTTGCGCCAGCCCGATCGCATCGCTTTCCGCGCCGTCCGGCCGTCCGGAGGCGATCCAGGCGGCTAGCAGCGTCAGCGCGTACACCGCCGCGCCGATCAGCGTCGCGAAACCCGCCAGGCGCGCCGCCTCCAGCATCCCGCCATCGGCGTGCGTCCATCCGAGGCCGCAGCCGGCCAATACCGCACCCATCACCACCGTGGCGAGCATCGCGCGCCACGCGCCGCGCGCCAGATCGGCGACGCGCACCCCAAGCCGGCGACGCGTCACGTCCAGATAGAGCCCCTGCTCGATCGTCAACGACACGGCGACGGCAATCGCGCCGCCGACCAGGCCAAACCCGACGACCAGCCCCACCAGCAGCGGCACCTTGAGCACCGTGCTGATCGCGCTCAGCTGGAAATTGAGATGCGGCAAGCCTTGGGCGCTCAGTGCGGCGGCGGCAACGCAGCTGATGACGGTCACGGCGCCGGGCGGCGCCAGAATCCATATCAGCGGCACCGCCCCCAGCCATTGCGCTCCCAGCGCCAGCCGCACCAGCGGATCGGCCAACAGAGAGAGGCCGAGCGCGATCGGCAGCGTCAGCAGCAACGTCGCCGAGATGACCCGCACATAGACGCGCGCCGGGCTGAAGCCGGTGCGATTGGCCTCGGCAAACCCCGAGAACAATGCCCGGCACAGCGGGAGGACGAACTCGGTCGTCGGCAGCGAACCAATCTCTGTGCCGAGCGCAAAGATCCCGACATTGGCGGCGCCGAGCAGCCGGCCGATGACGATGCTATCGAGCCGCTCGCGCACCATGAGCATCAGGTCGGCGGCCCAGGTCCACAGCGAGAAGCCGATGATCCGCCGCCAGCTGCGCAGCCCGAGCCGCGGGCGATAGGCTGACATCGTGTAGCTCTGCACCAGGCGCACCACCCGCACCGCGAAGATTCCGGCCACCAGCGCCCAGTAGCTGCGCCACACCACCGCCAGCGCGATGGTCAGAACCACCGCGACCACGCGCCCCGTCAGCTGCAGTTGGAATTCCTTGTGGAACGCCAGCTCGCGGCGGAAATCGACAATGCCGATATTCTCGAAGCCGCCGACCAGCGTGCCCGCGGCAAGCGCCAATAGGATCGGCACCAGCCGCAGATCGGAAAAGAACAGGCCGAGCGGCCACGCGGCGGCTGCGACGAGCGCGGCGGTGGCAACCGCGCGCAACAGGCTCATCGTAAAGGCCGTGTCGTACATGTCGCGATCGAGCACCGCCTCGCGGATCAGCGCGTCCTGAACCCCGAACGAGGACAGCGCATCGACCGCGGCGATGAAGCCGGTGGCGATCGCCACCAGCCCGAAATCGGCAGGCACCAGCAAACGCGCCAAAACGAGAGTGCTGAGGAGGCCGAGATTGCGGGTGGCGACCCGCCAGGCGATGACCCAGCCCGCGCCCTTTGCGGTGCGCGCGGACAGCGAGGCCAGCGGTGCCAGCGGGGCGGCGGCCGCGTCGCAGGCGGGCTCAGTCATGCGCCACCCCGACCCGCTGCGCGAGAACACGGCGAAACAGGCCAAGCTGGCCGCACGTCGTCGCGTCCCAGCTGAACCGCTCGGCGTAGGAGCGGGTCGCGGCGCGCGGCGGCAGGTTTGCGAACAGGCGCCGCACCGCCCGGACGATGCCCTGCGGCGTATTCTCGTCCATCAATATGCCGGCCTCCGCCGCACCGACCACCTCGGGGTTGCCCCAGATGTTGGATGCGACGGTGGGCGTGCCGCAGGCCATCGCCTCCAGCAGCACGTTGGCCCAGCCTTCGCGGCTCGACGCCAGGACCAGCGCATCGGCCGCCGAATAGATTGCCGGCAGCTGGTCGTGCGGTTGCGAGCCGAGCAGCCGAACCCGGTCGGCGACGCCGAGCCGCTGGCGCAACCGCTCCAGCCGGGCGCGTTCCGGCCCCTCGCCGACGATCAACAACTCGAATTCCGGCAGATCGGGCATCGCCGCGATGACGCGGTCGTGTCCCTTGCGCTCGATCAGGTGACCAACCGAGAGCAATGTCGGGCGCGCCAATCCCAAGCTGCGGCGCGCTGCCTGCCGGTCGACCGGACGGAACGAGGACAAATCCACGCCGTTGCGCAGCACCACGACATCGTCGGGGCTGGCGCCAAGCTCGACCAGCGCCTGCTTCACGGCCGCGCTGACAGCGATCAGCCCGGCCGCGCCGCGGATCGCCCAGCGGATCATCGCGCGGGGAACGGCAAAACGCGGGATCAGGCTGATGTCGGAGCCGCGCGCCGTGATGACGACCGGGCAGCCGAGCCGTTGGCCCAGCCACAAGGCGGCGACGCCGTCGGGGTAGAAATAGTGCGCGTCAATGATGTCGAACCCGCTGCCCGCCTGCTGCAGGCGCCGCACCGCGGCGAGCGTCGCCACCGCGAGCAGGGCGGGGCTGACCGTCATGCCGACGCGCGGCACGACCGGGAAGCGCGGGTGATGGATGCTGATGCCGTGCCGCCGCTCGCACCGGGCAACCCGGGCGTACCCGCTCCACGCGCCGAAGCAGCCCGCCTGCGAGGGAAAGTACGGGACCGGCGCGACGACGGTGCTTGCAACCTCGCCCCCGGCCACCAGATGACGCAGCCGGTTCTCGACGAAAATGCCGTGGTTCGGCTGTTCGCGGTTCGGAAACAGCGTCGTGAAGGTCAGCAATCTGAGCGGCCATCGCGCATCAGGCGACGTCTTCCTATTGGGAAAACGATGCCCTGCCCAGGTTGCCAACGCGGATGTCATCTGCCTGACCGTCTGTCTTCGCTATATCGACGGTCGGGCGCCGGCCTCGATGGCCTGCCGTCGCTGATTTCGCGCAGTCTGCGTCAGGCCTGCCGGCTCGCCGGCCCAGCGCTCAACCAGGCTGCCGCCGATAAACGGGTGAACCGCACTTGGTTTGTAATCAATGCCGAGCATTTCGAGCCAAGTGGGGAAGATGTCGAGGATCGATACCTTCTCCGCATGTACCTGCGGCGTACCAGTCGCGATCCACAGGGCCCCGTCCGGATGATGACAACCACTCTTGATCCCGTCGATCTGATAGAAAACATCGAAGAAGGCGCGACTGCCGATCCGGCCGGAAGCCGACGTCATCGCTGTATCCACCGCCAACTGGCGATGCAACTGGCAACCAAGGTAGAGTGCGGCTGAGTCACACGGTTCAATTTCAAAAACTTGGCGCCCTTCGCAGACCAGATCGAGAAGCTTGGACCTGGCGTCATCCCGCTCTCCGGCGCTCGCGAACCTCACCATGTACTGGTGGGTCATGACCGGCTCGACCACCGTCGCCCGCAGGCCCAGCATCCGTAAAACCTCGGTAATGTCGCGCGGCCGATAAAACCGTTGTCCCCCGACGGCCTCGTATTTCACAAATGGTTGCTGGCTCAACCCGGTGACCAGCATCAGAACATCCCCGTCAGCCTTGCCGCGGGTGAATTTTTGCACCAGCCTGTCCATGTTCTGGTAACCGAATTTTATGGCATGCTCGTAATTCTCGAACTCGGTAATGCTGGGTCGTGTATCGAATGCTTCCGGTTCCATGTGACGCCAATAGGCATGTTGAAAATGTGCCGTGCTATTGAGAAAAAAGGTAGCAAAAGCGGGGTTGAATTTGCGGTAAAGGGCGAGAAACAGGTCTGTCTGCAACCAATCGAGGACGACTGCTCGCTGCCAGATTCGCGTCGGCTGCATGAACTCGCGGAGCAGCAACGTGACGATGTCGCCAATCGTCGTGAACCGCAGACCCTGCCGGGTCAGGGACGCGAGCAGTCTGGCGGCGGAAGATAGGCCGGCGGGCCGATCACGATTGGCGTATTCCTGCACGTGTTGAGCAACAAACTCGAAAAAGCGCTGCAGCTGTTCGGGGTGGGCGGTCTGCGCTGTGCACCATGGGTCTGCCATGAAAAAGCATCCCGGTTCGACCTGCCGTCGCGCGTTCATGCTTGAGAAATTTCCGGTGCGCCCGCCGCGTTCCTGAATGATCGACCAGATATCGGGATGGCCGGCGCGCGCGCCGTCTGTCAGATGAAAGACCTTGTGCTGGGAGTAGCTCAGGCCGGTATGGATCGAGTACCACTGGATCCACGGTTCCAGAGCGGGCGGCGCTGCGTCGGCGCTTGTGACAAAAACTTGCGAGGCATCATGCAGCGCTTTGAAGTTGGGCAAATCGCCACTCGCCATCCAGCGACCGAGCAACGTCGGACATAGTTCATTGAACTCCAATACGATGATGCCCATGCTCAATCTCTGCTTTCCTGCGGGCCCGGCTGCCGCAGAAGTCGATTGGAATACTGCGAAGATAGCGCCGCGAGCGATCTGCGCGACATCACCGGCGTCTTTGTCGGTTCGGGTAGCGGTGTCGACGCAGGCATTTCCCTCGAACACCCGCAGTCTCCCGGAAAAAACCCTCCCGGAAAAAACCCTCCCGGAAAAAACCGCGTGACAGGTCGCGGGTCGCGCGCGATGCTGGCGCTACCTTTCAGCCCCGGACGGATGCGCCCTGGCAGAGCATGCTGCGCCAGACCTTCTTTCTTCTGACGTATTTCGGACTGCTGCCGACGGTCGTCCTGTCGCCGTTCGCCGGTGTCCTGATCTATAAATGGCTGGAATTCCTGCCACCGAGTGACGCCTATTACGTCACCCTGCTCCCCGATGACCTCTCGCTCGCGGTGGCCGCATTCACCTTCCTGATGTGGCTCGTTCGCGAGAAAAAGACCTTGCCGCGGGCGCCCCTGGTGCTGGGTCTGCTGATCGCATTTTTCCTGTGGACGAACTTCACCTCGCTGTTCGCCCTGGTGCCCGATGCGGCAGCGTTCAAATGGGAACGTACCGTCAAGGTGATCGGGTTCAGCATTCTGGCGGCGCAGATGATGTCGACCCGGCCGCGCCTCGAGGCGTTTGTCTGGGTGCAGGTAATCTGCGTCGCCTTCTCGGCAATCCCGGGAGCCCTCAAGACGATCTCCTGGGGCGGCGGCGGGCTCACGGTGATCGGCGCCACCGGCAGCTTCATCGAGGATCGGGTAGCCTTTGCCGTCTTCTTGCCGATGGTCGTGCCGATGACGCTGTTCCTCGCCCGACAGGCTATCCTGTTGCCGAGAACGCGCTGGCTGATCCTGGCGCTGCGTGGCATCGCGATCAGCTGCATCCTTGCGCTGGTCGGCACGTTCGCGCGCACCGCCCTGTTCAGTGGCGGTACCGCTTTTTTGTTGCTGGTCGCCAAGACGAAAAACAAGATCTGGATGGTGCTTGTCGCGGTCGCGGCGATCGTGCTGCTGTTTGAGCTCGCGCCTGCGAGCTGGTTCGAGCGGATGGACACGACCGTCAACTACCAGCACGACGAGTCGGCCCTGGATCGTCTCGAAGCCTGGAAATGGTCGTGGAACATGGCGCTGCGGCACCCGCTGGTCGGTGGCGGCTTTCGCGTCGAAGTGCTGAACAAGGTGCCGGGCGGCGATGGCTACATCGAGTCCCACAACATCGTTTTCGAAGTGCTGGTCGAGCATGGCTTTATCGGCCTCGCGCTGTTCGGCGCGCTGATCGCGGCAGCCTATCGGAGCTGCGGTACGGTACGGCGGCTCGCGATCGACCAGCCGGATCTGGCCTGGGCGCAGGATCTTGCCGGGATGGTCCAGGTCAGTCTTCTGGTGTTCGTCGCCGGCGGCATGTTCATCAGCATTGCGACCTCGCCATTCCTCTATGATCTCGTGTCCATCACCATCGGATTGCGCAGCATCGCCGAGTGGCAGCGTGCAGGTTTGCGCCCCGCCACGTCGCGCCTCGCAATGCCGCTGGCGCCGCCGCTCGCGGTCCCCTGAACTAGCGCTTGGCGACATCGGCCAGGAGCTGTTCTGCGGCGGGCTTGTCAGCGAAATTCGTCGTCCCGGACACCAGCGCCGCGAGGATCTTCTGCGCCGCCCGGTATTGCCCGGTATCGTTGAGCGCGACCGCCAGATGGTATTTGAACGCCGGGCTTGCGGGTTGGGCGGCGCTCGCCTGCTGCAAGAGGCCAACGGCGTCGGCGGCGTGGCCGGTCTTGGTCAGGATCCACCCGAGGGTGGCGGCTATCTCGCCCGAACCGGGGGCCAGCGCATAGGCTCGTTCGGCGACCGAACGCGCCCGCGGATCGCCCGTCAGGTGATAGAGCCAGGCCAGATTGTTGAGCACGACCGGGTTTTTCGGCTGCTTCGCGACCACGCTCTCGAGCGTGCGGCGGGCCTCGTCGTAGCGGTGGCCGAGGATGTCGGCGGCGCCGAGCTGCGCGGCAATGCCGAGATCGTCAGGGTGTCCGGCAAGCCAGTCGCGTAGCGCGCTCGCTCCGTCGTCGGGTTTTCCTGTCGCGGCCAGCATCCGGTAAAGACGCACCGCCAGCAGCGCGGACGGCGCCTGCCGATAGGCTTTGCGATAAGCCGCCACCGCCTCGTCGGGTCGGCTCGCGCCGACCAGCACATCGCCCTCCAGCGCCGCCGCCGTCGGCAGGTCGGGGTGCTGCGTCGCATAGGCCTTTGCCCAGGCCAGCGCCGCCGCGAGGCCGTCGGTTTTCAGATCGATGGCGATGCGGTCTTCGACGAGCCCCGGGTTTGTCGGGAACAGCGCAAGCGCCGCATCGATCGCGGCGCGCGCGCCTTTGGCGTCGCCGGCCGACAGCAACACCGCGGCCAGCTGCCGGCGTTGCTCGATGGCGTTCTTGTCGATCGCAATCAAGCGGCGGTAAGTCCGCGCGGCGTCAGCCAGCGATCCGGCCGCCACTTCGGCGCGGGCACGGGCCGCGATCAGCGGCACGTCACCGGGCTTGTTGCTGCCCGGTTCGGTTCTGGCGAGGGCCAGCGCCTTGTTCTTGTGTCCGAGCCGGAGATACAGATCGATCAGGCCGCCGGTGATGCCGGGATTGTCCGCCGCCGCCGCATGCGCCTGCTCGGCGGCCGTGACCGCCGCCGCGTCGTGCCCGGTGCGCAAGTCCAGATTGACCAGCCGGGTCAACGCCTGGGCATTGGCCGGGTGCTCGCCAAGGATCTGCTGGAGCAATGCGCGCGCCGCGTCGGAGCGGCCCTGCAATTCGTCCACCTGCGCGAGGTTGAGGCGAGCCGGGGAAAACCCGGGGTACTTGGCGGCGACCGCGGCAAATGCCGCCCGCGCGCCGGCCAGATCGAATTGCGCGAGCTTTACCAGTCCCGTCAGATTGTCGGCGATCGGGCTGTTGGGTTGGGCTTGCCGCAGGGTTTCGGCGACCTTCATCGCCGCGTCGTAGCGACCGGCCTCGATATCGGTCAGAACGAGGGTCGCCCCGGCCGGCGCGCTCGGCGCCAGATCGAGCGAGCGCGTGAGCTGCGCCACCGCATTCGCGGCATCGCCCGCCCGCAGCCCGCTGACGCCCAGCCAGTAATGCAGCGCCGCATTATCGGGCGCGCGTTTGACGGCCGCCTCGAAGGCGGTCATCGCCTTGTCAGGCCGGCCCATTTGCAGCTCGGCCCGGCCGATCAGATCGAGCGCTGCGGGATCGGCTGTGCCGGAGCGCTGGAGTTTGGCAAGCGTCGCGAGCGCGTCGGCCGGGCGCCCCAGCGCGAGCTCGATCCCGCCGAGCAGTTTCTGGCCGGCCGGATCGTCCGGATAGTGCGTCGCATAGCGCCGCGCCGCATCCTCGGCCTGGTTCAACTGATGCAGGCTGTATTTGACGACGGCGAGCACGTAGTAGGCGTGCGGCATCCTGCCCAGCAGCGGCGACACCTTGTCCAAATCGGCATCGGCTGCGCTGAATTTTTTCTCCTTGGCATTGAGGATCGCACGCAAATAGATCGCGAGCGCATTGTTGGGCTGAGCGGCAAGCACCGCAGCGATATCGGACTGTGCCTGCGGGTTTTTGTCGAGGTCGAGGAACGCCGCGGCGCGTTCGATTTTCACCGCCAGCAGCCGCGGATTATCGGCGAGCGCCTTGTCGAGCAGACCAAGCGCGCCCTGGGGATTGCCCTCGCGGCGCAGCAATTGTGCTTTGCCGACCAGCGCGTCGGCCGAATGCGGCTGCAGAGCAAGAGCGCGGTCGAACAGCGTGCCGGCCTCCTTGAGCTGCTGCGAGGCCGCCAGCAGCCGCGCTTCGGCGAGCAGCGGCGCCGCCGATTGCGGGGCCAGCTGTTGGGCCGCTTCGAATGATTTGCGGGCATCCGCCGGGGCGTTGAGCGCAAGTTGCGCATCGCCGCGCAGCACGAGCACTTCCGCCCGGCGCGCCTTGCTGCCCTGGTCAGGCGAGAAATTGGCGAGCAGCTGCTGATATTTGCCTTCCGCCAGCGTCGCCCGCGCCAGCAGCACGACCGCAAGATCGGGGTCAAAGCCGCCGACGCGCGCGGTTTTTGCCTCCGTTTCCGCGGCCACCGGCTCACCGAGCTGGAGGTAGACCCACCCAAGCCGGTAATGCGCTTCCATGTTTTGCGGCTCCGACCGGACCGCGTTCTTCAGCTGTATCCGCGCCGCCCGCAGATCGCCGGCGGCAATCAGCCGCTTGGCGTCATTGAGATAGTCGTTGGCCCGCGCCGCGCCGGTGAGCGCCGCGAGCGCCAGCAGCAGCGCCGAAATTCTCAGGATTCTTGCAGCCATCCGCCATTCCTCCCGGCCCGGTCCGACTGTTTCTGCATCCGCGGAACATCGCTGACGGCCGGGGCTTGACGCCCGTCCGAGGCGCTTCCCGACAGGGTCCCCAGGCCATGCGTCTCGAGCAGCGTGTAGAGCGTCGGCCGGCTGATGCCGAGCAGTTTGGCCGCCGTCGAGATCGTGCCGTTGCTTTGGCTCAGCGCCTTCTGGACGACTTCCCGCTCGGCCCGCAATCGCGCCAGCCGGATATCGAGCTGGTGCCCGCTGATGACCGGCGGCGCCAATTCGAGGTCGCTGGCGCTGATCAATCGACCATCCGACATGACGACAGCCCGTTTCACCCGGTTCTCCAGCTCGCGGACATTGCCGGGCCAGGGATGGGCCGCGATGGCGGCGATGGCCTCGGCGGTAAAGCCGCGGATGCGCCGGCCGAATTGCGCCGTGAAGCGGTGCAGGAAAAAGCTCGCCAGCAGCGTCGGATCCCCCGGCCGCTCGCGGAGCGGCGCAACCCGCAGCGTCACCTCGTTCAACCGGTAGAACAGATCGTCGCGAAACGACCCCTCCTGCATCCGGGCTTCGAGATCCTGGTTGGTCGCGCACACGATCCGGACATCGACCTGAATGGGGTGGCGCCCTCCGACGCGTTCGATGACCTGGTTCTGCAGGAAGCGCAGCAGCTTTACCTGCAGCATCGCCGGGAGATCGCCGATTTCGTCGAGGAACAACGTCCCGTGATTGGCGCTCTCGATCTTGCCGATGGTCTGCTTGATGGCGCCGGTGAAGGCGCCGCGTTCATGCCCGAACAGCTCGCTTTCAAGGAGCGCCTCGGGGATCGCGCCGCAGTTGAGCGGGATGAATGGCCGGTCGGCGCGCGGCCCCAGATCATGGAGCGCGTGCGCCAACGCCTCCTTGCCGGTCCCGCTCTCGCCCAGGAGCAGCACGGTCACATCGGTGGCGGCGAGCCGTTCGACGCTGCGGCACAGCCGCAGCATCTGCTCGTCGCCGGTGATGATGTGTTCGATCGGCGAAGGTCTCGGCAGGTCCCGCGCCCGCCTCGCCTCATCCTCCAGCCGCGCCAGATTGTAGGCACGTTCGAGAATGACGCGCAGCACGTCGTTATCGACCGGCTTATGGAAGAAGTCGAACGCACCCATCGCGACCGCCTGCAACGCGTGCCGCTGGTCGTCGTTGCCGGTGGCGACCATGATCTTGGTGTCGGGAGCGATGCCGAGCAGCTCGCGGACCAGCGCCAAACCCTCGCTCGCTCCCGCCGGGTCCGGCGGCAGGCCGAGATCGACGATCGCGACCGGCGGCCGTTCACGGGCAAACAGCGCCCGCCCGGCCCGGCGCGTCTGACCGGTGAAGATCTGATATTCCGGAAAGGCCCAGCGGTATTGCCGGCACAGGCCTTCGTCATCGTCGACGACCAGCAGTTTCGCTTTGTCCATGGCGAGAATGTCCTTTCAGACGGGCGACAATGGGGGGAGATCGGCCTTCTGTCCGAGGCACGGCAGGACGATGCTCATCGTCGTTCCGACACCGGGGCGGCTCTGGACGATCAGATCGCCGCCGGCACTTCTGATCAGCTCGCGCGCCTGATAGGCGCCGATGCCGAGGCCCGCGCGCTTGGTCGAGCCGAACGGGGCGAACAGCGTGTCGCGGACAAATTCGGCCGGCATGCCGGCGCCGTCATCCGCTATGTCGATCAGCAGCCGCGAGTGCTGGCGGTGAACGGTGACCGATACCTGGCCGCCAGCGGCTTCGATCGCGTTGTCGCACAGATGGGTAAACACGTCGCGCAGATGCGCCGCATCCATCGCGACGGCGGCCCGGCCCCCGTCATGCCGCAGCGCGACCTGCACATCCCGGGTGCGGCGGATGGCGGCGATCTGCTCCGCGATCAGGTCGATCGGGATGCTGACCACGTCCGCCGGTTCGGTCGGCTCCGAGCGCAGCCGCGCAATAAGCGTGTTGGTCCGGCTGAGAGCCGCTTCGACCGTGAGCAGGACGTCGTCGTGAAATTCCGGATCGCCGCGAAATTGCGCCGCGTTCTGCACGATCATCGACAACTGGGCGGCCACATTCTTCATGTCGTGGACGGCAAAGGCGAACCGGTTGCCGAAATCGCGCAGGCGCCGCGTTTCGAGCACGGCCTGGGCGGATTGCCACTCGGCGGCGTGGCTGGCCGCTTGCCGACCGATAATGCGCAACAGATCGAAGGTCTCGCGGCCGAGTTGCAGGGGCGCGCGCGGGGTGGCCAGGACGACGAACCCGAGCAACCGGCCGAGATGGTTCAGCGGCACCGCCAGCCAGGCGCCGCGGATCTCTGCCAGCCACTCGGGGCGCTGCGCGAGCCCCTCGAGTTCGATCACCCAGTCGCCGTCGCGAAACGCCGCGGCAAATGCGCTGTCGGCCGGTTCGGCGCCGGTGGCCGGCGGCAGGTTCCACGATCTGTCCCAGTGGAACGCCTCCCCTTCCGGATCGCGCATCCACAACTGCCCGCCCGGGCTGTCGGTGATCGCCGCCAGGGCCTTGATGATGCGGCTGCCCGGCCCGCTCCGGTCCGCCGGGGCAGACAGGGTCTCGATGCATTGCAGCCACTCCTTGCGATAGTCGAAGCGGTGGCTGAAGAAATTGTCGACGAACAGATGCCGCAGCCGCGACCGCACCGAGTCCGAGGTCAGCGTGACCCCGACCGCGATGACACCGCCGAACACCAGGGCGATTTCGACCACCGCTCCCCAGCTCGGACCGACCATGCGGAAAGCCTCGCCGACCGTCGCCAGCGCGAGAAGCAGGATGCCGCTGGCGACGAGGCTGCCGGTGTGAAACACCGCCTCGCGCGAGACATGAATGTCGATGACCCAGTCGCGATTTCTGGCCGCCGTGACGGCAACCAGCGGCGCCGCGATGATGGCGGCGATCGGCCGGCCGTTTGCCAGCAACGGCGAGAATTGGCGGAACAGCATCGCATCGGCATAAAACAACAGGTCGTACACAAACAGGCCGCCAATGCCGATGAACAGCAGGTTGACGTGCCAGCGCCGCTCCGCCGGCATCGTGCGGTAGAGGTTGTCCGCCAGAAAGGCGCCAAAGACGGCGATCGCAAGGTATCCCAGGAGCACCGCGCGCGACGGCGACGGCAGGCCGCCATCGCGCGCGCCAAATACCAGGACGAGGGCGACAAGCGCAGCGAGACAGGCGGTCAACCCGGCCATTCCGCGGCGGCCACAGAACTGTCGCCGCAGCAGATGGATCATCAGCGCGCACCACGCCGCCGATCTGGCGAGCTCCATCGCATCGCCGGCCGGGCCGGCTGCGGGCCCCGGCCCGGCAATCGCGGCAACCGCCCAAACCGCCGTGCCGCCGCACGCGACGGCGAGGAAAATTCGGGTGACGCCGCCCCGTCGCGACAGCACCAGCAGCATGAACAGAAACACATATACCGCCGCCGCGGCGCCGTAGAGCGCGTCATGGACGATAGCGGCGACGGTCATGACGCTACCGGGAGCCTTCCTGACGCAGGACGGTCCGCACCGTGCAGGTCAGGATCCACAGATCGAGCAGAAAGCTCCGGTTCTTGATGTAGTAGAGGTCGTAGCGCAGCTTGCCGCGAGCGTCCTCGAGCGAGGCGCCGTAGGGGGCTTTGACCTGCGCCCAGCCGGTGATCCCGGGCTTGACGCAGTGCCGTTGGGCATAAAACGGGATGCGTGCGGCGAGCTGGTCAACAAAGTAGGGGCGTTCCGGCCGCGGCCCGACAACCGACATCTCGCCGCGCACGACGTTCAACAGCTGCGGCAGTTCGTCGATCCGCGTATAGCGAATGAACCTGCCGATCTGGGTGACCCGGGGATCGCCGACCGCCGCCCACTGGGGAACCCCCCGCGCCTCGGCGTCCTGGCGCATGCTGCGGAACTTGTACAGCACGAACCGCCGGCCCTGCAGTCCGACGCGCTCCTGTCGATAGAGAGCCGGACCGGGATCGTCCCACTTTATCAGGATCGCGACCAGCAGCATCAACGGCAGCGTCAGCACGATCAGGGCTGCGGCGACGACCAAGTCGAGCGCCCGCTTCGCCACTTCGGCAACCGGCCCATGACGAAACCCGTTGCGGTCCAGGACCCAGCTGACATCGGCACCGTCGACATCTATCAAGCAGCCCTGACGCTCCCAGAAAGCTGCTTCGCTGAGCACCCGAATGCCGCGCAGGCGCAACTCCAGCAAAACGCTCGCCGGCACCGAGCGATCGGCGCCGGCCGCCACGACGATTCCCCAGATTCGGTCGCGCTGTAACCGTTCGGGCGCGAGCTGCGCTATCAGGCCGTCACTCTGGCCGCCGTGATTGGTCGGCACGAGGCGGATCTCGCCGACCCCGCGACACCGGCCGGTAGCAATAAAGCTCTCAAAGCGCGCGACATCTCCTGGCGCTCCGACAATAATAACGTGCCTGAGTGCCCAATCACGGCGTGCCACAAACGAAATGTTAGCCTGGGTTGTCACGATACTTCCAGATTCTCCAACGGTTATCACACAATGGCGACGACAATCGTAAATTCGGTAAGACCGCCGACACATCACCAACTGCGGTCTTGATTGCCACCACCGATGAGGATGTTGGTCGTATTGTCGCGGAGCATTTTCCCGAACTTCTCCTGGTACGTTGGATACTTAGTGAAGGACAAGCACTCCAGGTTTCATACAGGGACACGCGATACGCTATAAATACATGCTACGGTATGTCGCATGCACTCGATGGACCGTTTCGCTTGCTGTCCACAAATGAAATGACCCGGTTCGGAAAGGGGCGTCTTGTAGACAGCCGTATAACAAGGGCTTGATCCGGTGGTTCCGATCTTCCGAACAATCGTCTAAATTTTTTTTCGACTTTCACCTATCTCCTTGTGATTCTGAAATCTTAAGTCAGCGCGACGCTTACGCGCAGGAAGCAGCCCGTCGGGAAAGGGTGACGATCGTGTGTAAGGCTTCTTTTACAAAGGGCGGGGAAACGGGGTCGCACCGTAAAATTTTTTGCAACTATCTCTGACGGGCATCGTTGAGCGGATGCACCGGTTATGATATCGGAGTTGCAGAAGGGGAGCCTCATGCGCGAGGCACGGAAAGCCATCACGGCGTGCCCGCGACCAACCCGACAACGGCGCAGCGATGACCGCGCGCGTGTGGGTGGCTGCCCCTGCATCTCCGACAAACAGGGGGAATAATGGCGACTGAACCGGGCACCAACCCTCGGCGCCGGCGGCTTGGCCGCTGTACCATCCTGACAGCGGTCGCGTTAAGCACGGCCGCCTGCGCCCCGAGCTATCCGGGTCTGGCGGGGGGGCGCCCCCCGGCATCGCAGGAATATCTGATCGGCCCAGAGGATTCGCTCAACGTCTTCGTCTACCGCGCGCCCGAACTGAGCGTCCAGACGCCGGTGCGGCCCGATGGCCGGATTTCGACGCCGCTCAGTCCGGACGTGATGGCGCTGGGCAAGACGCCATCACAACTGGCGCGCGAGATCGAGGCCAATCTGAAGAAATATGTGCAGGAGCCGAACGTCACCGTCATGGTGAACGGCTTTCGGGGCCCGCCGAACCGGGCGATTCGCGTGGTCGGGGAAGTCGCCCAGATCAGCGCAATCCCCTACCGGGCCGATCTCTCGCTGCTCGACGTCATCATCGCCTGCCATGGCCTGACCCGGTTCGCCGACGGCAACCGGACGCTCGTCGTACGGCAGGGGCCAAACGGCCCGAAGACCTATGAGGTTCACCTCGACGACCTGCTCAAGGACGGCGACCTCAGCCAGAATATCGCGATGCAGCCGGGTGACGCCGTATTCGTTCCACAGGCTTGGTTCTGACCGGAGAGGCGATATGGAGCGCTGGTACCCGATGATCGCGCAACCCCTTGCCACCGCATGGCGGTGGCGCTGGGCGCTGGTCGCCGTGACCTGGGGGGTGTGCCTCGTCGGCTGGGTCGCGGTCGCGGTAATTCCGAACAGTTACGAATCGGATGCGCGGCTCTACGTCGACGCCGATGCGGTCCTGACGCCGCTGCTGCGCGGCCTCGCGGTTGACACCGCGGCATCGGGCCAGATCGAGGTCATGCAGAAGACGCTGCTGAGCCGGCCCAACCTCGAGCGGCTGATCGGCATGACCGATCTCGAACTGCAGGCCACCAACCCGGAAGAGCGCGAACGGCTGGTGCGGCGGCTGGCCGGAGCGATCAAGGTGCAGTCGCAAGACCGCAACATCTTCACGATCAGCTACCGTAACGCGAGCCCGCGGCTCGCACACGACGTGGTGGCGGCACTGCTATCGATCTTCATGGAGGAGGCAAGCCGGACGAACCGCTCGGACATGAAGAACGCCCAGCAGTTTCTCAGCCAGCAAATCGCCTCGTACGAGACACAGCTGCGCACGGCCGAACAGCGCCGTGCGGACTTTCGCCGCAAATACCTCGACATCCTGCCGCTGGAGAATAATGGCGGCTTCTCGCGGCTCGACAACGCCCGCGCCGACGTCCAGAACCTGGGAGCCCAATTGCACGACGCCACCGCGAAGCTTACCGCGGTGCAGCAGCAGGTGCGGATCACCCCGCCGCTGCTCGGCAGCGACGCTGCCGGAGCGGCGCAGAACGGGCAACTCGTCGCGGCAGAACGTCACCTTGCCGACCTGCAGTCGATGTACACCGATCAGAACCCCGACGTGATCATCGCCCGCCGCCTCGTCGCCTCGCTGCGCGCCAGCGCAACGCGGCACCCGGCGGCAGCGGTCGGCGGCCGCGCCATCCCCAACCCCCTATACGCGCAGCTGCATCTTCAGCTGATCGATTCCGAGGCGGCGGTAGCCTCGCTGCGGGGGCGGCTCGACACGGCGCGCAAGGATCGCCAACGGTTGGAGGCGCTGGCGCGCGCCGCACCCGGCGTCGAGGCGCAGTACCAGAACCTCGATCGCGACTACAATGTGATCCGCAAGAACTACGAGGAGCTGCTCGCCCGCCGCGAATCCTCCAATATTACCAAAGCGGCCGACACCAGCGCCGATCAGGTCAAACTGCGGGTGATTGATCCGCCGACAGTCCCGGTCATCCCGATCGCCCCGAACCGCATCTTGTTGATCTCGATCGTTCTGGTCGCCGGGCTGGGCGCCGCCGGCGCTTGCGGTGTCCTGCTCGGCCAGCTCGATCAGTCGATCAACGATGTCGGGCAGTTGCGCGACTTTGGGGTTCCGGTGCTTGGCGGCATCTCGATGGTCTCGGCACCGCGGCTCCGGACCTATTATCCGCAGGCCGCGGCCCTGACTGCGGCCGTCGTGGTCCTGATCGCGATCTACGGCGGCCTGGCCGGACGAATTCTCATTCAGCAGAGGCTGATGCCATGAGCAGCGACGGCAGGCGCGTGCATCTGATCGAGCGCGCGGCGCTCCGGCTCGACGATGCCCCGGCACGGACGGGTGCGGCCCCGGCGCCCATCCTCGCCGACGCGCGGCCGGAAATCGGTGAGGCACCGCCCGGTGTCGCGCCGGTCGACATCCCCCGCGACGGAGGCAGCGCGGTCATCGATGAGGCGGCACTCCGGCGGGCCGGGATGGTCGATTGGAGCGGGCCGAACACCCGGGTTGCGGAGGAATTCCGCATCGCGCAAACCGAGCTGGTACGACGCAGCGGCGGCGAAAACCAGGGCGGCACCCTGCCCCGCTCCAGGCTGGTCATGGTCACCAGCGCCTTTCCGGGCGAAGGCAAGAGCTTTAATGCGATCAACCTCGCGGTCGGCATCGCGCGGCAAGACGGCCGGCGCGTTCTCTTGATCGATGCCGACGGAAAACCGGGCTCGCTTGGCGATCTGCTGGGGCTATCGGGTGCCCCGGGTCTGATCGACCTCGCCGCCAATCGCAGCCTCGACCCGAGCGGGCTGCTGGTGGCGACCTGCATCGCGACGCTCGATTTTCTCCCGATCGGCGGCGATGCGAGCAATTCTCCCGCGGCCTTCGCCGGCGACGGCGCGGCGGGCGCCATCGCCGATCTGGCGCGCCGCTACGCGGACCGGCTGATCATCATGGATGTGCCACCCTGCCTGTCGAGCAGCCGGGCGCACCTGCTGGCGCCGCTGGTCGGCCAGGTCGTGCTCGTGGTGGCGGCCGGCAGCACCCAGCAGGGCGATGTCGAAGCCGCACTCGGACTGGTCCGCAGCTGTCCCGGAACCTCGCTGTTGCTGAACAAGGTAAGCCGCTGGCAGACGCATTCCTTCGGGTCGAATGTCTACGCGACCTGAACGCATCCTGCGGCGACGCGGCGCCTTAAGCGTGCGCCGCGTCTGCCCGATCGCCGCGGTCGCGGTCTTTGCCGGCATCGCGGCAAGAGCGCCGCCCGCCGGCGCGGGCGACTGGCTGTTCACGCCGTCGCTGCAGGACCAGGAGATCTTCACCGACAACGTCCTCGCGACGCCGACCAACCGGCGCTCCGACCTCATTACCGCGCTCTCGCCGGGACTGGCGATCAGTGGCCAGAGCGCACGGTTGTCGGGCCAGTTCAGTTACTCTCCGACGCTCTATCGGTACGCGCTGACGCCCGGTCAGAATGTCCTGGCCCATAATCTTTACGCCAACGGGACCGCAACCCTCGCCCCCGATCTGCTGTTTTTCGACGCGCACGCCTATGCCAGCCAGCAGCCGACGACGCCGGGTCTGGGGTCTAATCTGGCCTCGTTCGGCCCGACCGCGGGACTGTCAGCGATCGGCCCGACCAACCTGTTCACGACCTCGGCTCTGCCGCAGAGCCAGCTGACCCAGGTAACCACCTTTATCGGCGCGCCCTATGTGCAGCGGCGCTTTGGCGAGTACGGCATCGGCGAACTGCGCTACACCTTTGCCGACAACAATTTCAGCGGCGGCCAGAACCTGCTGCTGCCGCCGGGCGTCAGCGCCTCGCAAAATTCCACCGCCATCACCAATGAGGCGACCGCGACATTCATCACCGGCAGCTATTTCGACCGGTTCACCTCCCGCGTGCTGTTGGACACCTCGCGGTCTACCGGCACCGGAGCGCTCAACAACACGAGGCAAAGTCGCGCGATCGTCGCCACCGAGTATCCGCTCGTCCGTGCGATATCGGCGCTGACCACGCTCGGCTACGAGGATCTGCGGTTCGGCGGCGTGCCGGCGGTCGGCATCAACGATGCGGTGTGGGGCATCGGGGCGCGTTTCGCCCCCACCCCCGACCGCAATCTGATCGTGCTGTTCGGCCGGCATGACGGGATCACCAGCCCCTACGCCGCGCTGAACTACGCAATCACCCCGCTCACCCGGGTAACCGCGGACTATTCCGACAGCCTCAACACGTTCAGCCAGGACATCGAGCAGAACCTGGCGTTGTCGAACAACCTCGCGGGCCAGACGGTCGACGCCCGGACGCTGCTGCCATTGCCGATCCACAATCCGCTGCTCGGGCTGCAGCTGAGCCTGTTGCGGATCAAGCGCATCTCGGGAACCGGCTATATCGACTACGAGCGCGATCACCTGTCGCTGGGCGTCGATCGCGAGCAGGACCTTGTCGTCGCGCAGGTGGCACCGGCATCGGGCGTGTCGCTGCGCGCAACAACGGTGAACTGGGGTTGGGCCCACGACGTTAACCCCGTGACGACGGCCCAGCTTGGGCTGGGGTATTCCTGGATCACGCTGTCGCAGGTGCCGGTGGTCAATGAGCAGCTGTTCACCGCTGCCGCGTCGATCAACTATCTGTTCAATCCGTCGCTGACCGGCAGCGCCAGCTACACCTACATCAACCGCGCCTCGGACCAGCCGCAGTTCAAACTGTCGTCGAACATTGTCGTCGTCAGTCTGCACAAGACATTTTGAGGGATATTATGTACGCGGATTACTACAAGCTTACGACGATGCCGTTCCAACTGACGCCCGACGGCCAATTTTTCTTTGGCAGCCGGGAGCATAGCCGAGCGATGGCTCATCTCGTCTACGGGCTGGCGCAGGAGGAAGGGTTCATCGTCATCACCGGCGAGATCGGTGCCGGCAAGACGATGCTCGTCGAGCGCCTGTGGTCGCAGCTCGACCAGCGCAAATACGTTGCGGTCAGGCTGTTGACGACGCAGCTCGGTGGCGACGATCTGCTGCGCATGGTCGTCGCCGGCTTCGGCCTGTCGGCACCCGGCGAGGACAAGGCCAGCCTGCTGCAGCGCCTGGAGCGACACTTCACCGATCAGCAGCGCAGCGGCAGACGTTGCCTCCTGGTGGTCGACGAGGCGCAGAACCTGCCGATCGGTGCGCTGGAGGAACTGCGCATGCTGTCGAACATCACGATCGGCGGCCGCGCGCCGTTCCAGGGCGTGCTTCTCGGACAACCGCAGTTCCGCCACATGCTGGCCGGCGAAGAGCTGGAGCAGCTGCGCCAGCGGGTCCTCGCCTCCTACCATCTGGGTCCGCTCGACGCCGCAGAGACCCGCGCCTATATCGAGCACCGCCTTACGACCGCCGGCTGGTCCGGCCTGCCCTCCTTCGAAGAGGCGGCGTTTGCCACGATCCATCGCCATACGGACGGAATCCCGCGGCGGATCAATACGCTGTGCTCCCGCCTCCTGCTGTTCGGTGCGTTGGATGAGACGACGCACATTACCGAGGCCATCGCCGACGAAGTGGCCGACGAACTGCGGCGCGATCTCGCCGGCAAAAGCGCCGCGGCCCGCACAGTCCGGGAGCCGGTGGCAAACGGCGAACCCCGCAGCTCGGTCGAGGCGCGGCTGAACCGGGTCGAGGCCAGCCTCAAGCGGCACGACCGCATCATCAAGAGTGCTGTCGAGATCGGCGTTCAGCTGCTCGAGCGGACGCGATGAATATGCCGCTGCCGGGGCTGCCGGGGCCAATCGTCAACGCATTGACCGTCGACGTCGAAGACTATTTCCAGGTGCAGGCATTGAGCGAGCGCTTCCCGCGTCCGGCCTGGGACGAGGTCCCGCGGCGGGTGGAGGCGAATGTCGACCGGCTGCTCGAAATGTTCGCTTCCGCCTCGGTGAGCGCGACATTCTTCACCCTGGGCTGGCTCGCCGAGCGGCACCCGGCGATGGTGCGCCGCATCGCGTCTGCCGGCCATGAGCTTGCCAGCCACGGCTACGATCACCAGCGCGCGGACCGGCTCAGCCCGGCGCAACTGCGCGAGGACGTGCGGCGCTCCAAGCGGCTGATCGAGGACATCGGCGGGTGCGCCGTGGCGGGCTACCGGGCGCCGACCTTCTCGATCGGCCCGGGCAATCAGTGGAGCTACGACATTCTCGAGAGCGAGGGTTACCGGTACAGTTCCAGCCTCTACCCGATCCGGCACGATCTCTATGGCGCGCCCGACGCGCCGCGTTTCCCGTTCCGGCCGGGGCGCGGCGACCTGTGGGAGATGCCGCTGGCGACGCGCCGGCTGTTCGGGCGCAACTACCCTTGTGCCGGCGGTGGCTATTTCCGCCTGCTGCCCTACCTGCTGTCGCGCAGCAACCTGCGCAGCGTCAACCTTGGCGAGCGGCAGCCGTGCATTTTCTACTGCCATCCCTGGGAGATCGACGCCGGGCAGCCGCGCCAGCACGGGCTCAAACTGCGCTCTCGAATTCGTCACTACACCAACATCGCCGCCATGCCCGGCCGTCTCGAACGGCTGCTGCGGGATTTCGCCTGGGGCCGCCTGGATCAGACTTTCGCGCCGCTCGCCGTGCCGGCCGCTGCGGACCGGGCCGCGCTCTTCGCTGCCGGCTGAGGCGGGCCATGCCGCTGATCGTGCGGGAGCTCGACCCGACAGCAGAGCCGGCCTGGGACCGCTATGTCGACGCGACGCCGCAGGCGACGTTCTTTCACCGCTCCGGCTGGCGTTCGGTTATCGAAGAAGCGTTTCGCCACCGCACCTGCTATCTCATGGCCGAGCGGGACGGCTGCATCACCGGCGTGCTGCCGCTGGTTCACCTGCGCAGCCGGCTGTTCGGCAACCGGCTGGTCTCGGTGCCGTTCTGCGTCTATGGCGGGCCGGTCGCCAGCGACCCGGAGAGTTCGGACGCGCTGATCGGGCGCGCGCTCGATTTGATGCGGCAGGTCGGCGCCAATGCCATCGAGTTTCGCATGCGCGAGCCGACCATCGCCGGATGGCCGACGCGCAGCGATCTCTATGCCACGTTCAGGAAGCCGATCGCGGCCGATCCCGAGGCCAACCTCAAGGCCATTCCGCGCAAGCAACGCGCGATGGTCCGCAAGGGTATTTCGAACGGCCTTCGCTCAGAGGTCGACAATGATACGGCGCGGCTGCATGCCATCTACGCCGAGAGCGTCCACAACCTCGGCACGCCGGTCTATTCCAGCCGCTATTTCCGGCTGCTGGCCGAGCGGTTTCGCGACTGTTGCGAGATCCTGACAATCTGCGACGAGGAGACGCCGATCGCGGCGGTGCTGAGCTTTTTCTTTCGCGACGAGGTGCTGCCTTATTATGGCGGCAGCACGGCGCAGGCACGCCGGCGCGCGGCCAACGATTTCATGTACTGGGAGGTGATGCAGCGCGCCGCTGCCCGCGGTGCGCGCCTGTTCGATTTCGGCAGAAGCAAGTTCGGCACCGGCTCGTTCGACTTCAAAAAGTTCTGGGGCTTCGTGCCGGAGCCGCTGCACTACCAGTATCGGCTGCGTCCGGGCTGCGCGATTCCCGATCACAACCCGCTGAACCCGAAATACCGCTTGTTCATTGCCGCCTGGAAGCGGCTGCCGCTGCCGGTCGCGAACCTGCTCGGCCCGGCCATTGTGCGCGGGATCGGCTGACCGGTGCCGGATCTGTTGTTCCTCTCGCACCGCGTGCCGTATCCGCCCGACAAGGGCGACAAGATCCGGGCATGGCACCTGTTGCAACATCTCGCCCGTTTCTATCGCATCCACCTCGGCTGCCTGATCGATGACCCGCAAGACCGCGAGCATCTCGGCGAGCTGCGCCGGATTTGCGAACGGGTCGGCGGCTTCGACGTGCATCCGGCGCTTCAGAAGATCCGGGCCGTCGCCGGGATGCGGCGCGGCAAGCCGCTTACCGCCGACGTGTTTTTCCATCCCGGTCTGGCGCAATGGGTCGCGGACAGCCTGTCCGCCCACCACATCGACGCCGTGTTCATGTTCTCGTCCGGCATGGCGCGCTATGCCGAAGGCCGGCCGGGGCCGCTTCGCATCCTCGACATGGTCGATGTCGATTCCGAGAAATGGCGCGAGTACGCCGATTACCACCATTGGCCGCTGCGCGCGCTGTACCGCCGCGAAGCCGCCACGCTGCTGGCTCTGGAGCGCCGCGCCGCGCTGGAATTCGACGCGACGCTGTTCGTGTCGCAGGCCGAAGCCCGACACTTCGCGGCCCTCGCGCCCGAGTGCCGCGACAAGATCGCCTGGGTGGAGAACGGGGTCGACGCCGACCGGTTTTCACCGGCGCATCTTTTCGCGCGCCCGTTCCCGGCCGACACCGTCAATCTGGTGTTCACCGGAACCATGGATTACTGGCCGAACGCCGACGCCGTTGAATGGTTCGCCCGGCAGGTGATGCCGCTCTTGGCAGGCCGACAGCCGGAAGTTCAGTTCCATATCGTCGGCGCCCGCCCGAGCCGTGCGGTCCGCCGGCTGGCCCATCTGCCGCATGTGCACGTGACAGGGCGGGTACCCGACGTGCGGCCGTTTATCGCCCATGCCGATGCGGTCGTGGCGCCGTTGCGCGTCGCCCGCGGCATTCAGAACAAGGTTCTGGAAGCCATGGCGATGGCACGGCCGGTCGTCGCGACGCCGGAGGCCTTCGCGGGGCTGCGCGCGCGTCCCGGTCGGGATCTGCTGGTGTGCGCCACGCCCGGGGAAATGGCCCGGCGGCTTCTTGACATCATCGAGGGCCGGTACGCCGGCCTCGGGGCTGCGGCCCGTGCTGTCGTCCAGCACGACTACAGCTGGTGCCAAACGCTGCAGCGGCTCGACGGGTTTTTGGCGCCGCCGCTTTGCAGCGCCGTGCGAGCGCAGGCATGAGCACGCCGCTGCCAATGCCGGGCGCTGCCGCCACGGCGCTCCAGCAGGTGCGCCGCGGTTGGCCGGTCGCGCTGATCGCGCTCGCGGTCGGCCTGCCCTGCCTCGGTATCATCTACGCGGCAGAGATCGCGGCGGCCCTTGGGGTGTGGATCGACTCGACCGCCTTCAACCATTGTTTTCTCGTGCTGCCGCTCGCCGCCTATCTGCTTTACGAGAGGCGGGAGGCCGTCGCGGCCGCGAGCCCGCAGCCGGCGCCGCTGATCGCGGCCGCGGCGCTGCCGGTCGCGATCTGCTGGTTCGTCGCCGAGCGCATCGGGATCATGGAGGCGCGCCAGTTCCTTGCCATGGCGATCGTCCAGATCCTCGTCATGGCGGCGATCGGGCCGCGCACCTGGCGGGTCATCGCACCGCCGCTCCTCTACCTGTTCTTTCTGGTCCCGACCGGCGAGTTCCTGGTGCCGTGGCTGCAGGACTTCACGGTCGGCTTTATCGGGAGGGGGCTGCACCTTCTCGGGGTGCCGCATTTCATGAACGGGATCACCATCGAGATCCCGGAGGGGAGTTTCTTTGTCGCCGAAGCCTGCGCCGGGTTGCGATTTCTGGTCGCATCGGCGGCGTTCGGCGTTTTTTACGCCTGCCTGATCTATACCAGCCCGTGGCGCCGGCTGCTGTTCGTTGCCCTGTCGCTGGTCGTGCCGGTGATCGCCAACGGGTTTCGGGCCTTGGGGATCGTCTATCTCGGCCACCTCCTCGGCAGCGCGCAGGCGGCGGCCGTCGATCATATTCTCTACGGCTGGCTGTTTTTCGGGCTGGTCACGACGTCGCTGATCCTGGCCGGGCTGCCGTTCCGCCAATTCGCGCCACCGGTGCTGCCGACCCGCCGGCCACTTGGCGCCGGGCATGCCACCGCGACGGCGATCGGGGTTATCGCCGTTGTCATGCTGGCCGCCGTGCCGCGGCTCGTCGCCGGCGGCCTCGATCGCGCCGCGCTGCAGGGGACGGCGGCGCCGATCGTGTTGCCCCTGCCCGCGCATTGTTCGAGTGTCGACCCGGCGTCGGCCGGTCTCCCGCAATCGGTGCCGCGCACGGCGGCGGTCGCGCTGACGCGCGGCTACCGCTGCGGCAGCGACACGGTCGTGCTGCGCCTCTTTGTCTTCCCGGCCCATATCGGCGCGGGCCCGGTTTTCGCGGCGCTGCGCGGTGCCGCCATCGTGCCGGGTTGGGACGAGATCGCCAGCTTCCCGCTCGCCGCCGGCCATCGCGCGTCAGCCGCGCGATGGCGGGTCACGGACCTCTCGCGGCAGGGCCGATTTGCGGCGGTCGCCGCGGCGTTATGGCTCGACGGCCGGCCGAGTTCCGGGGGCCTCATGGATCGGTTTCGCCGGGCGTTTGCCGCACTGCACCGCGGCGCCAGCCCGCCGGTCATCGCCGTCCTCGCGACAGCCGCAACCGGCACCCCGGCGCTCGCCCACGCGGCAATCGAGCGTTTCCTGAGCGATGCGAATGACCTGTCTGGCGTCATTCCCCAGGTAGCCTCGGGCGCGCGGCGGCGATAGCGGCGTCGAGGAGTTGACGAAAGGCATCTGCCATGCGAGCGACGGTGTATTCGCTCTCGACCCGCTCGCGGTTACGCTGGCCTAATTGGCGCCGCAGCTCAGGTTCGCGGCACAGCCGGCGGAACACCGCTTCCAGGCCCGCGGCGGCGTCGCGCGGCACGATGAACGGCCGGTTCTCCGGCGCAACCATCGCCGCGATGTCGCCCACATCGGTGGCGATCACCGGCAGCCGCGCGGCCATCGCCTCGAGCACGGCATAGGGCATCTGCTCGGTGTCGGAGGTCATCGCCAGCATGTCGAACGCCCGCATCACCGCCTCGGGGCCGGGCACGTGTCCGGTGAAGACGACCCTGTCGGCAACGCCCAGCCCGACCGCCAGCGCCGTCAGCCGAGCGCGCTCCGGGCCGTCGCCGCAGATCACCAACCGGGCCGGCACGCCCGATGCGCTGATTTCTGCAAAGGCCGAGAGGAGACGGCCGATATTCTTTTCCGGCCGCAACGGCGAAAAGGAGCCGATCACGCATTCGTCGGCGCGGCGCTCAAAAAACCCCGCCCCGTCCGATGGTGCGGCGTCGAACCGGGCGGCATCGATGCCGTTGGGAATATGATGAACGCGCCTTGGGTCGAGATGCCATCGGCTGGTCGCGATCTGTGCCAGGGTGCGCGCCGGCACCACGACTTGCGACCCGCGCAGCGCCAACGCCCGGACCAGCCTGCGGCGAAATTTTTGGCGGTCCGCCTCGTCAGGCCCAAAGCCGTCCTCGAAGTGAAAATGCGGCCGGCGATGCCGCACGCGATTGACGATCGCCCATTCGATCGCCCCCCAATTGTAGGTCAGCAGGATCGCCGCCTCGCTGGCGTCCAGGCACCGCGCGATGCGCCGCAGCCGGCCCAGCCCCCGGCCCAGCCCCTGGGGCGGGGTCGGCAGCAAAAGGGCGTCGAGCGCGGGATCGAGCAGCGCCAGCGCGGCGTCCCGCCCGTCGAGCGAAACGATGCGATGGCGCAATCCGCCGCCCAGCCGATTGGCAATTGTGGCAAAACGCGTCTGCTGCCCGCCGATCGCAAAACTGGGGAAGACGTGCAGCAAGGTGGCCGGCATCACGGTGGCCGGCATCACGGTGGCCGGCATCGCAGTGGCCGGCATCGCGGTCCGGCCGGTGCGCTCGCGGCTCAACGCTTGCGATGATCGAAATCGAGCTGTCGGAACGGGTCGATTTCGATCGGGTCGGAGAGCTGTGGAGCGCCTTGGAGAGCCGCGCCGACGGGTCGTTCTTTCAAAGCTGGCCGTGGGTCGGCTGCCTGGCGGGGCAGCGCTATCCCGATCCGGTCCTGCTGCAGGCGCGGCAGGACGGCGTGCCGCTGGCGCTTGGCCTGTTCAACCGACGCCGGCGTCTCGGCCAATCGGATCTCCTGCTGAACGAGAGCGGCGTTGCCGGGTACGACGCCGTCTTCGTCGAACATAACGGTTTCCTCGTCGAACGAGGCCGCGCCGACGACCTTGTCGCCGCTTGCCTGCGGGCGTTGACGAACCCGCCCGCTGCCGTGCGGCGACCGCCGCACCGGCTGATCCTCAGCGGCGTCCCGCAAACGTATATCGCGGCCGCCCAGGCCGGTCCACAGCCCCATGTCGTCCGCGCCAGCCGACCCGCGCCGTTTGTCGACCTGCTGGCGCTGCGACAGAGCGGCCGGCAGTACCTCGATCAGCTAAGTTCCAACGCGCGCGACCAGCTCAGGCGATCGCAGCGCCGCTTTGCCGCGGTCGGGCCGCTGACGCTCGACCGCGCCGGGACCGTCGCGCAGGCCCGGGATTTTCTGGCCCGGCTGGCCGCGCTTCATCAGAAATACTGGACGGGCCGCGGCCGGCCGGGCGCGTTTGCCAACGCCGATTTCCTCGCCTTCCACCACGCCCTGATCGAGCGCGCCTTTGCGAGCGCCGGGATCGACCTGCTGCGGGTGAGCGCCGGAGCACAGGCGATCGGCTATCTGTACAACTTCCGCTACCGCGGGAGCGTTTACGCCTACCAGAGCGGATTCGATTATTCGGCCGCCGATTCGCAGCAAAAACCCGGCCTGACCTGCCACCATCTCGCCATCGAGCAATACCTGGCGGATGGCGCCGACCGATATGACTTTCTGGCCGGCGACGCGCGTTATAAAATCAGCTTGGCGAGCGGCGCGGTGCCGCTCTACTGGCTTGAAATCGGCCAAGAACGGCCATTTGCGGCGTGGCGCGATCGGGTCGGCGCGATCATCGGCCGGCAGTTTCGCCGTGGCGGACGCTCGCTCGTCGGTTGAGCGCGATGGGCGCAAAAGCGCTCGCCGCGGCACGGTGGGCGTAGACATTTGGGTGGCGCGACCTTACCATCGCCGCGCGGAAAATTTGCTGCGCGATATTGACTGTCTGTTAGTGAAACGTCGCCAATAAATGAACATGCATCGATCTGCCCCTGCCTCCGACGGCGCCCCGAGCCTGCCTCCGACCGGCATTTCACTACCGGGAAGAGGGGCCAAAGCCGACATTATGACATGGCGGTCCTCGCTGCTGGTGATCGTCGGTCTCTCGCTTGCGCTCTGGGCGACGATCGGGGCCTTGATAGGCGGCTTCTGGTTTTTCTAGCGTCGCGCGTCAGTGTGCCGGCTTGGCTGTTGCTGGCGTGTATCGTTTTGGCGGAAATCTCGCCGATCGGCCGCGGCCTGGCGGCGGCGCAATTTCGGGCCGACGACTGGATCACCGAGTGCCAGGGCGGCGGGCCGGGCGCCGGGTGCTCGATCATCATGCCGTTCCAGCCGACAAGTGCCCGCGGCGCGACGGGCTCGTTCGCCCTCGCCGTCGACATTGAAAGCGGGGTGGCGGCGCTTGTCGGACGCCCGCCGCCGCTCGCAGCACGGCTGCAAATCGACAAGAACCAGCCGCTTGGCTGCACCGGCCCGCGCTATTGCCTGTTCGCGGCCGGCGGCGCTTCGAGCGCGGCCAGCCAACTCGCGGCAGGCTCGATTGCGTTGATCGACATCGCGACCAAGGCGGGCGATTTCCACGCCAGCCTCAGCACCAAGGGCTACCGCGCCGGCCTCGCCAAAATCAGGGCGTGGAGCTATCCGCCGATCGGGCGCGGCCGCCCCGTCCGATAACCGCAACCGGCAACGGGTTGCGGCCGGCGGGGGCCGCGCCGTCGGGCGCCTGCAGCAATGGTGCGCATTTTGCAGATGGCGGCGACAGGCTTCGCGCCGGCCGGTGGTGGTGCCGGGCGGGCGAGGCTCCTCGAATCGTCGACGGCGCGATCCCCGTCAGCGCCAGCGATGGGCCAGCGGCTAAGCAGAATTGCTTGGCGCGATCCACATTTCCCCTCGCCGCCCTTCAGGGGGGAGAGGGAGGGACCGGGTCTGCCGCAATGCCGGGATTCTGACCTCGCTCGACGGCGGCGGCCTGCGTTCCAACACGCATGAGGTCCTCGAATTCATCGACATCGCGGTGGTCGCCGAGCGGCTGTGCGAGCAGATGCGGCTGTCGCCGGGCGAGATGACGCAATACCTGCGTTCGCGTGGTTGCCGCGTCGGCGGCGTGACGATGGGCCCGCGGGGCCTGCTCTATTACCAGGGCACGGGCCCCGACCGCATCATGCCGGCGCTCGCCGTGCCGGACGCGCGGATCATCGACACCAACGGCGCCGGCGACATCTTTCATGGCGCCTACATCCACTCCTACCTGACCAAACCGTTCGCGACGTGGGACGATCATTTCCGTTTCGCCCGGGCTGCGTCGGCGCACGCGATCCAGCACCTCGGCAATGAGGCAAGCCTGCCGAGCCTGAATGACATCGACGTGGCCCACGGCCGCTTCGAGGAACGCCGCGAAACGCCGCTCCTGATGGCGCTGGAGTGAGCGCGCGCGACGGCTAGAGCCAGTTCCGCTCCCGTCGAATCGTCCCCTTTTCCGTCCTGGCCGGGCTTGTCCCGGCCATCCACGTGGATCCCCGGGTCAAGCCCGGGGATGACGAAGCGGGCGGCGATCAATTTGACCGAAATCTGCTCTAAGCGCGCTTATCCGCTGTTGCGCAGGCCGGCGGCGATGCCGTTGATCGTCAGGTGGATGCCGCTGACGACGGCCTCGTTAGTGTCGCCGCCGCGATAGCGCTTCAACAGTTCGATCTGCATGTGGTTGAGCGGGTCGAGATAGGGGAAGCGGTCGCGGATCGAGCGCGCCAGGAGGATGATCGCCTGCGGCACGACGGTGCGCAGCGCGGCGACGGCGCGC
>DATLRS010000036.1:0-2075 GCA_035534535.1 Allostellaceae bacterium | reverse complement strand
ATCAGGCATCAACGCAGGCCCAGCCCGCGGGCGATGATGCCGCGCAGCACCTCGCGCGTGCCGCCCTGGATCGTCAGCTTGGGGGCGATCAGCGTGGTCTGGCGAAGCGCCTGCTCGAACCGGTCGTCGTTGCTGTCGGGGGTCGAGTCGCCGCGCACCGGCGCGAGGCTGCGCACCTGGTTGGGCAGCGCCTGCTCCCAGTTGGTGCCGAGGTCCTTGACCACGGCGGCCTCGGCGGCCGGGGTCTTGCCCGCCTGCATCATGCCGGCGACCGAGAGCGACATACGGCGCAGCGTCGCCAGATGTGCGACCTCGCGGCCGATGCCGGCGGCGACGCGGTCGTCGGGGTCGCCGCCGGTGACGCGCACCAGCTCGACCAGGCTCTGGAAGGTTTCGAGCCAACGATCGGGGCCGCTGCGCTCATAGGCCAGTTCATCCGAGGCCTGTTTCCACGCCATGTCGACTTCGCCGATCATGTGCAGGTCGGGCACGAACACGTCGTCGAACACGACCTCGTTGAAATCGTGCTGGCCGGTCAGGTTGACGATCGGGTTGATCGTGATCCCCTCGGATTTCGAGGCGATCAGGAACTGGGTCAGCCCGTGCCGGCGGTTTTCCTTGGTCGGCGGCGAGGTGCGCAACAGCGCGATCATGTAATCTGAATTGTGCGCATTGCTGGTCCAGATCTTGCGGCCGTTGACCAGCCACCCGCCGTCGGTCTTGGTCGCACGGGTCGCGGCGGCGAACACGTCCGAGCCCGAATTCGGCTCACTGAGGCCGATGCAGAAGCACAATTCGCCCGAGGCGATGCGCGGCAGGATGGTGCGGCGGACTTCCTCCTGGCCGTAGCGCAGGATCATCGGGCCGGATTGCCGGTCAGCGGTCGAGTAGTGCCGGGTCGGCGCCTTGTGCGCCAGCATCTCCTCGATCACGACATAGCGTTCGAGGTGCGACCGTTCATGGCCGCCGTACTGCTTGGGCCAGGTCATGCCGATCCAGCCCCGTTCGCCGACCTTACGGGCGAACAGCTTGGCGTTTTCATAGCGGCCGCCCTGCGGGCTGAATGTGCCGGCCTCGATCTCCTGCCTGAGGAAAGCGCGAACTTCCTTGCGGAGCTCCTCGCATTCGCGCGGCAGGTCGATCGGGTCGAACTGGAAGCTCGTGCTCATCGTCGCCCTCACGCTCCTGCGGTCAGAAATGGCCACAGCGCGTCGGCGCCGGTGGCGGCGACCATGCGGCCGAGCCGGATGGCCCAGTAGGTTTCGTTGCCGAATTCCTCGCGCCACGACCACAGCCGTCGCGTCGAATGGTGCAGCGTGTGCTCGTAGGTGAAGCCCATCGCGCCGTGCACCTGGTGCGCGATCGCCGCGCCGGTGCCGGCCGCCTCGCCGGCCCGCAGCTTGGCGATCGCGACCTCGGCGATCGCGCGCTCTCCGGAGATGCCGGATGCGGCGATCGCCTGTGAGGCGGCGTCGGCGGCGGCGCCGGCGGCGGCGACCTCGCCGGCAAGCTGGGCCAAATTGTGCTGCACCGCCTGGAACTTGGCGATCGGCCGGCCGAACTGGACGCGGTCGAGTGAAAACTGCACCGACTGGTCGAGGATGTGCTGCAATGCGCCGGCCATCTGCTGGCAGCGCAGCGCCGCGCCCATTCGCATGACCGCGGCGAAATCGAGGTCGGCGGGCTTGGCCGCGAGCGGCACGGCATTGGCAAAGGTCACTTCGTCGCGCGGCTCGCCGGCGAGGCTGGTGCCGGGGACCACGGTCGCCGCGTCGGCGGCAACGAGCGCCACCGCCATGCCGCCGCCCTGGCGCGCGAGCACCGCGAAATGCCGGGCGTTGCGGGCAAACGGCACGTCGCGCGCGCGGCCTTGAAGCTTGCCGTCGGCGATCGTCAGCACACCGTCGTCATGCACCGGGGCGATCGTCATCGGCCCGGGCGGGGCGCTGATTCCGGCCTGCGACAACAGCCAACCGGCGGCCAGCGTCTCGGCGACCGGCACCGGCGCGGCAACGCTGCCGGCGACCCGCGCCACCGCAAACCCGTCGAGGATTTCGGCCCCGGCGCCGCCCAAT
>DATLRS010000035.1:0-5508 GCA_035534535.1 Allostellaceae bacterium | reverse complement strand
GCCCGATCGGCGCCCACAGAGCCCACTTAGCGCCCGGGCAATCCGGGCTCAGGGCGTGGCGCCGCCTTGCGACAGCTGTTCGATCTCGGCCTCGGCGGCGAACCACGCCGCTTCCGCCTCGGCGATCAGGCGCGACAGTTCGGCGCGGCGCTGCAGTGCGGCCGCGAGCGCCGTGCCGCGACCGCCGAAGGAGCCCGGCGCGGCGAGCTTGGTATCGAGGTTGCGCTGTTCGGCGGCCAGCCGCGCTGCCGCCGCTTCCGCTTCGCGCGCCTGCCGGCGCAGCGGTTCCAGGCTCCGGCGCTGTCCGGCCGCAGCCCGCCGCCCGGCGCGGCGCGGGTCGCCCGCTTTGGCGGCGCCGTCGGCGCGATCGGCCGGTGTCTCGTCGCCTTGCAGCAGGTGCCGGCGGTAGGCTTCGAGATCGTCGTCAAACGGCCGCACCGTGCCGTCTTCGACCAGCCACAGCCGATCGGCCACCAGTTCCACCAGATGCCAATCGTGGCTGACCAGCACGACCGCACCGGCATACTCGCCGAGCGCCGCGACCAGCGCCTCGCGGGTCTCCATGTCGAGATGATTGGTCGGCTCGTCGAGGATCAGAAGGGTCGGGGCGTCATGCGTGACGAGGGCCAGGTTGAGCCGCGCCCGCTCGCCGCCCGACAATTCCCTGATCGGCACGAACGCCTTGTCCTGGCCGAACCCGAACCCGCCGAGCCGGGTGCGCACCATCTCGGCCGGGCTGTCGGGCAAGAGCGCGGCGAGATGGTCGAAGGCCGATTCCTCGGGGCGCATTTCCTCGATCTGATGCTGGGCGAAAAAGCCGCAGGTCAGTTTCGCCGACCGCGTCACATGCCCGGAAAACGGTTCGAGGCGGCCGGCGAGCAGCCGTGCGAAAGTGGTCTTGCCATTGCCATTGGCGCCCAGCAGCGCGATGCGGTCGTCGGGATCGAGCCGCAGGTCGAGACGCGACAGGACCGGCCGGCCCGGCACATAGCCGGTGCTGACCCGGTCCAGCGCGAGCAGCGGCGGGTTGGGCGGCGCCGGTTGCGGCAGGCGCAAGGTGATCGGTGCCGCCTCGGTCATCAGCGCCACCGGTTCGAGCCGCGCCAGCGCCTTCATCCGGCTCTGCGCCTGCCGCGCCTTGGTCGCCTTGGCACGGAACCGGTCGACAAAGCGTTGCAGGCGGTCGCGTTCCTGCTGCTGGCGGCGGGCCACTACGGCCTGCCGCGCCGCCGCCTCGCGGCGCGCCCGCAGGAACTGGTCGAAGCCGCCCGAATAGAGCGTCAGCTTGCCGTTATCGAGATGCAGCGTCGCGGTTGTCGCGGCATTGAGCAGCTGGCGGTCATGGCTGACCAGCACGAAGCTATGGCGATAGCGGCGCAGATAGCGTTCGAGCCACAGCGCGGCTTCGAGATCGAGGTGGTTGGTCGGCTCGTCGAGCAGCATGAGATCGGGCTCGCCAAACAGCACCGCGGCCAGCGCCACCCGCATGCGCCAGCCGCCCGACAGCGCCGACAGCGGCTCGGCCTGCATCGCCGCGTCGAGCCCGAGCCCCGCCAGGATGCGCGCCGCCCGGGCGGGCGCGGCACGGGCGGCGATCTCCTCGAGCCGATCCTCGATCTCGGCGATGCGCAGCGGTGCCGGATCGCGGTCGAGTTCGCGCAACAGCGCGGCGCGCTCCCGGTCGGCGGCAAGCACCGTATCGATGGCGCTCGCCTCGCCGCCCGGTGCCTCCTGCGCCAGAAAGCCGATGCGCCAGCCGCGCGGCAGGAAGATGTCGCCGCGATCGGGCAGCAGGCGGCCACGGATCAGGTCGAGCAGGGTCGATTTGCCGGCACCGTTGCGGCCGACCAAGCCGAGCTTGCAGCCCGCCGGAATCTGGGCGTTGGCCTCGTTGAACAGGGCGCGGCCGTGGCGCCCGCCAACCCGGTAGGTCAGGCCGGAAATCGTCAGCATCGCCGGCTTCTACCATGCCACGCGGCACAGAGGCGACAAGCCGCGCCGCCGCGGCCGGTTAGATGAGCTTGACGCCGGCCGCGCGCATCGCCGCCAGCGCGCGCGCCACCGAGCCGTCGAGGTCGATCGCCCGGCATGCCTCCAGCACGACCGCCGTCTCGAACCCCGCCGCGCGCGCATCGATCGCCGAGAAGAACACGCAGTAATCGGTGGCCAGGCCGCACAATGTCAGCCGCTCGAAGCCGCGGTCGCGCAGATAGCCGGCGAGCCCGGTCGGCGTCTTGCGGTCGTTTTCGCGGAACGCCGAATAGGAATCGATCCGCGCATCGTAGCCCTTGCGGATGATCAGCTCGGCGCGCGGGATGGCGAGCGCGGGATGGAACGCCGCGCCCGCGCTGCCCTGCACGCAATGGTCGGGCCACAGCGTTTGCGGGCCGTAATCAACCTCGATCGTCTCGAACGGCTGGCGGCCGGGATGGGCGCTGGCAAAGGACGCATGGCCCGGCGGGTGCCAGTCCTGGGTCAGGATCACATGCGCGAACTGCGCTGCCAGCCGGTTGACCGCCGGCATGATCGCATCGGCGTCCGGCACGGCGAGCGCGCCGCCCGGGCAGAAATCGCGCTGTGCATCGACGACGATCAGCACCTCGCGCCCGCTCGCGGCTCCGTTCATCGATCCTCCTGTCGCTCCCGACTGTTGCGGCGGCCGGGCGGCGGCGCGAGACCGCCCGGCCAGTGCAGGTCTTATAATTATCGATGTTGGGCCGTATCGGAGCCGGTACCCGAGTCCAGGTGGCCGCGTTCGACCGGTGCGGTCGACGAGCCGGAGCCGGTAGCCGGGTTTACCAGCTGGTAGCTCTGCGCCGCCTCGAGCTGGGCTTTCGTCATGTCCAGGATCAGGCGGTTGTTGTTGTTGTTGTCGCTCTTGATGTCGCTGAAGCGGACGGCGACGTCCTTGCCGCCCATCCCGAGAAAGGTGCCGACATCGACGACCACTGACGCAACCCGCCCATCCCGGTTGACGATCACATCCTGAACCGTGCCGATGTCGGCGTTCTGCGAGGAGTAGACGCTGCTGCCGATCATTTTGCTGGCGCGAATTTGATCGGGCTGAACGGTATGCGACGCGGTCCCCGTCGCCGCATAGGCGAGCGGTGAAGTGGCAATGAGCAGAGCCGCGACCGCGGCGGTCATATTGGGTTTGTACAAGTGATCCTCCATTTGTGAGATGCATCCTTGTCCAAGAACGCACTAGTTTCGGTTTCTCATTTGGACAGGTTTAATTAAATGGCCGTAAGCCGGTGCAACAAGCTTCGGAATCTACCCAGACGGCACGCTCAAGTGCGCGTCGCCTAGCCCGGATAATTCACCAGATCGCGTGAAAGGGCTGGTGCGAGCGACATAAGGTCTGGATTCGTGTATGGTTTGGCTTCTCAGACCGGATCGCCGCGCTCGCCGAGCGCATCCGCGTCCGATTGTAGCGGCCTCAGCCTTCTGCCGGCGCGGCGTCGTCGATGATGAGCTGCACCGCATCGCCGCCGCGGTAGGTGTCGCGCCGCAAATGGCCGGCGACATGGATCGCACGGCCGCGCGCCCCGGCGAGAAAGGCCCCGAGCGGCGTCTCGGCGACGCGAAAAGCGATCGCCTTCAGGCGCGCCGGGCCGCCCTGACTTGATCCCGCCGGATCCGCGAGGGTGCAGCGCAGATGCCCGCCATGTCCGACCGGGCCGACCGGCTCGACATGCGCCACCTGCAGCGCCGGAAAGGCGAAGCGCGGCTCGGGATTGGCCGCTCCGTAGGGCATCAGCGCCTCGAGATGGTCGATCAGCCCGCCGACCGCACCGGCCGCCGACAAGGCGCCGTCGATCGCCAGTTCGGGCACCGGACGCTCGCCATCAGGTCCCTCGCCGCGTCCGTCGCCGAGCCGCGCGGCGAGAAATTCGCGCAACGCGTCGAGCTGCGCGGCGGCGACCGTAAACCCGGCCGCCATCGCATGCCCGCCGCCATTGACCAGCAATCCCGCCTGGCGCGCCGCGATCACCGCCGACCCCAGGGCGACGCCCGGTACCGAGCGGCCCGAGCCCCGGCCGGTTCCATCAGCAAGCGCGACGACGCAGGCCGGCCGCTCATAGCGCTCCTTTAGCCGCGCCGCGACGATGCCGATGACCCCGGGATGCCAGCCCTCGGCCGCGGCGAACACCAGGGAAGGCGATTGCGGCGCCGCCTCGATGGCGGCGATCGCCGCCTCCAGAATGCGCCCCTCGATCTCACGCCGCTCGCGGTTGTAGCCGTCGAGCCGGGTTGCCAGCTCGGTGGCCACCGCCGGATCGTCGGTGGCGAGCAGGCGCGCGCCCAAATCGGCGGCGCCGACCCGGCCGCCGGCATTGACCCGCGGTCCCAGCACGAAGCCGAGATGATAGGCGTCGAGCGGCCCCTTCACCTCGCCGATTGCGGCGAGCGCCCTGAGGCCGGGGTTCGCCAGACCGCGCGCCACCTTGATGCCCTGCGCGACAAGGGCGCGGTTGATCCCGACCAGCGGCACGACATCGCACACCGTGCCGAGCGCGACGAGGTCGAGCCATTGCAGCAGGTCGGGTTCGGCGCGGCCTGCGTACCAGCCGGCCTCACGCAACGCCCGGTTCAGCGCGACGACCAGGAGGAAGGCGACCCCGACCGCCGCGAGAACGCCGTGCGGGCTGTTTTCGTCGAGCCGGTTGGGGTTGATCAGCGCCAGCGCCTGCGGCAGCAACGGCTCGGTGATGTGATGATCGACGACGATCACGTCGAGCCCGGCCGCGGCCGCTGCGGCCAGCGGCTCGTGCGCCGTCGCGCCGCAATCGACGGTCACCACCACCGCCGCGCCGTCGGCCTTGAGGCGCAGCAGCGCCGGCGCGTTCGGCCCGTAGCCTTCGCGCAGCCGGTCCGGCACATAGACCGAGGCGCGGCCGCCGACCGCCGCAAAAAAGCGCAGCAGCAGGGCCGCCGAGGTCGCGCCGTCGACATCGTAATCGCCGAACACGACGATTTTTTCGTTGCCCTGGATCGCGCGCACGAGGCGCGCCACCGCGGGCATCATGTCGCGCAGATGCGCCGGATCGGGCAATTGGTCGCGCAGCCGCGGCGCGAGGAACAAGGGTGCCTCGGCGAGACCGACGCCGCGCTGCGCCAACAGGCGTGCGACGATCTCGGGCAGCGCCAGGCGCTCGGCGATCGCCGCCGCGTCGCCCGCAGCGGCAGCGCGCGCCCGCCAGCGCCGGCCGCAGGCCGACTGCGCGACGCCCAGAAACGCCGTTATTGCCGAACCATCCACGATGTCATCGTCAGCCCTGCGACGGTAGCGGTCCAGGGCGGCGGGCAGGGCATTGCCGGGCCTCAATTCCCGCTTGCGCACGAAGGGTCGGACCGGGAAAAGCCGCAGAATCGACCGGCTAGCGGCCGAGCGGCACAAATTGCTGCTTGCGGGTGAAGTCGTGCTTGGCTTCGACGTAGCGCACCGTGCCGGTCTTCGAGCGCATCACCACCGAATGGGTGAAGGCGCCGCCGTGCACCCGCCGC
>DATLRS010000034.1:0-7739 GCA_035534535.1 Allostellaceae bacterium | reverse complement strand
CCCTCTCCCCGCAAGCGGGGCGAGGGTTGAGGACGTGCGCCCCGCTTCTCCCTCGCCCCGCTTGCGGGGAGAGGGTTGGGGTGAGGGGTTGATTGCCGCCGGTCCGGCAATCCTGTGCCGATCGCTGAATTGCTGCTTGGTCTAAAGCGGCGGCAAGGGCGGCTCCTGGCCGGGGTCGAGCTGCATGTCGAAGGCGGTCAGCAGCGCCGCCGTCGAGGCGTAGTTGCCCATCAGCGCGACGATGTCGATCAGCTTGCGCCGGCCGAACAGCGCGAGGCAGCGCGCAAAGGTCGGCGAACTGAGCGCATGCGCGCCAAAGACTTCGCGGCCGAGCGCGATGATCGCCGCGTCGGCGTCGTCGAGCCCGCCGACATCGCCGCGCTGCCGGATGATCTCGATAATCTCAACGGCGATGCCCTCGCGGCGCGCTTCGGCCTCGTGCGCGGCCCATTCGAACTGGCTGTCGAGTTCGCGCGCGGTGGTCAGGATCGCCAGTTCCCGCACCCGGCCGCCGAGGCCCGCCTGATAGCGCAGATAGGTGTTGAGCGGGCGCGTGTACCGCGCCAGCTCGGGGCTGTGCAGGGCGATGCCGCCCGGACCGCGCAGCCCGCGCAGCGTGCCGCCGTCGGGGTTCGCCAGCCGGTCGTAGATTTCCCGGCCGGCATCGTCGAGTTCCTCGCGCCGCGGTAGCGGCAGCCGGCATCGTGACTGGGGGTCGATGTCCGCTGGATCATCCATCGGGGTCTCCCTGGTTTGATTTCGGCCCGATCCGGGCGCGATTGACGAGAGGCGCAGCAATCGCCGACGATCATCGCGTGCGATCGCCGGAGCGATCAAGGGAGGTTGGGCATGCAGGCGGCGATCATGGTGCCGGGACCGGATGGTGGAGCCTGGGACATCCGCGAGGTCCAGCGCCCGACGGTGCCGCCCGGCCATGTGCTGGTGCGGGTGCGGGCGTCGTCGATCAACCGGGCGGAATTCCGGCGGCTCAACAATTGGCGGCTGCAGCCGGGCAAGCCGCCGCCCGAGGAGCGGGTCGGCGGCGGCGACGCGGCCGGCGAGATCGTCGAGCTGGGCAGCGGCGTCTTCGGCGTCAAGCCCGGCGACCGGGTGATGGGCCGGTGCAGCGGCGGCTTCGCCGAGTACGCGCTGGTTGACGCGCGCGAGGTGATGCCGGTGCCGGCGTCCCTGTCGTGGGAGGAAGCCGCCTGCGTGCCGATCGTGTTCGTCGTCGTGCACGACGCGCTGTTCGTCAGCGGCCAGCTGCAGGCCGGCGAAACCCTGCTGGTGACGGCGGTGCCGTCCGGCGTCGGGATCGCGGCGCTGGCCCTGGCCAAGCATCTTGGCGCCCGGGTGATCGGCACCTCGCGCTCGGCCGCGAAGCTCGAACGGCTGAAGGCGCACGGGCTCGATGTCGGAATCGTCACCGGCAGCGACGGGTTCGGCGACGCCATCGCGGGCGCGCTCGCGGACCCCAATGGCCCAGGCGGCGTCGACATGATCGTCGACAATATCGGCGGCGATGTGCTCGCCCCGTGCATCGCGGCCTTGGCGGTCGGCGGCCGCTTTGTCACGATCGGGCGGATGAGCGGCGTGACCGCCGGCGAACTCGATATCGACCGCCTCGCCGAGCGGCGCCTGCACCTTTACGGTGTCAGCAACCGGCTGCGCAGCCCGGCGCAGCGCGCCGAATCGATGAAGCGGTTTGTCGCCGACCTGATGCCGGCGCTGAGCGAGGGCCGCATTCGGCCGATCATCGACCGCGCGTTCCCGCTCGCTGAACTGGTCGCCGCGCAGGCGCATGTCGAAGCCGACCAGCATGTCGGCAAGGTCGTGATCCAGGTCTAGTCGAGTGGCCGCCGGCGAGGCGCCCTATGTCGGCCGCTCGCTCAAGCGGCGGGAGGACCGGCGGCTGCTGACCGGTGCGGGTCGCCGCCATAGTGGACGTTGATGCCATAGTGGACGTTGACATCGCTACAGGGCGCGTAAAAATCGAACAATATGCCGTCGCCCATGATTGCGGAGTCGTGGTAAATCCGATGCTGGTTGAGGGTCAGGTCAGGGGCGGCACGGTGCAGGGTCTTGGCGGCATCCTTTGCGAGGCGATCGAATACGATACTGCCGGGCAATTGCTGACCGGAACCCTGATGGATTACGCGCTGCCGGCGGCGGTCGCCAACGCGGTGTGCGATGCGCTGGCGCCGTTCGCGGTTGAGATCAACGCGACGCCGATCAAGCCGGAACACCTCGTCCGGGCGGTAAAGCCGCGCCCGGCTTAAGAAGCCTGCGACGACTCGCAGGGTAGCAATACGGCTTTTTTTTGCGGAGGCCGATCATGCTGGCTTCGGAATGGCGGGAACTGGAAACTCTCTGCAACCTCATCAGCAGCCTGCGACACCGCTATACAGCGGCGCAGCGATCGAAGAATACCGGGCTGGTCGGCGGGCTCCAATTGCAGATCGCGCATGTCAAGCAGCAACGCGAACGCCTCGTCCAGCACATCTCGGCGCGGCTCGGCTCGGCGGTCGGCGAGCGGCACCAGGGCCCGCGCATAGTAAGCAATCTGCCCGCTGAACCGGACTGGGCGGTGATGGACCCGGCACGGTTAGCAGCGAGGGTGCCGGATCGGGCTTGACCCTGCGCGATTTTCGCCCTCCTGTCAGGACCGGCTCCGGCCTGTTGCCGGCGCGCGTTGCGACCGGGTTGAAATCGACCGAATGACTGCGACGCCTGCTCCTTTTCGCGTGACGATCTGCGGCATTCCCGAACTCGGCGAGCATTGCGCGGCCGGGGTGACGCATGTGCTCTCGATCCTCGACCCGGAATGGCCCGAGCCGCCGGCTTTCGCCGAGTTCGCGCCGCATCGGCGGCTGTCGCTGCGCTTCCACGACGTGATCGAGCCGGCGGCCGGCCGGATCGCCCCGGGGCGCGACGATGTCGCGCGGCTGCTGGCCTTCGGCAGTGAACTGGGCGGCGCGCCGCGCAGCCACCTTCTGGTGCATTGCCACGCCGGCGTGTCGCGCTCGACAGCCGCCGCGGTGCTGATCCTGGCGCAGGCCCATCCCGAGCGGCCGGCCCGCGAGGCGTTCGACCGCGTGGCGCAGATGCGGCCGCGCGCCTGGCCCAATCTGCGCATCCTCGAATTCGGCGACGCGCTGCTCGACCGCGACGGCGAGATCATCACGGCGGCCGGCGCGATCTATCGTCGCCTGCTCGATCGCGACCCGGGTTTCGAGGAGGTGATGATCGAGCACGGCCGGGGCCGCGAGGTGAGCGCGGCGCTCAGTTCGCCGGAGCGCTGCTGAGCGGGAAGTCGATGTCGTAGGCGACCCGGATCACGACGAACCACGGGTGATCGGGATCGATGACCACCCCATCCGGCCCGGCGAGACGGCCGTCCGCGGCGACCGGGATGTGCCACATCCCGACCGTATTATCGACGTTGCCGCCGATCGCGTCGATCGCGCCGGGATGCACCGCGACGACGATGTCGCAATGGGCGGGAAAGCGAGCGGTCGGCAAGTCGTCGTAGCGGATCGGCTGGCCGCCGCGCCACATGCAGACCAGGTCGCCAGGCTGCGGCGCATAATTCCCAGGCCGCTCGGCGGTGATCGCCAGGCCCGGCCGCTGCCCCATGGCGTGCTCTTTGGCGGCGTCGATGTAATCGGCATGGTCCGGCGAATAGGGAAAACGGTGACCCGCGCCGGCCATCCGCATGACGTAATCGATGAACGCCGCCGACCACGCGTATTCGCCGTCCTCGCTCGCCGGAAAGATCCGGCCGCTCGCGTCGTGCTTGCCGGTCAGCCCTTGGTCCGGCGCGCCGAGCGGCAGACCCAGCCACCAGTACTCGCCGACCCGCTGCCACAGCCCGTCGGAGCGCTCGGCATCGTAGGGCAGTTCCTGATGCGGGTAGAGGACAACCGAACCGAACGCGCGCCATTCGCGCAACGCGATCTGCACCGCCGCGTCGCGCGCGAAGGGCTGATAGGGCCGGCGCGCGAACGGCGGGATGTGCGCGTCATCGGCGGGTCGCGGCGGCACGGGCGGCGCGCAGGCCGCCAAGGCCAGCGCCAGCAGCAGCCCGGCAATGCCGGAGCGCCGCGCCATCCCGCGGGCCGCCCCTGAAACCTCAGAACGTGTAGAGGCGCGCCGGATTGTCGACCAGGATCTTGCGGCGGATCGCCGCGTCGGGGGTCCACAGCGGCAGCTGGTTCAGCGCCAGCCCGTCATCGATGGCATAGAACGGCGCAATCGCGTCGGGCGCCGCCGCGGGTGCCGCGGCATGCGGATGCGGCCAGTCGGTGCCCCACAGGATCCGCTCCGGGTTGGCGGCGATCAACGCCCGCGCCAGCGGCGCCATATCGTCGTACGCAGGCGCCTTTTCGGAGCTGCGGTAGGCGGCCGAGACCTTGACATAGGCATGACCGGCGCCGACCAGCGCCAGCAATTCGGCAAAGCCCGGCTGGTCCGTCCCACCGGCCGCCTGGGCGCCGCCGAAATGGTCGAACACGATCGGCAGCGGCAACCGCGTGACGTCGTCGCTCAGCCGGGCGATGACCGACAGCCGCGTGTAAACCTGGACGTGCCAGCCGAGCGGCGCGACCCGTGCGGCGGCGGCCGCGAGGTTGCGCCGCGCGGCATCCGGATCGGTTTCGCCGGCCGTCTCGAGGTTGACGCGGACGCCGCGGATGCCGGCCTTGTGCATCTCGTCGAGCGCAGCATCGGTGGTGGCCTCGTCGATGACGGCGACGCCGCGGGCCCGCTTGCCGAGCCGGCGCATGCAGTCGAGCGTGCAGGAATTGTCGCTGCCATAGACGCTCGGCTGGACGATGACGACCCGCGACAGGTGCAGTGTCTCCAGCAACGCCATGAGCTCGGCGGCGTTGGCCGGCGGCGGCGTGTAGCCCCGGCTGGCGGTAAACGGAAACTCCGCGGCGGTGCCGAAAACGTGGACATGGCAATCGCAGGCCCCGGCCGGCACCGCGAACGACGCCGCGGTGCGGGGCTGGGACGCCGTCACGGTGCGGCCGGATGCGGCGGGTTTCGAGCGTCCTCGCGGGCCGCGCGGCGCCGCTGTCGCCTGTCCGGGCGCGGCCGATCCGACCGACTCGATGCGGCTGCGCTTGAGGGAGCGGCTACGCGCCGCGCTGCCGCCCTGTCCTGCCGCGTCCTCGGCCCGCCACAGCGCGATGCCGCCGGTCAGTCCGTCGCTGTTGGGCACGATCGCGACGCCGGCCGGCAAGGGAAGCTTGAGCTGCTTTGCGTTGCCGCCGCCGATGTAAAGGTGATCGAAATTGGTCAGCCGTTGCACGATGTCGATGACCCGCGCAACCCGCTTGCTCCAGCGCTTCTTGCCGATTTTTTCCAGCGCCCGCCGGCCGAGATACTCGTCGTAGGTCTTGCCGCCGCGCACCGGATGATGCGCCAGTTCGAGATGCGGCATGATCTGGCCGTTACGGAAGATCGACGTGCCAACCCCGGTGCCGAGGGTCAGCACCATCTCGACGCCGTCGCCCTGGATCGCGCCGAACCCCTGCACGTCGGCATCGTTCATCACCCGCACCGGCCGACCCCAGCGCTCGGCGAGCGCCGTCTGCAGGTCGAAGCCGGCCCACAGCTCGGTCCCCAGATTGGGGGCGGTCAGGATGCGGCCGTCGCGCACCGCGCCGGGAAACCCGACCGAGACCCGGTCGAACGCGCCGAGCTTGGCCGCCGCGCCGTCGATCGTGGCGGCGAGCGTATCGGGGGCGACCGGCACCGGCGGGGTCGGCACGCGAACCCGCTTGCCGATCAGGTGTCCGGCGCCGTCGAGCAGGGCGAGCTTGACGCCGGTGCCGCCGATATCGATGGCCAGCGTGCGATGTTGACCCACCGATTGCTCGCTGGGCTGGTCCATTGATTGGTCCACGGGTTGATCCATGGCAGGCCTCCCGGTTCGTGACGCAAGGCGACGATAGCGCAGAGTGATCGCTGCGACCATTGTGTCGTCACCGAGCCGGAACCGCCGGGCGCCCCCGAACCGCCCCAATTTCTGATACAATGGCCGCGCGGGCAGGTGGCGGGAAGCGATGCGGCTCGGCTTGGCGGTTGGCGGATTGATCGGCGGGACGTTGATCGCGGTGACGGCGGCGGTGTTGGCGCTTGCCGCGCCGGCGCGCGCCACCAGCCCGACGGCACCGCTCAACCCGGTGGCGGCGCGGCTGATTCCCGAAGCCGGTTCGGTGATCCCGGGCCACCGTCTCTGGGTCGATCTGCATCTCGACATCGCGTCGGGCTGGCACGTCTATTGGCGCAATCCCGGCGATTCGGGCCTGCCGACGACGATCGCGTGGCAGCTTCCGGCGGGGTTCCGCGCCGGCGACATCGCCTGGCCGGTGCCGCAGCGCTTTGTTCAGAACAACATCGGCGGGTACGGATACGAGGGCGCGGCCGACTTCTTGGTGCCGATCAGCGTGCCGGCCGGGCTTGCTGCCGGCGGCACGGTGCCGCTCGCGGCGGACGCCACCTGGCTCGTCTGCTCGCAGATCTGCATTCCCGGCGAGGCGAAGCTGGCGCTCAGCCTGCCGGTCGGCGGGGCCGCCGCGGGACCCGGCAGCGCAACCGCGGCGCTGTTCGCCGCGGCCCGCGCGCGGGCGCCGAAACCCGCCGGCTTCGCGACCCGTTTCGTGGAGCGCGCGCACACCGTGCGGCTGGAGATCCCGCAGGCGGCACTGCGTGGCCTCGCGCGGCCGACGGCGTCGTTCTTTCCCTATGACAGCAATGTCATCGATGCCGCCGCCGAGCCGCGGCAGGAGGTGGCAGGCGACGGCCTCGGTCTGGTGCTGGCGAAGGCGAGCGGCCCGACCGCGACCCAGCCGGCGACACTCGGCGGGGTGCTGGTGTTGCGCGGCGCCGGCGGCATCGAGCGGGCCTATGCGATCAGCGCGCCGCGCGGCGCGGCGCCGGCCGCCGATGGCGCCGCTTTGATCGGCTGGTGGCAGGCGCTGCTGCTGGCCTTCGTCGGCGGCATCGCGCTCAACCTGATGCCATGCGTCTTTCCGGTATTGTCGCTGAAGGTGCTCGGCCTCGTGGGATCGGTCCACCGCGCCGAGGAGCGGCGCCACGGCCTCGCTTACGCCGCCGGGGTGATCCTCAGCTTTACCGCACTGGGCGGCGTGCTGCTATTGCTGCGCGCCGGCGGCGCGGCGATCGGCTGGGGGTTTCAGCTGCAATCGCCGATCGTCGTCGGACTGCTCGCCTACCTGTTGTTCGCGATGGGGCTGAGCCTGTCGGGGGTCGCCGATTTCGCGGCCGGGTTCGCCGGCGTCGGCAGCCGCTTCGCCGACCATAGCGGGCTCGCCGGGGCCTTTGCGACCGGCGTGTTGGCGACCGCCGTGGCGACCCCCTGCACGGCCCCCTTCATGGGTGCCGCGCTCGGCTTTGCGCTGATTGCACCGGCCCCGGTCGCCCTCGCAGTCTTCGTCGCGCTCGGCGGTGGGCTGGCGGCCCCGATCGTGCTCGCCACCGCGATCCCGGCCGTCGCCCGGGTGCTGCCGCGACCCGGCCCGTGGATGCTGTGGTTCAAGCAACTGCTCGCCTTCCCGCTCTACGGCACGGTGGCCTGGCTGATCTGGGTGCTGCTCCAGGAGGTCGGTCCCGGCGGCGCCTTTCTCGCCTTGCTCGGTCTTGTCGTCGTCGGTTTTGCGGTATGGGTCTACGGGCGCACCCGGCTCGCCGCGCCGACCGGACGCCGGCTC